>NZ_KB906605.1 GCF_000381525.1 Peptostreptococcus anaerobius VPI 4330 = DSM 2949
GACTTCTCACAGTTCGTTGTTACTAGGTTTTCCCTCTGTGAGACCTCACGGGATAAGTCGTCAGTCTTTCCTCGTCTACCTGCCTAATTTACTTACATAAGTTACGTTTGCCTTTTGGACTTCGTGACTTTGGGCCCACTCATCCTTTATGTAAGCCTTTATATTAGGTTTCTGTACGTCAGGCTACGATTTTGCTATTGCTTCTTCTCGCCATCACCTCACGGTGATAACCTTGCAAGTTGCTATGAGGTTCGTCGGCAACTACGCCCTACGTGGACTTTCACCACAGACTGACGGCATGCCCGTCATACCCAAAAAAAGAAGCCCACAGTATATAACTGAGGGCTTGTATCTTCTATTATTTTATTAAATAAACTCGGCTGCCTTTACCTTTGAAGGTATAAATTTACCTATAACACCACCTATGATAGCTGGTACTACCCAGTTGAATCCTAGGAATCCAAGTGGTAGGTTGTTTACAGGTGCTAGTGATGGTATACTTGCTGATAATAGTGTAAGAGCACTTGTTATCACAGTAAATAGTACAGACACCTTGTAGATGTTGTCGTTCTTGATCTTGTCATTGAAGAATGCAAGAACTATTAGAACTATTGTTGGTGGGTATACTATTGCAAGTATTGGGCTTGCTACCTTTACTAGTCCAGATACACCTAGTGTAGCTGCTGCTGTAGAGAATAAACAAACAAATAGTACAACTCTTTCATAAGTTACCTTTCTACCTGATAATTCTGATAGGTAGTCAGCTGTGGCTGATGTAAGACCTATTGAAGTTGTCAAACAAGCAAGTGACACTGCTATTGCAAGTATTGTCTTACCTGTGTTACCTAGAAGAGCTTTAGTAATATTAACTATTACCTTAGCAGCCTGTACATCTTGGTTGTATACTGTAGATACTGTAGCACCTAAGTAAGTAAGTCCACCGTATATTAATGCTAGACCAACACAAGCAACTATACCAGCCTTTATAAGAACTGAAACCTGATGTTTAGCATCTGTGTAACCCTTGTTTATAAGAGTTAATATTAGAACTGAACCAACTGCTATTGATACGAAACAGTCCATTGTCTGGTAACCATCCGCTACACCTCTAGCGAACACCTGGTTAATCATTGGAGCAGAGTTTATTGGTCCAACTGGTGTTATAATACCTTTTACTATGATTACAGAAAGTGCGATTATAAGGAATGGTGTAAGTACCTGACCTATAATGTCTATAACTTTTGATGGTCTTACCGTTAAGAAGTAAGTAAGTGTAAAGAATATCACTACAACAAGTAAGATTGGAACACCTTCACCAAATAGTGGCTGGATGCCCATTTCGAAAGTAGTAGCACCAGTTCTAGGTATTATTAGAAGTGGTCCAACACACATTATATCTGCGAAACTTAGTAAAATTGCTGGGACCTTGCCAATTCTCTCAAACAATGACATAATCTTACCATTACATAGAGCTATAGCTATAACTGCTAGTAATGCTAGACCAGCATCAGCAAATGTGAATCCTGCGAACCCTATCATCCACTGTGGTCCTGATATAATTCCTAAATATGGTGGAAATATTAGATTTCCTGCTCCGAAGAACATAGCGAATAGTGCAAAACCAAAGGTTAGGATGTCCTTAATGCTTCCATTTTTTTCCATTTTGAAATTCTCCCTTCATATTACCTTTAAACACAAAAAATACAAAAAATATTATTTCATTAAAATATAAGTTTGACTTATTTTTTAATCCATGTTTTTATTATAATTTTGCTTTATAAAGTTGTCAAGCTACTTTTTATAGTAGAACTTTTTTTTGTTAATCTTATGCTTTTTAAGAAATTATGGGATTTTATTTACTTAATAAGGTCTTTAATCATTCTTACATACGTTTTCATAGAATTATCACCTTATCAATCTATACATTTTGTTATTTACTTAATTAATCTTTGTTGAATGTCAACTTGAAAACAATGTGAAAACGTTATCGAAACACCCTGTGTTTATTGATTTAACTTATAGTTGCAACTTATTATGCAATTATAGAAATATTTCAATTGTTATAAAAATAACGCTAGAATTACTAATATATATTATATGTTTTTTAGTGTTTCTTTTATCTTTTCCAGTTAAAAACCAAAAAAAGTATTCTTTAGTTTAGTATATTTAATTTTATTTCTGGCAATACAATAAATCAAAAAACTATTTACAATGTATAATACTATAAATACAATCAAAAAAAGGGCTAACTAATATTCAGCCAACCCTTTATTAAGCGATTTTACAACAATATTTGAATTATGCTAACTACTAATTTATTTTTAAAAAACTTGTAACTAGGCATAAGACTAATAATTGTTAATTATTCTATATCTTGTATTATGCTTGGATCCGAACTGTCTCCATCCCCACCAGAGCTTTGTTTTTTATCTTCATTATCTCCAGTTGAGTCTCCACCTCTTGACATAGAATTTGAGACATCTTCATCAGATGATTTTATCCTACTAACCCCCCAAATCTTTCTTAGGTAGTTTTTAAGCTCATCAAATGACCAAGCCTTATTTGTATTTACAATACTGTTAGGATCATTAATCAAAAAGTCTCCATCTGAATTATAGCCCTTTATTACAATTATATGCCCTCTAGTAGAAAATAGACCTGGATTTAAACTTGCTATCAATACATGACCACCATCAAGAGATTTCTTCATTTTGGCCTCTACTGGTAATACATCAACGGATTGTAGGTCAAACTTCTTTATACCGTCTTCAAACAACTTCCAGCTTGTAGTATTTGTATTTGATACATAATTGTTATCCTGACTATACTTGGCTATATCATATGGGTTTACAGCGGACTTAGAATCAAAATGTCTGATAACCATGGCCAAAGATGTAGGACCACAGCCTGATAGACCTATCATTTCGCTTCCGTAATTCCTATACCCCCATCTTCTATCCCATTGTAAGAACAGAGGTACTTCTCCATCTACATGATAGCTTGATGTAACATTCTTGGCAAGTTTTCTAGCATTATATTTTTCCTTGTCCTTGTAACTATATACATAATCAACTGTCTCATTATTTCTTAAAAGTAGATCTATTAAATCTTCAGGATAAGAACCTATATTCTCAATTATATACTCAAGTCTCTTAGCTTCGTCATAATTGAGTTTAGACTTGATATTTTCAAGCTTTTTCTTCTTATCTTCAAGGCTCACTTTCTTTTGAGTAGTTTTAGGACTAGTCTTTTCCTTAGCCTTATCCTTAGTTTTACTTGTTTCAACCTTAGTAATAGGATTTTCTCTCTTGTAAGTCATATATTTATCTGCAGCTGCAGCTATAAATATACCTATCAAGGCAAGAAGGATAAGCAAGGTAACTATTCTCTTAACATTTAGCTTACTTGATTTATCTTGTCTTCCCCTCTTGTATACCTCAGCCCTAGATGTACCCGCATTGCCAATAGACTGGTTAACTCTCCTAATTGCTTCTTGCTCCTGTCTCTTGGCCTTTCTGGACCTCCTGCTCTCTTTTTTGTCCCTAGCCTCCTCAGCCTTCTTACGTCTCATTATCTCTTCAACAGCGGACTCCTGAGCCCTTACTTCATCCCTGTAATAGTCTTCCTCAGGTTCTACTTTTTCTAGGTCAAACCTAAAGTCCTCAAGATTTATCTTCTTAGTCTTATTTTTTAAATCTTCTATACTATAACTATTATTAGGTTCTTCTATACTAGTTCTTTCAAAATCAGAGTACTCTTTAAATATTTCGACATCTGACTTGTCCATAGAGACCCTTTCTTTGGCCTGTATTTTTACAACCTCAGGATCATTATTAAAGTCATCAATCAAGACCTTTTCTTCTTCACTTGAACTAGCCTTCCTCCTAAGCTCATTTAGGATTTCATCCAGGCTCATATTTTTAGTGTCTTCCATTGTGGATTGCTTTGACGCCCTTTTTTCTCTTTTTAATTTTTCAAGACTTAGCTCCCTATCCAGCTCTGGTGTCTTTCTTTTTGAAACAACAGGACTAGACTTTTGCATAGCCAAGCGCCTCTGGTTTTTTATTGATTTTTTTCTCTCCTGTGCATTCAGTTCCGCTTCTTCATGACTGACCTCTCTTACAGTCGACTTTATATGGTCGTCTATAGACTTTACGGTCTTTTGTACTTCTATTGGCTCACCATTTTCATCCAAGCTAGTATTTGACAAATTCATGCTATTGTTGTAGAATGCATCTTTTTTCTTTTCTATATCTTCATATATATTGGCATACTTATTATTTAGTTTTGAATTACCCTTAAAAGTATACTTAGTCTCAAATTTCGATTTTTTTGAAGCCATACTTGCCTCCTTTCACTCTACTCATAACCTATAATACCATAATTTTTTTTATTTGTACATTCTACTAGTCGCCCTGCTCAAGCCTTCTGTCTCTTATTTCCTCTAACTTGCCATCTATATCTCCAAGGCTTATTTTCTCAAGCAAAAATACAACTTCTTCATTTAGGTAGGCAAACAAATTGTCTACATACTCAGACATACCACTAGCATATATACACTCTGAATCTATATCTCCTGAATGCCATTTAGACTCCACTATTGGTTGACCTATCGCATCATATATCTGCTTAAGATTTATATTTTTTCCATTTTCAACAATTTGGTATCCACCATTGACACCAGCTTTGGTCTCTACTAGATTAGCCCTCTTGCACTTTGCCATCAC
Source organism: Peptostreptococcus anaerobius VPI 4330 = DSM 2949 (assembly GCF_000381525.1). Classification (GTDB taxonomy): domain Bacteria; phylum Bacillota; class Clostridia; order Peptostreptococcales; family Peptostreptococcaceae; genus Peptostreptococcus; species Peptostreptococcus anaerobius. The sequence continues at coordinate 4,728 of NZ_KB906605.1, forward strand.
CTTCCTAATCCTTGCCGGGTTGGTACATAGGTTGTTGGCTAAGGCCTCACTTGACCAAGACTTAAAATCATGGGCCAAAAGACACAGTGCATGAATAGCTATTATAAATTCACTCATTCAGTTCACTTCCTATTAAATTCTATAACAAATTTCTTTACTAATACTAAATACATTCTCTCCATCATATTATACCACACTATCTAGCAATTAAAAACATTCCATCAAAAAAGAACCCATAATAAGTCTATTTCTGCCTAGGTTAGGTATTTATATCTAGTCCTAGTATCAAGCATAGGTTATTCGGGCCCTTTTCTGGTTTATTTGCATAAAATGGTATTGGTTTACTTGCCCCTCATGGTATGAGGTCTATTACACCTTTTAAGGTCTATTTAGTTAATTATCGTCTCTAAGTATGTTTAGGTCCTCTCCAGACATTATCTTCTTCATTGTCCTCATTGAACACATCTTACCACACATAGTGCAAGTGTCATGGTGCTCAGGAGTAGACTCTTCTCTATATCTTCTAGCCTTTTCTTTATCAATAGCCAAATCAAACATGGCATCCCAATCTATATCTGCTCTTGCCTTTGCCATCTTGTTGTCCCAATCTCTTGAATGAGGAACCTTCTTGGCAATATCTGCAGCATGGGCAGCTATCTTAGTAGCTATTATACCCTCTTTCATATCTTCTAGGTTTGGTAGTCTTAGGTGTTCTGCTGGTGTTACATAGCATAGGAAGTCTACACCTGCAGCGGCTGCAATAGCCCCACCTATAGCTGATGTGATATGGTCATAGCCTGGTGCAACATCTGTTACAATTGGTCCTAGGACATAGAATGGTGCGTTGTGGCATAGTCTCTTTTCAAGCTTAACATTAGCTTCTATCTCGTCAATTGCCATATGACCAGGTCCCTCTATCATAACCTGTACATTCTTCTCCCAAGCCCTTAGAGCAAGTTCTCCAAGAGTTGTAAGCTCCTTAATCTGGCAAGCATCTGTAGAATCATCTAGACATCCTGGTCTCAATGCATCACCAAGGCTAAGTGTAAGGTCGTACTCCTGGCATATGTCTAGCAATTCATCATATCTTTCAAAGAATGGGTTCTCTGCGTTGTTTAGCTCCATCCATGCATACATCAAAGAACCACCCCTAGAAACTATGTTAGTTATTCTCTTGTTTCTCTTGAATACATCCATAGCTTCCCTGTTCATGCCAGCGTGGATAGTTACAAAGTCAACACCGTCTTTTGCGTGCTTTCTTACAACATCCAAGAATTCATCAGCTGTTATGTCCTTTAGTTCCTTATCATAAAAACCTATAGCATCATACACAGGTACAGTACCTATCATAGCAGATGACATAGCTATTAACTTCTGTCTGAACTCTTCTGTCTTACCAAAAGAAGATAGGTCCATTATTGCTTCAGCCTCCATTTCTATAGCTTTTTTAACCTTTTCAAGTTCCTTGTCTACATCTGGACAGTCTCTTGATATACCAAGGTTAACATTTATTTTTGTGCTTAGACCAAGACCAACACCTTCTGCAAGTAGACTCTTGTGGTTTTTATTTGCAGGTATAGCTATTTCTCCCTTGGCTACCCTTTGCATCAATAGCTGTGGATCCATATGCTCCTTTTCAGCTACTCTCTTCATCTGTTCAGTTAATATTCCCTTTTTTGCTGCATCAATCTGTGTAGTATACATTGTATCCTCCTAAAATTTAAATCAATATTGTTTTCTTTATATTTAATTAATTATTGCCAATCACTATAAATAGGTTGATATTACTTCTCGCTAATAAGTTTTATATAGCAAGCAAGCGACTACCTATTGTTAATCTTATCAAAAATCTGCCTAGACCTAGCCTCACAATCATCACTTGCAAGTATGTCCGATATTATACAGACCCCATCCATATCATAGGACCTGATCTTATCCACATTATCAAGACCTAGTCCACCGATTGCATATTTCTTTATTCTGACTCTTTCAAGTATCATATCTAGCTGAGACCTGTCTAGGAGCACTGCGTCCTTTTTAGACGGTGTCGGAAAAAATGCTCCCACACCAATATAGTCAGCTCCTGCCTCCTGAGCATCAAGGGCTTGGTCAATGGTCTTGGCTGTTATACCTATTATCTTGTCTGGACCTAATATCTCTTTGGCTACCTCAATAGGCATATCCGTCTGACCTAGGTGGACCCCGTCAGCACCTATGGCCTGGGCTATATCCAACCTGTCATTTACTAGTAGGGTCACCCCATAGTCTTGGCATAGCTTTTTGAGTTTTAGACCCTTTTGGTAAAAGTCTCTAGTAGATAGGTTTTTCTCCCTTAGCTGAACTATGGATACTCCACCCCTTATGGCAGCCTCTACCGATTCAAAAAAGTCCTTGCCCCTACAAGCAGCCTCATCTGTTACAAGGTATAATATTTTATCACCTATATTTGCCATATTTTATCATCTCCAATATTCTAGTTGTTACAAACAATCTCTAGGACCCTAGTCGCCCTTTATCATATCTAATTTATCGTATATATCCCCCATAGGATTGGTAGGACCTGCCCCCCTGCCTATATCTAGTGAATGTTCAATAGCCTTGGTTATAAAGTCTTTGGCCAATGACACAGCTTCCTTTAATTGGTAGCCTAGTCCTAGATAGGCGGCAATGGCAGAAGATAGGGTACAGCCAGTCCCATGGGTATTTTTTGTATCTATCCTTTTGTTTTTGTAGTATATTAAATTGTCTCCATACAAGAGTAGGTCACAGGCATCGTCCTCTAGGTGGCCTCCCTTGATCAGGACTGCCTTATTGGTATGATTTAGAATTTTTCTACCTACATAGACCATATCATCCGTATTCTTTATTGAATAATCTTCATCCGGTTCCAATATAGATGCTATTGCAATAGCCTCATGGATATTGGGTGTAACAAGGTCAGCGATTTTAAATAACTTCTCTATCATAGCACTCTTGGCCATTTGGTCTATCAGGTCATATCCTGAAGTAGATATCATGACTGGGTCTAGGACAATATTCTTGGCACCATACTTGGTCAAACCCTCGTAAACACTGTCTATAATAGAGCTCTCAGACAGCATACCAATCTTTACTGCATCTACTTCTATATCAGAAAATACAGCACTCATTTGGGAAGAAACCATACTTGGAGATACATTTTCCACACAAGTCACTCCCATGGTATTTTGTGCTGTAATCGCCGTAATAACGCTCATACCGTAAGTCCTACAAGCAGAAAAAGTCTTCAAATCTGTTTGTATACCTGCGCCACCTGATGAATCAGAACCAGCTATTGTGAGTATTTTTCTCATAGTCTCCTCCTTATTTTTTTGACAAGATCAAAGATGATATCCGACTGAAACTAGACTTATAATCAATAAAATCATATAAAAAAGCACCTACCCGTCTGATAGATGCTTGGAAAGTTCTACAAATTCCTACGCTGGCATTATCCAGATCAGGTCAAAGGTCAAGGCTCAATATCCTTATCTCAGCCGATTTATCAGCTCCCTATAGATATATAGTTGTCTGTCTACGTTTATATAGTACCATAGTAAGAAAAGTATTTCAATGATTTTTATAAACAAAGTGTTTTTTATAAACAAATAGTATAAAAGGGCAAGACCATACAATCTCACCCTCAATATCACTAAAGCATACCAGCTAGAACCGGTACTGTAATTATACTTATTATTGTTGTTATAAAGACGCACTTAGACGAGAATTCTATACTCGTGTTATACCTCTCAGCCATTATAGTAGTAAAGGCTGGTGCTGGTAGTACAGCTGTAAAATATAGGATTGCTAGCGGCAAATCCTTGTTGGCATTTATGCCCAAGCCCTTGTAGGCAAGTAGCATGATGATCGGTATAATCACCATTCTTATGGCAGTTAACCTATATACTTCACCATCTGTAAACATGTTTCTAACATCATACCTAGACAGGGATAGACCTACTACTATCATTGATAGGGGCACTGTCAAGTTAGACACATATGTTATCAAAGTTACAATAGGCTTTGGTATTGCTATTTGAGTAAAGAATATTATCAGACCAATCACTACAGCTATATTCTGCTTTGTGATTATAATATTCCTCAATCTCACATGTTCATCTTTTCCGTAATTCAAGTTTGTCATCTTAACGCCTATCGAGAATATAAGTATATTCTGTACTATATTACCCATAGCCATCAAGAATAGACCGTCATTTCCGTATAATGCATACATTAGAGGATATCCAATAAAGGCATTATTGGAAAATACTAGGGCAAATATCCAACTTCCCTGCTTTAACTTGTCTACCTTTAGGATCTTGGACAGGCCATAAGAAATACCTGTCATAACCAAGTGGAAAATTAAGATACATAGACATACCTTGATAGTATCACCTATCAACCTCTGGCTAAATGGCCTAATCAAAGACACAACTATCGTACATGGGATACTTACATCGATTAGAATATTTGTGATGTCATTAATAGACGAGTGGGCAACAATCTTCTTTGTCCCCATTATAAATCCCAGGAATAATAGCATGAATAATATTAAAACATTAATAAAAATTACCTGCACATTATCATCTCCTTAAAAAAAATACCTTGTTAGTATACCACATATCCCAATAGGATTCTAGGTCAAAAACAAGGTTTTAGCAAAGTTTAAGAATAATCAAGATTATTGTTAGTCCATGCACTTTAGGAATACATTATCCTTTAATTTTTTTCTAAAATACCTATATTCACTTTCATCATGACTGACGATAATGGCACTTTTTGTCTTGTCTATTATATAGTCCATGACTATTTTCTTGTTATTTTCGTCTAGCCCCTTAAAGGGTTCGTCCATTATAAAAATATCAGACTCATAAAGCGATGCCCTCAAAATTGCTACCCTTCTCTTTTGTCCACCACTCAAGTCTCTTACCCTCTTTCTGATGGACATATCCAGTCCAATTTTTTGCATTTCACTTTTTAGGTCATTTTCAGAAATTGAGTCATTTACCAGTTTTATGTTGTTGTAGATACTCATATTCTCAAGAAGACTATCAGCTTGACCAACATAGGATACCCTTGAGCTTGATATAGGAGTCACGCTGCCAGCCTCGTAGCCTTCTAGTCCCATTATAATCCTAATAAGACTTGTCTTGCCACAACCAGATGGCCCCATCAAAAAGTTGATTTTGCCTCCATAAAACACATGGCTAAATCCATCAAAAACAGTATAGTCCTTGTATCTTTTACATAGGTTATTTACCTCTATATCCATAGTCACATCCCTTTCAATAGTAATTTGCAATTAAATATACCTAAAGTTCCAAGCTCTCAAATATACATCCTAATACCTTCATAAAGACCCACTTAAATAATAGACTTAGAAGTATTATAGTGATAGTCCATGCAAATAGCTGGCTAGTGTTTAAATATATCTTTGACTCGTACAATTTCTCACCTATGGTATTGGTTGGCATACCTATGACTTCCGCTGCTATACCGGACTTCCAGCAAAAACCTAGACCAACCTCGCACGCTGCCCTAATAGATGTCTCTATCCGTGAAAAATATATATACCTAATCTTCTTGTAGGTGCTGACCTTGTATCCCCTAGCAAGGTCCAATATTTCCCTATCAATAGAAGATAGACCACCATATACATTCCTATAAAATATCGGACTCACCATCAAAAAAGACACCAGTACAGATAGGTTTGAGGGCTTGATCCATATAAGAAATATTATTATAAACGACACTACAGGAACAGTCTGGATAGTCAAGATCAGGGGTTCAAGTAGAATCTTTATAGTCCTTGACCTATAAGACATAATTGCAAGGCCAGTCCCCAGGACAAACCCTAAAAATAGGCCTAAAAAGACCCTTACAAATGAGTTAAATATCGACTGCCAAAACGATATATCAGCAGCCATCACAAACATAGTCTTTACAGCCAAAAGAGGAGACACCAATAGTATCTCCTGATCGACAACCATACTTAGAATCTGCCATACCAATAGCCAGAATATAAGCGACAAGGTATACTTTATGAACTTGTCATGCCTCTTATCAAGCACCTTATTTCTGAATATAGTAGAAATCTTCACCTGGCAACTTTCCTCCTACAGATTTTGGGTTAGCATCAAAAAGCACCTTTAGGTACTTGTCCATGCTAGTCTTCATTTCCTGTCCGTCTATATATTTGATATTGCATTTTGGGATGGCAAGCTTGGCAATTGGACCCGGTACGATCTTTTTGTCACCAATAAGCTTCGACGCATCCTCTATGTTAGTATTCGTATATTCAATAGAAGCCTTGTACTTCTTTAGGAAGTCTCCTATCTTTTCAGGGTGATCCTTAATAAAGTCCTTCTTGGCAACTACGACACCAGTTACAAGGTTAGACTTGCCACCGTTGATCTTATCCCATTCCTTAGTCATATCAAGGGCTATATTTAAGTCCTTATTTTTTGCCTTGGCAACACTTACAAAAGGCTCCGGCAACATAGCTATTCCATTTGGATCATTGACTAGGGCTGCTAGGGCCTCAGTGTGTTCAGTCTTATAGACTATATTTAGGTCCTTGGCTGGATCTATCTTGTTAGACTTTAGGATATAGTTCAATACATACTCTGGACTAGCCCCCTTACCACTAGTGTAGATAGTCTTACCCTTTAAATTAGATACATTCTTTATAGACTCATCCTTGGACACAATATATAGGACTCCAAGCGTGTTGATAGATAGGGTCTTTATGCCACCCTTTGTATTATTGTAGACAACAGATGCTAGGTTGGCTGGCACTGCTGCTATATCAACCTCACCCTTCACAAGTTTTGGAGTTATTTCATCAACAGAATTGGCAATGGTAAATTCATATGCCTTGTCCTTACTAGTCTCCTCATCCTTGATAAACTTGACCATGCCCATAGATGTAGGCCCCTTTAATGAAGCTACCCTAGCTACTACTGGTTCCTGACTTGGCTTAACCTCTTCCTTGGCAGACTTTTGACCACACGCCACAAGAGAGGTCATGACCATTATAACCGACAATATAAGCGATAATTTCTTTTTCATAATACACCTCCATATTTTATTACCTATTCTTATTTTCAATTATACTATTCATAGCTAGTATCTGCAATCATATATAAAAAACTGGTGCATATCTTTTAGACTCATGTGAGTTTTAGATAGCACCAGCTCCTCTTAAAAATTTATTATAATATTTTGTTGGTAAATCTTTTACTAGATCTTTCCTACTAGGTCTAGGCCTGGCTTTAGAGTTTCCTTACCCGGCTTCCACTTGGCTGGGCAAACCTGGTCTCCGTACTTAGTTACAAACTGAGCTGCCTGAACCTTTCTCAGTAGTTCACCTGCATCTCTACCAATTGGTGTGTCGTTGATTTCATAAGCCTTGATCACACCATCTGGGTCTACTACAAATGAACCCCTAAGTGCCTGACCCTTGCCTTCGATCATTACGTCAAAGGCTCTAGCTAGTATACCTGCAGGGTCTGCAAGCATTGGGTACTTGATCTTTGCTATTGATGGTGAAGCCTCTGCCCAAGCCTTGTGGACAAATTCTGTATCACAAGATACTGAGTATACTTCACAACCAGCTTTTACGAATTCCTCATAATTGTCAGCTAGGTCGCTTAGCTCTGTAGGGCAAACAAATGTGAAGTCTGCTGGATAGAATACAAATACAGACCACTTACCCTTTATTGATTCATTAGTTACTTCTTCTATGTTACCTGAATGAAAAGCATTTACCTTAAACTCAGGAACAGTCTTATTAATTAAACTCATACTATTACCTCCTTTTTAGTAATGATTACTGCTTTCTTTTATATACCCATTATATTTTTTCGTAATCATTTTTATTGAAATATTTAAATTAAATTTAATCCTGCTTTATAGAGTTTGCTTTGCTTACAGAACTATACTTAACTGTGGAGATATCCTTAACAAGACTGCTTATTTTTTTGATGATATATTATCGTATATTTTTTTGACATCTAAATCATCATCACTAGATATATAAACAAACCTATCCTTCAACTTAATTTTCAAAAGCGGCCTTTTACTGCTGTTTATATACAGCATTAGCTTGCCCTCTTTTTTGCCAAGGTAGTGTCCAATATCTATATCACCTATGCTGACACCATTTGTTCTGATTACAGAAGTATCCTTCAAGTCGTCAACAAGGCTCATCTCCTCTATATCAGAAAGATCAAAGCTTGTCTTGTAAAAAGACGAACTTACACTTACCCTATCACCATTCATAACTAGTTCTATATTATTTGAGCCACTTGTCAGACTAAAAACAAGTACCATAGACCCTACAAGTATTAGACCAAGACCTATATTTATGACCTTGGCAGACTTTTTAGCCATATTAAATGTAAGGTTAGTCGAGCTAAACCTGTCCTGGACCATCAATTTTTTGCTATCTGGATTATAGTAATATCCCTTCCTCCAATAATAATCATCGTCCACATACTCAATGTCTTTGGCTAGTCTTAGTATATCATCTCTCTTAGTATCTACAAGCTTGACAACATATATAGTGACTATACTTGTCATTGTCAAAATACCTATATATATTATAATATCAGAATTGTATATCCAACCCTTCATAGATATAGCCACCAGCATATATACATGGGTTACAAGGTTTAATACACCACCTATAAGCATGGCAAAAGACCAATACCACTTGTCTACCATGTTGGCCCTGTAGTTTATATCGGTGTTATCACAATAGACTATGTTAGCCTTTTTTGCATGCCACTTATGCAAGATATAATACGTTACAGCTATAAATAAGCCAAGTCCAAATATCAATACCAAGGTCATCCTAATATCATTTGCTCCTGTTAGGCTACTGGCATGAGTCATATCTTTAAATACCGACCTATAAATGAAGGACTTCATAAATATATCCAATACTATATAGGAAAATATCAATATAAAAGCTAAGTGTATGTTAGGATTTATGTACATCCTATGCACCATGGCTGAAACCCTAGTATCTACCTTCACTAGGTTCTTGGTATCAGAGTTAATCCAGCCCTTAGTCTCTTTCAAGGAATACATCGACCTCATTGCAGATGTAGAAAAAAACTGGCTATAGGCACATATGACCATAATCCATACCATAAACACCCTTATAAATATCTCGGTGTCATACCATATTAAGAAAATAGTGAAAACAACCCCAAACAAAACAATCTTGTTGAGAACCCTAAACCTCTTTTTGTACTTATCCACTAAAGACACAAGGTCTTGATCTTCAATAGATTCTTTTGGAACGTGCATACCAAGGATCATACCGTTCCTATAATCAAAAACCCCCTTTAAAGAATGCTTGATTGCAAAATAAACAATCAAATTACATATAGCAAATATTATAGTTAAAGCAATTTCCATATCCATACCTCCCCCTTAATTGAGTCAATAGTTTTGTCGATTTTCTTTTACTCTTCAACTTCTCCATAACTATACTCCTTCTGCACTAGCAAGCTTGAAATTGGAAAATGCATCTTCACACATCTTCATAAATTCTTCCTTGCTAAGGCCCTTGACACTAGCCTCAGCCGATAGTAACTCTAGCTCATCTTCTAGCTTGTCTTTGAAGTCAATATCAGCATACTGGTTTGTAGCTACAACGGCCCCCCTTCTTCTGTCAATCTCTATAAAACCTTCAGATTTCAAAATTTGGTAGGTCTTATTGACCGTCATAGTATTGACCCCAATGTCCTTTGCCATTTGCCTTACAGATGGTAATCCCTCGCCAAGCATAAGGTCTCCTCTGCCTATACCCATTACAATCTGGTTTCTCAGCTGAACATATATGGGTGTAGTCGAACTGGTATCAAGTGTAATTATCATAATTGTCCCTCCTAATCATTATTTTTGTCGTGTATGTATTATTATATATAATACTTAATTGTTACAATCATACGTCTATAGGCTCCTTAATTACTATAGCTATTCTAGTAGATATAAGTTTTATTGTTATACGTGTATTAGTTTGTATAATACTTAATTGTATTACTTATTATAATACTTAATTGAGAAAAAAGCAAGAAAAATATTTAAATAATGTATTTGATATCAACTTATCTGCATAAAAATAGCGAGGTAGCCGAAGCTGTCTCGCTAATAAAGTCTAACTTTTTATGTTTACATAATTTGTTGAATTTAGCATTTTTTATACTTTCTAAGACTTATGAATCAGCCCCAGTAAATTTCCTACTAACTATCTCTTAAATTTTACACTATCCTCAGTAAACTCTTCTATCATAGCCTGACTATATACATCATAACCCATCTCTCTGAACTTCTTACCTCCGTCCTGGAAAGATTTTTCGATTGCTATACCTATTCCCTTAACCTCAGCTCCAGCCTGGTCACACAAGCCAACTAGACCATGTAGAGCCTGTCCTGTAGCCAAAAAGTCATCTATTATTAGAACCTTGTCATCCTTAGTCAAGAAGTTTTTGTCTACCTTGATATCGTACTCTTTCTTCTTTGTATAAGATATCACCTTGCTTGAATATACATCATCTGCCAAAGTAAGTGACTGAGACTTCTTGGCAAATACAACTGGGCACTTAAAATATGTCGCTGCTGCAAATGCAACTGCTATTCCTGATACTTCTAGTGTAAGTATCTTGTTAATACCCTGTCCTTTAAAATGTTCATAATAGTCCTTTCCCATCTCCATAAATAATTCTGGATCTATCTGATGGTTTAGGAATTTGTCAACTTTTAATATGTTTCCTGGTAGGATTCTTCCGTCCCTCAAAATTCTTTCTTCTAATAACTTCATTTTCATTCCTCACTTAAAATATTAATTAGTTTTTCTCTTGTCTACCAATATGATATTTAGTATCAAGGCTGCCAAAGTACCTGTTGAAATACCTGAAGATAGGATCATCTTTAAGGCATTTGGTAGTCCCTGTAGTATTTCTGGCTTGACTGTAACACCTATACCTAGTGCAAAGGCAACAGATATTATCAATAACTCACGGTCTCCAAGATTTATTGATGATAAAGTCTTGATACCCTGTGCTGCAACAAGACCGAACATTATAACTCCAGCTCCACCTAGAACAGGTGATGGCATTACTGCTATTAGGGCACTCAACTTTGGAAATACACCTAGTATAGTAAGTATTATACCAGCAATTATCATTATATGTCTACTCGCAACTTTTGTAAGTGTAATCAATCCAACATTCTGCGAGAAGGCAGTGTTTGGCCCAGCACCTAACATACCTGATATCATAGAACCGATACCGTCGCAAAGTACACCGGCTGCTGCTCTATCTGAAGTGATTCTTTCATGTGATGCTTCACCTATAGCCATCATTATACCGACTGTACCAATTGTTGAAACAAGATAAGCTGGAACAAATGACAAGGTAGAAGCCATGTCAAAGTGGAAGCCATATCTTAATATGTTTGGTATAGCTATCCAATCAGCATTGGCTACTGAAGCAAGGTCTACCATTCCTAGAGGTATACACACTATATAACCGAATATCATACCTATAAATACCGCAGCAGTAGATAAGATTCCCTTTCCGAAGTGGTTTAAAAATAGGGTGAATAACATTATTACAAATGCAATAGTCAAGTTCTTCAATGAACCGTAGTCAGCAGAACCAACACCACCTGCTGCCCAGTCTATACTTACTGGTAGTAAAGTAATACCTATTAGAGATACAACTGTACCTGTGATTAGCGGTGGGAAAAACTTCATCAATGGCTTTATAAACCTACTCAAAATAATTTCTACAAGCGAACCTGTGATAGTAGCTGCTACTATACCAGCTATACCAAACTTGGCTCCTACACTGATTGACGGATTAACAAACGTAAAGTCCGTTCCCATCATCCCTGATACTCTCGATCCAACCGGACCTAGACCCCTTGACTGCAATATTGTTGTAAGTCCTGATGCGAATATTGTAGCACCTACCATTATAGTAGTCTGCTCTACACTCAACTTAAGGGCTGCACACACAACTAGTGGCACAGCAATTATACCTGCAAAAGCAGCTAGTATATGCTGTAGCGCCAATAATATTGATACACCTAGTGGTGGTACAGACTCAATAGAATACTTCAATTCTTCCATAGGTCTATCTGTAATGTTTTTTGTCTGATCTTCCATTTTACCTCCTAGATTCCCTCATAAAATATTTACCAATAAAAATAGGCTCCTAGCTACTATGAGTCAGAAGTCCACGTTTCTGACTCATAGTCCCTGATTAAGGTCAGGGGTAGAGACACTCCACCAAATTTGGAGCATATATGAGCCTATATTAACTTATAATAAACTATTATATACAAAAAAACGAAAATTGTCACCATAAAACACAAACATTATTCATGATTTTCAATTTAATATTGGTAAAATAATAAAAAATGGTACATATCTCCTACTACCTGAACCTAAAATATATTCATATCTAAATAATAGCTTTACTCGATTAAAAATATATGTTACACTAGAATATGTATTTAGGCTAGACGGAAAGTGACCCTCTAGCCAATATTTTCTTTAATTAATAAAGGAATTCTAATGCTTAAAGTAATACTATAGTCTAGTGGATTCGTATTAAAAAGTTAGACTATATATTAAAAAGATAATTATAGATAATTATAATAGTAGAAAAATAGGAGATTAGTTATGAATATGGAATATTTTTTTAGGGCAGTACAAGACCCAAACTTTTTCATGCCATCTTGGATGAAGATTTCAGTAACAGTAGGACTAATAGTAGTAATGCTACTAAGTCTATTTATAAAGAACAAGGAAAGAGCTATCAAGATAGGTCTATGCCTATCATTATGTCAGCAGTTTATACTCTACTCATGGTATATAGGTACAGGCTACCACCTTGCAACAGAAGGCCTACCCCTATTCCATTGTAGAATATGTATGCTTGGTCTAGCATTTGCCTACTTCGCAAAAAAGGAAAAGCTAGTCAACTACTTCGCTATTCTAGGGCTAATTTGTGGAAGTATGGCATGTATAGTAGTAGACCTTGATCACTTTGTATTCCCACACTGGACAAACTTCTCATATGTAGTAGGCCACTATCTACTAGTATTCAACGCATTTATGCTAGTTAGGGAAAGATCAAAAATACAGGTTAAGGACATCATCATCATAACACTAATAATGAACCTATTTATACTTGTAGCAGACCTTAGTCTAAAGGCAAACTATGGCTTCTTGATGAAACTACCTAGTTCACTTAGCTTCGTTCCTTTGACAGGAGTATCTGTAGGAGTATTTATAAGCCTACTGATGATACTTGTACTTGCAATATTTAACAAGGTACTTCCTTACAACAAGTTACTACTAGAAGACGAGGAAGAATATATCAGAGCATAGAGGAGAAACAATGAAAAACAAGAAAAACAATACTCGTTGGAGTGTACAAGTTGCACTTATGGCAGCCATCATTATCCTATTGGCAAATACTCCACTGGGAATGATTCAGCTACCTATCATCAAGGCGACAACAGTACATATACCAGTTATTGTCGGTGCAATAACACTAGGTCCAGTCGCCGGTGCGATACTTGGTGGTGTGTTTGGACTGTGTTCACTAGTTAGCAACACTATGGCTCCTAGCCTACTGTCCTTTGCATTTTCACCATTTCTTAGTACAACAGGTCTAGTGGGAGTAATCAAGGCACTTTGGATATCAGTTGGATGCAGAATCCTAATAGGATTGGTCGCAGGCTGTGTCTGGACCGGATTGAAGGGTCTAAGGGTCAATCAAACAATATCCCTAGTCATAACAGGATTTGTTGGATCAATTACCAACACCATACTGGTAATGTCCAGTATATATTTGCTATTTGCCCAACAATATGCCGCAGCCAAGCAAGTGGCTATATCAGGAGTCTTCAAGCTGATAATGGCAACTATACTAGGATCTGGAATACCAGAGTCAATCGCAGCAGCTGTGATTATAGCACCTATCTGCAAGGCTATATTTAAAAACTTGAAATCATAGGTATAGGTTGAGAATTATTGAAATTTAAGATAAAAATAAAGGACTGATTCATAAGCGTTAAAAATCGCTTTTGGGTCAGCCCTTTTTCTTATGCCTTAAAATATCTCTCAGTGTCCTTCATATTGACGTAGAACTTCTTGCCCTGCCTCTTTACTATGCCCCTCTCAAGGAGTATCTTCAGGGCTCTAGAAAGGGATTCTCTCTGACATCCCATGGTCCTAGCTAAATAGGTTACAGATAGGTCTATAGATATTAGTACTAGCCCATCTTCTTGGTCTTTGCCATGTTCTAGGCCAAGTCTATACAGCTTGGCTGCCAGTCTCTTATCTAGGTTGGATGTGACAGAGTTCTTGAGCTGTCTGTATAATCTCCTGATCCTGTTCTCCATATAGAGGATGCAGTTCCTAGCAAGTGTGTAGTCGCTCTGCATGATGGAATCAAAGTCCTCAAACTTAATCCTCATAATCTTGGAGTTTTCAAACCCCCAACACTCGACTGCAGAGGTGTTCTTCCTCATGATAGGCTGGTTGATCATGTCCCCTGGCTTGAGGGTAAAAATGATCCTAGACTCACCGTTCTCATTGCACTTGGACAAGGTGACCATGCCCTCCAGTAGAAAATATACATAGTCCAGCTTCTCCCTATCCATATATAGGCTCCTATTCTTCTTTAAACATATCTCATCAGATAATTCGTATATTCTCTCAAGTGTAGAATCTGATATGCCTTCAAATACACCAATATCCTTAATTTCAATCATAATATTCCTCCACTAAGTACATGATATCATCAGAGTATATAAAAGTAAATAGAAAACAGAACGGTCGATAGTGCTGACCGTTCTGTCTTGTTGTTTGTTTAATTGTATCCTAGTACTAGTCTATATGCCTTGTAGCTATTGTTGGCTATTTTTTCCCTATATTCCTCGTTGCTACTATATTTGATCCTGTTCCAAGAACGTCTTCAATCAAGATGTCCCCTACCTTGATTGGGGCCTTTACCTTATGCTGGTTTATTTCCTTCATCACATCAAATATCAGTTCTTTTGGTATCTGCTTGTCTGTCTTTACTGGTACAAGCTTTAAGAATCCGTCTTCTACCCTGATTGTAGATGCGATATTACGCTTAGGTGCTATCATTTCCTGCTGGGCGTAATTTTCTCCCCTCTTACAAGTGTTGCCTGTCACCTTGTACTGGTCATCTTCACTTGTAACTGTCAAGTGACAGCCTACAGGACATACTATGCAAGTAAACTCTCTCTTATTTTCCAATTTCTTCCACCTCCACTATTATCTTGTCGTTTAGGTCTTTTATATCCTCTGGGCTAAGTGGTATGTTGACCATTTCAGATGGTATCATTGCAGGCATCTTCTTTATCTTGATGAGTTTGTCTCCTATGCTGACCTTGACCTCAACCTTTTTGAATGGCTTTCTTGACCTAAAGAATAAATTGGCTCCATCCTTGCCACCAGCTACAACATAGTTTGGTATTACATAGGATATTCCATTTCCTGCCTGTGTTTCAAATAGGTCCTTGCCATCGGAATCATTCATCCCCTTTATATAGTCTGCTGCATTTTTGCCAGCAACCCTAGATTCCTTTGTAACAAAGTCCACTATATCATGGACATGGAGTACGTTACCACAACTGAATACACCATCCATGCTTGTTTCCATATTTGATTTTACCTTTGGTCCATTTGTCACCTGACTTAGCTCTATACCAGCATTGACTGTCAATTCGTTTTCAGGTATTAGGCCTATAGATAGTAGCAGGGTATCGCATGAGAAGTATTCTTCTGTGCCCTCTATTGGCTGCCATTTTTCATCAACCTTACAGATAGTCACTCCCTCTATCCTCTCCTTACCGTGGACCTTGTTTATATTGTGGCTTAGGTATAGTGGTATATCGTAATCGTTTAGGCACTGGGCTATATTTCTGTTAAGTCCACTAGACTGTGGAGATATCTCAACAACGCACTTGACCTTGGCTCCTTCAAGTGTCATCCTTCTAGCCATTATAAGACCTATATCACCTGAACCGTAGATAACAACTTCCTTACCTACCATTAGGCCTTCCATATTCATCATTCTCTGAGCCATACCTGCAGTGTATACTCCAGCTGGTCTATAGCCGTTCATAGCTACTGCACCTGCAGTTCTCTCCCTACATCCCATAGCTAGGACTATAGACTTTGCACCTATATTTACAAGTCCGTTTTCGCTCATAGCTATTATCTCTTTGTCTGGTGTAAGCTCTATAACCATAGTATTTAGGATGTATTCTATTCCAAGCTCGTCTACCTGGTCTACAAACCTCTGGGCGTATTCAGGTCCTGCTAACTCTTCCTTGAACTCATGAAGACCGAATCCACTGTGGATACACTGGTTTAGTATACCGCCCAATTCCCTGTCTCTCTCTATAATTAAGATAGAATCTATTCCATTTTTTTTAGCTTCAACCGCAGCTGCAAGTCCAGCTGGACCTCCACCTATCACTACTAAATCGTAATTTAACATATTTCCCCCTATTTTTTCAAATGTCTTTCTACTATTTTTGAACCAGAAAGGTCTTTTCTTACTTCTGTAGGATCTATATTCAATTCTCTTGCAAGAATCTCTATTACCCTAGGTCCACAAAATCCGCCCTGGCATCTTCCCATACCGGCTCTTACCCTTCTTTTTACTCCATCTACTGTCTTTGCTCCAGCATTTCTCCTGATAGCCTCTATTATCTCGCCCTCAGAAACTGTTTCACACCTACAGATGATCTTTCCATAGGCTGAGTTTTCCTTTATCTTTACAGCCTTTTCTTCGTTTGTAAGCTCGGAGATTCTAACTATGCCCTTTCTTTTTGGATTGTAGTTAGACTTTTTCTTTGTATCCATTCCATTGTCTATTAGGATTTCTTCTACATATTCAGCTATTGCAGGAGCAGATACTAGACCTGGAGACTCTATACCTCCACAGTGTACTAGGCCTTCCATATTTTTAGATGCATATATCATGAAGTCGCCTGTGTCTGGTTTTGCCCTTACACCAGTAAATACACGGATGGTATTCTTAGGATTTAGGCTAGGTACAGATAGTTTTCCTAGTCTATCTATTACTGCAAGTGATTCAGCCTCTGTTGTAGTATCTTCTACTGTTCCTATCTTGTCTGAAGTAGGTCCTATCATAGTGTTTCCGTCATATGTTGCAGTTACTAGTACTCCCTTACCCCTCTCAGTTGGAGTCTGGAATAGGACTGTATTTAGGTTGTCCCCCTTTTTCTTGTCAAATAGTCTATATACTCCCTTTGTAGGTATTATGTTAAAGTCAAAGTCCCCACCCATGTTGGCAACCTTGTCTGAGTATAAACCTGCTGCATTTATAACGTATTTAGCCTGGTAGTCTCCCTTGTTAGTCTTTACAAGTATACCCTCTGAGTTCTTTTCAAGGCCTATTAGCTCTGTCTCAGTAAATAATTCTACCCCATTGTCCATTGCATTTTCCATCATGGCATAAGTAAGGTTGAATGGGTCTACAACACCTGCTGAACCACAGTAAAGGGCTCCAACTACCTCATCTGATACCTTTGGCTCTATCTCTTTGACCCTCTTGGCATCAATTATTTCTAGGTCCCTAGCGCCATTTGCAAGACCCCTCTGGTATAGTTCTTCAATCGTTTTCATTTCCTCTTGACTAAAGGCAAGGACTAAAGAACCTATCTTGTTAAATGTAAAATCTAACTCCTTGCTAAGTTCTGGGTACATAGCATTACCCCTTACATTCATCTTGGCTTTTAGTGTTCCTGGCTTACAATCGTATCCACCATGGACTATGGCTGAATTTGCCTTTGTAGTCTCCTGGCATATTTCATAGTTCTTCTCTATAAGAGCTATCTTCTTATCGTATTTTGATAGGGTTCTGGCAACTGAACATCCAATTACACCGCCACCTACAATTATAATATCGTACATATTACCTCCATAAAATTAAAAAAGAGTACACAAAACAAGTTGAATCTGTTTCGTGTACTCTTTTAATTCAATAAATATATTTTTATTAATTTTTCTTACATATTATATCACAAAACTGATTTGTTTGCTAGTTATCTTGTAAAGTCTATTTATCTACTAAATTACTATTCGTCTTCTTTGTCAACCCAATCCATAGATCTCTCTACAGCCTTTTTCCAGTACTTGTAGTTCTTTGCTCTCTTTTCTTCTGACATTTCAGGAAGGAATTCCTTGTCTATTGCAAATTCTTCAGATATTTCTTCTAGGTCCTTCCAATATCCAACTGCAAGACCTGCAAGATAGGCTGCACCTAGGGCTGTTGTTTCAAGAGTCTTAGGTCTATGAACCTGTGTATTTAGCATATCTGCCTGGAACTGCATCAAGAAGTTGTTGGCAGATGCTCCACCGTCAACTCTTAGATAAGCAAGTGGTAGACCTGCATCTTCCTGCATTGCATCTATTACATCCTTAGACTGGTAGGCAAGAGATTCAAGTGTAGCTCTTACAAGGTGCTCTCTCTTAGTTCCTCTTGTAATACCGAATATTCCACCCCTAGCATACATATCCCAGTATGGAGCTCCAAGGCCTGTAAATGCTGGAACTACTACTAGTCCATCTGTATCTTCTATCTTGTTGGCATAGTATTCAGACTGTGGTGAGTCATATACCAATCTCAATTCATCTCTTAACCACTGGATGGCAGCACCAGCTATAAATACTGATCCTTCAAGTGCATAGTGAACCTTGCCATCTATACCCCAAGCTATAGTTGTAAGTAGGCCATTCTTTGACTGGATCATCTCTTCACCTGTGTTCATAAGTACGAAACATCCTGTACCATAAGTGTTCTTTACCATACCAGGTTCAAAACAGTTCTGTCCAAATAGGGCTGCCTGCTGGTCACCAGCTATACCTGCGATTGGTATCTGGGCACCACCGTATGTACCAGTGTCAGTATGTCCGTATACGTCACTTGAGTTTCTAACTTCTGGAAGCATTGACTTAGGTATATTTAATCTTTCTAGGATTTCGTCATCCCACTTTAGTTCCTTGATGTTGTATAGCATAGTTCTTGAAGCATTTGAGTAATCTGTAACATGGACCTTACCCCTAGTCAAGTTCCATACTAGCCAAGTATCAACTGTACCGAAAAGTAGTTCTCCTCTTTCAGCCTTTTCTCTAGCTCCCTCAACATTGTCAAGGATCCAAGCTATCTTTGTACCTGAGAAGTATGCGTCTACTACTAGACCTGTTTTGTCCTTTATCTTTTCTGTCCAGCCTTCTTCTTTTAGCTTTTCACAGTAGCTAGCTGTTCTTCTACACTGCCATACTATAGCATTGTAGACTGGCCTTCCAGTGTTCTTGTCCCATACTATTGTAGTCTCTCTCTGGTTTGTTATACCTATAGCTGCTATCTGTTCTGGTCTTATAGCTGACATCTCTAGAACCTCTCTAGCAACACCAGACTGAGATGCCCATATTTCCATCGGATCATGCTCAACCCATCCAGCCTTTGGATATATCTGCTTAAATTCCTTCTGGGCAACGTTGATTATTTCACCCTTTTTATTGAAAATTATCGCTCTAGAACTAGTTGTTCCAGCGTCAAAAGATAATACATACTTTTCCATTATTCAAATCCTCCTTTTTATAATTGAGTAACCTGTCTTTTTTGTAATTAAGCAATCTGTTATTTTATACAATATTACTTATGATCTGGTAAGCTATTTTTCTATACAAATAGCATCTTGAATAGTACAGCTCCTACTACTCCACCTACTAATGGTCCAACGATAGGAACCCAAGCATACTTCCAGTTACAGTCTTTCTTTCCACCGATTGGAAGGAACATATAGGCGATTCTTGGTCCCAAGTCTCTTGCTGGATTGATAGCATATCCTGTTGCACCACCGGCAGATACACCCATTGCTAGTATCAATAGACCTATTGCTATGGCTCCAAGACCGTCACTTATCTTGTTGTTGTTGATTAGCTGTATACAGAAAACCAACATAAATGTACCTACTGCCTCTGAGATAACGTTTAACATAGGCCTGTCAATAGCTGGTCCTGTTGCGAATATACCAAGCTTGTTACCCTCTGTTTCTTTCCAGTGTGGTGCATAGATTAGGTATACTAGACAGGCACCTAATATAGCCCCTATAACCTGTGCTATGCAATACCCTATTACCTGCGACCAAGGGAATGCTCCAACAACTGCTAGACCTAGAGTTACAGCTGGATTTAAGTGAGCCCCACTGATGCTTCCGACAGCATAGACACCTAATGTAACACCCAGTGCCCAACCAAAAGTTATAGTTAACCATCCCGCACCGTTTGAATACGATTTCTTCAAGTTTACAGATGCACAGACACCCACACCAAAGAAAATCAAAATCATTGTTCCCACTACTTCTGCTAAATAAACTGACATACTAGTCCTCCTGATTTACCTTGCTGAACCTAAAAAAGAGTATAGAGGGTCCACATTGAATAGACTCTGTATACTCTTATATTCATGATCTCAGCAAATATTTATTTTTCTCAGGAAAATGATATCATGAATCAGGGGTCAGTGTCAACGTTTTCTTTTTTAAATTTTATTTAATCTTGAAGCAGTTTTACACTACTTGTTGAAATTGCATCAGCTCCACTATTGATGATTTCATAGATTTCTTTTTTGTCTGTTACTAATCCACCGGCAATTATAGTCATCTTAGGCAACTTGTCCCTAACCTCTCTGATGACTGAGTGAACCATGGCTGGCATAATTTCAACTGCATCTGGCGTAAAATTTTGAGTAATATTATCTAAAAATATATTCTTAGACTTTGAATCCACCATAAAGGCCCTGTGGATTACCCTGATATTTTCACTGATTGCCTTTTTGACTAGGGCTGGCTTTGTAGTTATTATACCGATCTTTTTGTCAAATATGTCACCTATATACTCGACAACTGCAGGTGAACTAGACATTCCGGATATCATGTCTATATGGACAAATACTAGCTTGCCCTTGTCCAGTAACTTATTGACAGTCACCCTCAAATCAGATATTGTCCCCGATAGCAGGAACACTATTTCATTGGTCGAATTTAAGGCAAACCCTAGGGTAGCTTCATTGGTTACAGCCACTACCATAGGATTGTCTTCGAATTTCTCTTTTAACTTTCTTGCTGATATCATTGCTTCTCCTCACCTTAACTATAAATTATCCAAAACTAAGACCTATTTTTTATACATTAGTTGATTTCACTTAATTTTACTTTAAATTCCTTTACTTAACTTTATTTAACTCAATCAAATTTATTTAAATCAATCATCTTCTTTAACTCAATCAAGTTAATAAACTTGCTCCTCTAAGTACCTGTCTGTTATGTCAGTAAAAAAATCAGCATCCCAAATACTCAGGCCCTTCTGTTCTTTCGGACCTAGGAAGTGTAATACATCCTCTCTTGCGTTATCAAAGTCAATAACTTTAAAACGGTCATTTAAAAGATTCTTCAGGGTTCCTATATCTAAAGTTCTGCTAGGAGCCCAATGATCCGATTGTTCCATTCTTTTCTGAAGGTGATATATATTTACCCTCGTCCCCCTCTTTAAGTACCATATATAGTCAAAAAAATCTCTACCCTTAACCCTATTTTTATAATCTCTACACAGGACTGCATGAATCTTTCCCGCAAATAAGGATGGCATATCGTACAATTTGGCTCTATAGGTATCTGGTAGAATTGCGTTTACATATTGAAACTCAGCTCCCTCAGGTGTATTTGTGTCTATTTCGAACTTTATCCTTATCAAAGCATTAGAATTAAATCCATATGTCATAGAGTCATCAGATGTTATTTCTAATACATTTTGAATAGTATTGCCTTTTATAAATGCAGATTGTATGGCTGTTTGTTTAGATTTATTCTTTTTTTTAACTGTCATTTTAAAGTTGTACGAAGTCAGTTCCTTTTCAACATAGGATAGGTACTTGTCCAGATTAAAATCTGCTTCTGGCCTTTCAAGTGAAAAATCTAAATCCTCACTATACCTTGGAAGACCGTAAAATATTCTGAGTGCAGTCCCACCATAAAAAGCTGCCTTGGTAAAAAAGTCACTCCTAGACAGCCCCATTAGAGCAACCTCTTGTACAACCTCTTTTAGTGCATTTTCGTAGTCTTCACTACTTTTACAAGTATACTTGTCAATCATGGCCATTATTGCATCATTCATGCTAATAACCCTCCTTGTCAATAAACCTGATAAGCTGATTCAAGTTGGTCTTATGGTACATTGGAGCTATCCTTCTAATTTTATCAAACTCAAGTTCTTCAAATATATCTTCATCAAGCCTCATACCATCAAAAAGATAATCCTCAAAATCTTTCAACCCCCTTATAGGTTTTAAGATACTAAGTATGTCGCACAAGGCCTTTTCCCTACTAGCAATATTAAATGAACGGTTGTTTACTATTTCACGTGTATAATAAAATGGAAACACTTGCTTGGGTACATCTTGATACGTATAGATGCCAAATACATTTTCAAACTTTTTATTCTTTTTTAGATCAAAAGAGGCAGAAGTATATGTATGCACTCTCTCTGGTATCATCCCATAATAGGACAAGGCCCACTCAAAAGATAAGTACGATGGGCCTAAAATATCATTTGCCAGAACGTAGCCTGGTATTTCGGGATCCGTTTCATACAGCCCTCTTTTTACAGGCAACAATTCCTCTTTTTCTATCAAGGACTTAATTTTTTGATAAGGTACCTTGTATTCCTTATACTTGTATAAAAGCTCGCTTGTATCTTGTATCATGTCTATTTCCTCCACTTATTATATATAATACTATATTTAGTGGAGGAAATCAACATCTACTACCTATCTTTTAAGACATCTGTCATATTGATTTTTTTGATTCTCCTAGTCAGTATCCACCTATCCACCATATATACTAATATCCCGCAAGCTATAGTTGCAAAGTATATGTACATTGGTATGTCAGCATTGACATAGCCATTGAATTTGTAAAAAGCTACTTTTATAAGTTTGTTTACCAAATACTTCTCAACAGGTATAAGTATCAGCAAAAATATTACTACTGCAAGGCTTGATACCCTAATAAATATCTTTTCTATCTCCTTGTCGTGGTAGCCAAATATTCTAAGATAGGATATAGACTCTTTGTACTTGTCTATAATTGCCTTGGTCAAAACATACATGACCACAAGGTATATAACTAGGGCAACCATCATAATAGTAGGCATAACATTTTTGAAGTTATTTAAAAACTGGTCAGCAATCTTCCTCATGCTCTTCCCATCTATAAGTGTAGATAGGTCCTTGTCATCAATCTTCAGGGCCCTGTCTGAAAAGGCGCCATTGTAATAAAACTCGTCCATACCTAGCATCTTGTTGCAGGACTTTCGATCCATTATTATGGAAAATGAAGTCTTTAGTTGCTGGCTAGTTCCAACTATTCTCATCCTGTATTCCCTGTCCCTGTTTTCATCATTGACAGTAAAATAATCTCCTATACCTAGACCGAACTTGTCCTTGATGCCCTCAGTTACGTATACATCATAGGTCTTGCCCTCGCTAGATCTTGTACTAATATTTTTTATATTATTTCTTTTTAGGCCATCCTTTACATAGCTTCCATCAAGGTCAGTCCCATAGATACTAGCCCTTGTTTGATCGTCAACTTTTTTACCCCTTATTTTAACTTGGTATAGGGTGAATAGGTTTGTATCTACCTTGCCGCCGACTAATTTGTTTTGGTAGTCATAGCTAGGATGGTCAAATATATTTTTATCCTTCTTGCTTAGAGAGTCTTTTAACCTCTCCTCTACTTCCTTTCTTATAGGCCCCTTAAATACCGTCTGATAACTAGATGGCATGGACTCTTGAGTCTTATCCATGTAGTCATTGAGTATACCCTTGATTGACATACCATATATCATCAGGATATTTGCCAGCAGTAATCCCAACAAGAGTACAAGGTAGTTGCCCTTGTTTCTAAGGAAGATCCTCAACCTAAACCTGGATATAAATGACACATTTGGCAGTTTGACAGCCTTTTTATTCCTAGACCTAGATAAATCACGCCTTAGAAACTTTAGGGGACTCATCCTTAGCTTCCTAGTTATAAATACGAGATTCACTAGTAGCATAAGACCTATAGGTATAAGCGTTGTCAAAATAAAGGCATAGGCTGACCACACAAGTTCAACTGGAAATAGGGAGTATGAAATTGTATAAAGGCTCAAATACATGTCCTTCATAAATGTATAAGCAAATATGTTGCCCAAAAGCGCAGAAAACACTGTAACATATAGGGGTAATTTGATGTAGTGCCATACTAGGCTTGGTCTTTTGTAACCAAAGGCTAGGAGTGTACCTATAACAGCCGATTCCTCTTCTATCATATTCTGGACTAAGACGGCAAATATAAATGACATCACCAATAAAACAATAACCATCAGACTAGTAATCATTGGAACATCACCACCCATATCATCCATGACATAGGATATACGAGAGTTTGTATACTTGGTCTGGGCATCAATTGGAATTATACCCTTTGAAGAAAATCCCTTTATTATATCCTTTAGCTTATCTGTTTGGAGTTTCTTATCGTCCTGACCATATTTATAACCTTGCCTATTCTTATCATACTGATTAGTCTTATCTCTCCTTTTACCATCATCAAGACCATGCCTATATGAGTAGCTATACTTTAGTCCCGCACCACTTTTGACCAGCCTATCAAAGCCACCTGAACTAAGGCTTGCAACACCGAAGTTTTTGTTGTCCATCAAAAGGTCACCAGGTCTCCTAAGTAGACAGCTATAATCTGGAAAGGCACCTATACCAGATATCTTGAATTCTTGACCAAGCAAGCTTATCTTATCGCTTATTTTTAATTTATTTTCTCGTGCAAAATTTACATTTAAAAATATCTCTTCACTATTTCTAGGCATTTTACCCTCATGAATTGCTGGTATATCTATCTTTTCCCTATTTTGATACACCCTAATTGTTTTGCCCTTGTCATAGTCAAGAGCCATAAAATAGTTGGGATAGGCCCTCACACCATTATCCGTAAATATCTTTTCTTCTTGGCTAGTGAGCTTCCTATCAAATTCAATGTAGCCATCCTCAATCCTTCCTAGCTTATGGCTATCGTAGTAGGTCTTTTCAATAGATTTTTGAGCTATAAAAAATGATGATACAACAGATATAGTAATCAGCATAATTATAAATATGGCTCCGTACCTACCTATATTGGACTTGAGGTCTCTAAAAATTCTCTTGTTAAGTGGATTTTTCATGAGACACCTCCTACCAAACCAACTGATCTGCCATTAGTGGATTCTCATTTATCCTATGGTCCAAAATCCTACCATCATGTAGGTTGAGAACCTCGTGCGACATCTGTGCAATAGCTATATTGTGTGTAGCTATAATAATTGTAGAGCCGTACTCTTTGTTGATCTTTTGTATCATCTCGAGGACCTGCTTGGCTGTAGAGTAGTCAAGGGCACCTGTAGGCTCATCACAAATCAATAGGTCCGGTCTCTTCGCCAAAGCCCTAGCTATAGCAGTCCTCTGTTGTTGACCACCAGATAATTGGTTAGGAAACTTCATCTCATGTTCTCTTAAACCCAAGATATCTATCAATTCATCAATATCAAGCGGATTCGGACTAAGGTAGGCTCCAACTTCAATATTCTCCCTTACTGTGAGATTGGATACCAGATTATAAAACTGGAATACAAATCCCAACTTGTCCCTCCTATAGTCCAACAATTGAGACTTTGACAGGCTATTGAGTTCATAGTCATCAACCCTTACGCTGCCATCTTCAAATGATTCAATTCCCCCTAAAATATTCAAAAAGGTAGACTTGCCCGAACCAGATGGACCTAAAAGAGTGCAAATTGACCCCTTGTTTATAGAGCAGTCTATACCCTTGAGGACGTCAACTGTATTAGAACCACTTGTGTATGACTTTTTTAGATTAGAAATTTCAATAAAGTATTGTCTTTTCATAGTAATCCCCCCTGGAAACATAATAATTGCTGTTAATTCAATCTTTAATATTAATTATAACTTTGCTATTAATTCTGTCTTTATTGCTAATTATAATTTTGCTATTAATTCTATCTTTACTGCTAGTTATAATTTTGCTATTAATTTGAATTATAGCACTAATGATAATTAAACTCAAGTGAATTCTTATTGCCTATAACTTAATTTCTTTTTCTAGAATTTAAATCTAAAGCAATAAAATTATAAATTAAACTAGATATTAGCTTATGTTTTATATATTGAAAATTTGAACTAGTTACTGTATAATAAACTTATGAAAATAAATGTTTTCTATCTATTTAAATCTAAGTATAAACCCAGGAGGTATAGAATGAAATTAAGTGCAAGAAATCAATTTGAAGGTAAAGTAATAGGAGTAAATGAAGGTGCTGTAAATGGAATCGTTTCACTAGATGTAAACGGAACAAAAATTAGTGGCACTATTTCTATGGCTGCTATTAAGGAGCTAGGTATCATTGAAGGTGTAACTGCAACAGCAATTATAAAGGCTACTGATGTAATGGTTGCAGTTGGAGAATTAAAATTAAGTGCGAGAAACCAGTTTGCTGGTAAAGTAACTTCTATTACGGAAGGTGCTGTGAATGATATCGTAGTTATTGACACTCCAGTCGGTGCTGTTTCAGCTACAATATCTAAGGCTGCCGTTGAAGAATTAGGCCTAGCAAAAGACTCTGAAGCAATAGCAATTATAAAAGCTACTTCTGTTATGTTTGCTCGTTAGTAAATATTATCGGCCTATAGTTCTAGGTCTTGTATTACAACTATGAAATATAATATCTTAATGGTATTAGATTATTCATATTTTGACTTACTAGAAAAACAACCCCCAATCATTAGATTTTTAGGTCTAATTTTTGGGGGTCACATCATTTTGTCTTCATCTAACGGTTAGGATTTTTTCTGCCAACGCTAAAATGTGTAGAGTCGTTTTTTTCACCTGCTCCAAATAATATTATAAAATTTATTTTATGGAATATTATAAAAAATACTATTTACAATTTCTCATTTTTTTGCGTTTTTATCATATGTTCCTCTTATAATTTACTATTGTATACTTTTTCATAAATAAGTAAAATCAATCACTTTATCACAAACTGACTCTAAAAACTCAATATCATGGGATATTATTAAAATCAGCTTATCTTCTTCCTTTACTTTTTTTATGTTTTTAGCTACTATTTTCATATTTTTATAGTCCAATCCACTGGTTGGCTCATCGAAAAATAGAATTTTCTTGTCGGATAGTAAAGCGGATAAAATAATTACTCTCTGTTTCTGTCCTCCAGATAAAGTGTGCGGATTTCTATCAATAATATTTTCGAGTTCCATATTTTTTAACCAATTGTTTATAATATTTTTGTCTATAACTTTTGACGTTAATAATATTTCATCAAACACATTGTCAGTAAATAGTTGATAATTCACTTCCTGCATAATAAGTAGACTTTCATTTAACCTGCTTCTTATATTGAAATTCTCATCCTCTTTTAAAATTTTCCCTTTATTTGCTTTGTATAAGCCACATATGATTTTTGCTAATGTAGACTTTCCAATTCCATTTTCTCCAACAATCCCAATAATATTTCCATAGCAAAATGTAAGATCCTTGATGGACAAAATTGTTCTGGTATTTCTTTTAAATATCAGATTTTTCAATTCTAATAAAGCCCCTTTATTTGAAGTTTCAAAATCTTCAAATCCTTCAATAGCTTTATAATCAGAATGTCTAAGTCCAGTTCTCATTCGTTCATCCTCACTTAGATTTTCAATTTCATCCATACTATATTCTCTGATGATTTTCCCATCCTCTAAATATATTGCTCTGTCAACAATGTCTTCTAAATACCACAGCCTATGTTCTGCAATAATAATAGTTTTTCCTAAAGATTTAAGCTTCTTCATTGTAAGTGATAGTTCTTTCATTGACTTTATGTCTAAGCTTGAAGACGGTTCATCAAGAATAAATATCTCAGGGTTTAATGCGTAAATACTTGCTATAGCAATCTTCTGCTTTTCTCCTCCGGAAAGATTGAATATATTTTTATTCATCAAGTTTTCAAGACGAAGCTCTTTTTCGACCTCTTTAATCCTTTTGTTAATTACTTCTCTTTCTATTCCGTAATTTTCTAAACCAAAAGCAATCTCATCTGTAGTGTTTGTTGTATAAAATTGTGTTTTAGGATTTTGAAAAACTGAACCTACATCCTTAGATAATTTATAAATTGGTGTAGTAAATGTATTCATACCATTGACCATAACACTGCCTGAAATGTCCCCATCATAGAACTCAGGTATTATACCGTTCATAAGTTTTAATAGGGTCGACTTTCCGCAACCACTCCTGCCACATAGAAGAATGCATTCCCCTTTTTTTATTTTCAAGTTTATATCTTTTAATGAGTAATTATCTCCTCCTTTGTACTTAAAACTTAATTCTCTAATTTCAATCATAAATCCCACCCTGACACTTTCATAAATATTACTATCAATAAAATTAAAATCATAAGAATTAAAACGCCAATGTCATTTTTTCTAATCTTAATTAGGTATCTACTTGTTTTTTGAACAGGAGCATCAAGCCCTCTTATAATGGCTGATTGGGATAGCTCATCCCCGATTTCTATTACACTTACGAATAATGGTACAAAAAAGTATTCCATTGTCGCAGCAGGTTTATGAAATAAATTATAAAGACTAACGCTAATCCCTCTTGTTTTCATAGCCATATTTATATGACTCCACTCATCTTTAATCGTAGGTAAGCATCGAAATATTACAGAAATCATTATAAGTGAGTCTTTTGAAAGTTTTAATTTTTGTAGAGTTGCTACTGCACTGGAAACAGATGTGAAATTTAAAATCCATTTACCCACAATAATACATGGCAAAAATTTTCTCCCAATTGCCAAGAGGAATAAAATTAAATTCAAAAGAAAATTTATATTGAAATAGGCTAAAGTTTTTTCTAATACAACGCTTGTTACAAAGAATAGAATATACCTTATAGCGGATTTCTTATAACCATCACTAATAATGATGGCAAGAAATAATAAGCTAATAAGGCTTTGATATATCAAACCAAAACCTAAAAATATTAAAATATTCGCACCTATAAGTAAGATAAGTTTTGTTCTGAGGTCATATTTTGACCCCAGAGCAATCTTTGAATTTTCCATTATAAGACTCCTGCTGATTCCAACTTTTTATTTAGTATTTTCTTTGTAAAATAAGAACCAATTAATGAGAATATAAATGTTCCAATAATCATAACTGGTAGCATCCATATTGGTGTCCATGCTCTTACTGTATTACAAAAGTTTTGATCTAAGCCACCTTTTATAACGCTTTCAAAAAATGCTTCTCTCATAAGCCAAATTGGTAAGAATCCTCCAAATAAGTTTAGAGAAAAAAACATATGGCTAATTGTATTTTTCTTAAAGTCTGTATAATTTCCACCTCTTGCTATGAACATAGCAATTATTCCGGCAGGCACTGCCGCTAATGGTGCAATTGGAATATGTCCAGTTGCAACTAATAAAATACTTGGTAAGATAGCTGCGATTACAATAGCGGTGGCTGACTTTGTTTTTGCAAGAAGCATATGATAGGTTGGTGCAGCAAGTAGTGCTACAAGCATAGGCATTAGTAAAAATAAAACAGGGACAGGCATAGATATTGCCCCAATTACTAAATATGTTACAAAGTAAAGTGCAATTAAAACACCAGCTGTAACTGCATTTTTTGATGATTTCTTTTGTGTTTTCATAAATTTCCTCCTTTAAAATTGATTGTTACTGTACAATCTTCCATTCTTTAGACTTTTCTTGATAATCCCATAAGTCTTTATATAGCCCTTGATTTTTTAAAAGGTCTTCATGCTCCCCAACTTCTTCTACCTTTCCTTTGTCTAAAACAACAATTTTATCAGCTCCCATTACGTTTCTTAATTTATGGGCTACAACCACAACTGTTTTATTTTTAATTAAATTTGATATTGCTTCTTGTATAATAAGTTCATTTTCAGGATCAAGCGAAGATGTTGCTTCATCAAGTAGTATTATTGGTGCATTTTTTAATATTGCTCTCGCTATTGATATTCTTTGTTTCTCACCTCCAGACAGAGTCGCTCCTCCTTGTCCAATCATAGTGTCAAATCCATCGTCTTTTTTGACTATAAAGTCATAAGCTCCTGCCATTTTTGCAGCATTCATGATTTCATCTTTACTTGCATCTTCATTTCCAAATTTTATGTTGTTATAAATTGTGTCTTTAAAAAGATACACATCTTGAAAAACAACAGAAAATTTATCCATTAATTTATCAGGATCGGCTGTTAGCAAATCTACTCCACCAATTTTAATTGTCCCTTCATTAGGATCATAAAATCTGGAAATTAATTTAATTAGTGTAGATTTTCCAGAGCCAGAGTAACCAACAAAAGCAGTTAATTTGTTTTCATTAATGTCTAATGAAACATTATCGATAACCTTAGATTCCTTATAAGAAAATGAAACATCGCGGATTACAATTTTGTTGCTTTCGTTTACAGAACAATTTCCTGACATAGGTTTAGCCTTAAGTAAGTTAATGATTCTCTCTCCCGAAACTGATGCCATTTGCAGACCTGTATAATTTACAAGTGCAAGCTCCAAGGGATCAAAAATCCTTGTGCCTACAAATAAGAACATTAAAAATGTATCAATTTCCAAAGATCCATTTATAAATAAATAGGAACCAGCTAAACTCATCAAAGGAAGTCCTATTCTTAGAATCATACTTGCTATAGTAGTTAATGAACCAACTCCTTTCTCACTCTTAATATTTGCATCTCTTGAGTTATCTATATCTTCTTCAAGTTTTGTTAATGTGTCCTCTAAGCTGTTATAAGCTTTTAGAGTCTTAATGGCATCCAAATATTCATTTATATCTTCTTCCTCTTTTATCCTCATTTTCTTTGTTTTTAAATAAATTTTTTTCTGAAAGTTTTGCATGAGCGTAAGAAGTAGAACAGAAATAGGTAGTCCAATAAGTGTTGCTATTCCCATTTTTACATTGATTATCAAAAATAATATCGAGCAAAGAACCGCTACACATATACCACTGAAAAATTGAGGTAATTGATGCGTTACTGCCGTTTCAACTTTGAAAAAATCATTCATTAATGTATCTAAGATCTCTGCTGAACTTTTCCCTGAAATATAACCTATCGGCAGTTTTCTTATGTGGTCTGCAAGCTCTATTCTTCCATCTGCACTTGTCTTGTATCCAAGTTCATAGGTATATTTTGTGGCTAAATTTTCCAATAAGAATGTTATTAAGAAAAATATTGCCATTATCCCAAAATACTTCCATAAAAGGCTCGTATCTATACTATCTGCACCTCTATTTAAAAATAGTGTCTCTACAATTTTCGCCAAAGCAATAAATGGTATAAGGTTGGAAATAGATGCCAAAACATTTAAAATAATTGATTTTCTTATATTATTCATCTTTCCTAAAGTAATATTTCTTATCATTTATTCTCACTCCCTTCTATATCCATTTGCCAAATATTTGTCTTCTTATAAATATCAAAGAGTCTCTTATATATTCCATTTGCAAGGATTAAATCTTCATGCTTGCCTCTTTCTGCAATTTTTCCATCAGATATTACTAAGATTTGATTTGCATATTCTATGGTATTTAACCTATGAGCGATCATAATAACAGTCTTATCCTTAACCAATTCAGATAAAGCTTCCTGCATAAGATATTCATTTTCAGAGTCTGCAAAACTTGTTGCTTCGTCTAACACTAATATTGGTGCATCCTTCAAAATCGCTCTTGCTACTGCAATACGTTGTTTCTCTCCTCCAGATAAGTACGTTCCTTTACCCAAAACAGTGTCATACCCATCAGGAAGTTTTACAATAAAATCATGACATCTTGCTTTTTTACAGGCTTTTATAACATCTTCTTTTGTAGAGCCTGTCTTTGCCATAGCAACATTATTGAAGACTGTATCTGTGATAAGATCACTGTCTTGAAAAACAAATGCTATCTTGTCCATTAAGGCGTTTATCGGAATATTTTTTATATTAACCCCACCAATTTTAATAGAGCCTTCTGAAGGATCGTAAAATCTTGGTATTAGCGTTCCAATGGTAGATTTACCCGCTCCCGAATAACCAACTAATGCTGTAACTTCTCCTTGTTTAGCACAGAAGCTTATATTCTTTAAAACCTCTTCATTTCCATAAGAAAAGCTTACATTATTAAATTCAAGATCATGACCTTTTATCGCTTCCTCAGTATTTTCAATTGCCAATTCTTTTTGATCTATAATTTCATAGACTCTCAAAACAACTTCATTTAGTAAATTCATTCCTTCTGCAAAATCTCTAAGCTTTAATGCAGGTACGCTAATGGCAGGTGCAAGAATCAAATAGAAAATAAAGACTGTAGCAAAATCCAAGTTATTATTTCGTGACATTAAAAGTATTCCTACAGGAACTATGAATGTAGCCACAGATAAAATGAACATTCTAAATGAGACAAATCCTGGTCTTATCATTGATGTCATCGAACTTGTAAAATCTCTATATTCTCCTACTGACTTTGAAAAAGTTTTAAATGATTTTGTTCCTGTTCCAAATATTTTAACTTCAGGCATACCTTTAACATATTCAGTAGTTGCTGAATTAATTTGATCCAAAATCGCAAAGTTTTTTTCAAGTCCGCCAGACTTAATAATTCTCGCCATAATGGCAATCTGAATTCCTAAACCGACAAATATAATTAACAAAGTAGTAAGACCTAATATTAAATTTATCTTTAACATAACAATTATCATTGCTAAAATTAGTGTTAAAGTTGAAATTAAATTTGGTAATTGATGAGAAAAGTATCCCTCAATTTGATTCATGTCTGATCCTAATACTTGCCTTATTTTTGACTTGTTGTCCCCAGTAAAAAATCCTAAAGGAAGGTTCCCAATATGAAATAATATCTTCTTTTTTAAGTTAGCTATTAAAACATATGAAAACTTATGGCATAAAATACTACCAATATAAGTTAAGCAATATGCCAATACCACTGCTGCAAGTCCATAACTACAGAACTGTATTGCACTTTGTTCTAATTTCCCATATAAAAATAGAGATTTTATAACTTTGTATATCACCAAAATTGGACAAATACTTAATAGCATTCCAAGACTAACAAATAATATTCCTCCTACAAGTTGTCCTTTTTTTATTTCACTGTAGAAAATAATATCTTTGATAGATTTCTTCTTTTTCATCTAAAACATACCTCCTTACCGAACGAATTCGTTCATTTGCCTTAAAACTAATACAAGGAAAACATACTTGATGTTTTCCTTGTAAAATACTTATATTTTATTTTTCTCTACTGAGGTCTCTGAAATAGTTCGCTTATTATTCCAAAGGCTTCACTTGAATTTGTTTTGTTTTCTCCCTTAATAATATAGTCATTATATATTGTTCCAACAGCTCCGTATAAAATAAAAGCTGCGAAACTTCTCATATTTTCTCTATTTATTCCAATATTATTTTCTATTTTTTTATTTTCAATTCCTTCAATTATAAACTCTGAATAGACATCTATAAATTTTCCAATGTAATGAATCAATTCCCATAGCCTGTAAGAGTTATCCGTAATTGAATTCTCTTTTGAAAAATTATATTTTGTCGTAAACTGACCGATATCTTTTACTATAAGTTCTCTTAAAATTTTTATTCTTTCTTCGTAATCTATTTCCTTATTTTGAAGTATATCCAACTTATTTTTTAGTTTTTCTTCAAAATATGTTTCCATGCACGCCAAGAAAATATCTTCTTTTGATTTAAAATAGTAATAAAACATTCCCGGCGCTCCGTTAACTTCTGCGAGAATATCTCGCACAGAAACTTTCTCATATCCATCCTTTTCAAAGAGTCTAGATGCTATATTTATAAGCTCCTGTTTTCTTTCTCCTGGATCTTTTACATTTCTCTTTTCCAAAACCTCACCACCTATTGACCGACATTCGTTCTTTATCTTTATATTAGCATACTCTAACCGAAAAGTCAAGTTACATATGGAAATTATGGCGTCATTATTCTTAGTTGTCAATACATATGTTACACTTACGAGAAAGTTTTTCAAAATACTTGCTATTTTATCTTCTTTCATGCTTTGCCACCTGATTTATCAGATCTTTTTCGCTAGTAAATACTTTTCGATTATATAAAATCTTACCATCTTCCCTATGACTTCTTTCTACTTTTCCATTTTGCCATGGTTAATATGGTCTTGTTCGTTTAATCGTGATACCAAGATTGTAAGCAACTTTTTCAAATGAATTCTCTTTGCTTGTTTTGTCATCATCATTAAATTTACAATATAGATCAATATTTTCTGTAAAGCTCAACTTATAATCATCATTAAAATCTTTAATTATTTTTTCGTTAACATTCCTGAGACTTCCACAAAATTATTTTGTAATTTTATTTCTACATTTTACCTGGAATCTGAAATTTTATCACCTAGTGGATTGATTTCTGCATGAGGATAATCCTTTTTCAAATCCTCTGTACTTGCATTGCTTTGACAAATGATAAGTCGAGTATTATCAAGAATGTACTTTCCATCATGTCATCGTGTGGTGTTCAATCTTTGGCCATACAGACTCCTTTCATATTTTTATAACTTTTTTCGTGGAGTATTAGTATTCCCTGTGAATATATTATTGAGAGGCGTTTGAAATACTAGTTAGTCTATCTGCGAGTTTTCCCTATTTATTGATCGTAATAGAAATGGAAAAGTAGAGATTTTAACTCCCCTTTTATAAAATTGACATTCTAAAGAAATAATAGTATAATATCTTTAGATTAAAGGGGGTGTTATTATGCCAAACATTAAATCAAGTACAGATTTACGAAATAATTACAATGAAATCTCTTCGTTTTGCCATGAAACAGGCGAACCTATCTTTATTACCAAAAATGGCCGTGGAGACCTTGCTGTTATGAGCATTGATTTATTCAATAAAATCATGGGAAAATATGAGCTGTATCAACTTCTAGAGCAAAGTGAATCTGATTTCACAAACGGTCGTACCCTAACTTTTGATGACTCCATGAAAAGTT
This sequence comes from Peptostreptococcus anaerobius VPI 4330 = DSM 2949, assembly GCF_000381525.1. GTDB lineage: Bacteria > Bacillota > Clostridia > Peptostreptococcales > Peptostreptococcaceae > Peptostreptococcus > Peptostreptococcus anaerobius. Next base: position 40,033 of record NZ_KB906605.1, read on the forward strand.
TAAGGGAGGGACTAAAAAATGGAACACTATAAGATACTTGTTTCCGAGACCTATCACAGAGACCTAAAAGGTATAATCCATTATATTTTCTACAATTTTGATGCACCATTCACTGCATCTGATTTACTTGACGAGATAGAATCTACTGTTTCTAGTCTATCTACCATGCCTCATCGCTATGGATTGGTGGATGATGCCTATCTACGCCATAAAGAGTTTAGAAAATGTCTTGTTAAGAATTACATCATTTTCTATAAAGTTCATGAAGAAAGTAAAACTGTAATGGTTCATCGAATTCTTCATGCAAGACAAAATTTGATTGATATTCTGTAAAATAGCCATTCCACTCGGTGTGGCTATTTTTTACATATACTCCATAGAAGTCTAATTTACAGAAAAAATTACATACACTCTATAATGATTCTGTTCTTTAAGGAGAGTCTAAGACTCTCACTACTTTGATACAATTTAATGTGCTAATTTACGAATGATTATTTTATGCTTTTGAACACCATCTTGCACATTCATTAAAAGGTATAAAAAATAGACGATATAGCTATTGCATATCGTCTAAATTCTAATGTTAATACTATTTCATTTCATTTTCTTCTAGGTCTTTTAATGTTATACCGTTTTCAGTTTTCCAATGTGTTTTCCCATTTGCGTTAGTTCCTAGAACAAAGGCAGCTGCGTAGGATGGACTGTTGAATAAATAGTCCTTGCTTATTCTACCATCAATAATCTCATTTTTATTTATGCATTCCTTTCTAAGTTCTTTAATTGATTTTGGAATGGCAGTGGAATCTATAGTTTCTATCATGCTATCTTTTAATACAACAAAACCCTCATCTGTTCTTTTACATTTTGCTTCTATCTGTCTATTTGACTTACCACTTTTTCTTGAAAGATAGAGAATTGACTCTTTGTCATTATTATTTTCATATTTTTCTTTTGTATCTTTATCGACTATAGGAACGAATATTTTATATCCCAAGACACCAAGTACCATTTTTGAATACTCTACAAAATCTTCCAACTCTGATTCTTTTTCTTCGGTTACATTTCCAGGGTTTGGATCATTTCCATTTCTTACTTTGTACCTATCTACATAGATAGCCATGTTAGTGAATTTATTCTCTAAATAAGAAATTTCTGTTGGTCCAAATGAGTTATTTTGTGTGGTTAACATGACTGCATCTGAAAAATAAATTTCATCTTTTAAGTGTTCTGATACCCTAAATAAAACTCCCTCGCCATTTTTTCTTATTCCTGCTTGACCGATATACACTTCGTCATCCCCGTCATCGTTCTTGCCAAATAAAAAATATACTCCACTTTGCTTTAAATCTAGTCTATCCTTACATTTATCAAGATACGTTCTTGGAATTTTATATGCAATGCCTGTCCAATTAGATAAAGTACACTTTATTCTTCCAGTTACTTCTCCATCCATTAAAAAAAGATTAAAATTTTTACTATTGTTCATTTTGTACGCCTCTATTTTCTTGTCATCAATACGACACTCTCACAATGTGGTGTGTTCGGAAATAAATCCATCAACTCCAACTTGTCCAACTTATAGCCCCTAGCCTCAAACTCGACCACATTCTCAACTAGCGATCTTGGGTTACAGCTGACATATACTATTTCCTTGGCTCCAAACTCAGCTATATCCTTCACTCCATTACCCAATATTCCTGCTCTTGGCGGGTCTACTATGATCAGCTCCGGCTTTTCTGGAAGTGAGCTGACAACCTTGGCAACGTCTCCTGCTATAAACTCACAGTTATCAAGATTGTTAAGGACTGCATTTTGGTTGGCTGCAACAACTGCCTCTTCGACCAATTCAATTCCGTATACTTTCTTGGCAGTCTTTGCCATCAGCTGGCCTATAGTGCCTGTCCCACTATATAGGTCAAATACAACCTTGCCATGGCCCCTGTCTCCTGCGAACTTTCTTGCTATAGTATACAGGGCCTCTGCTCCCTTGGTATTAGTCTGGAAGAATGAAAATGGAGAAACCTTGAACCTAAGTCCTAGGACTTCTTCATAGAAGTAATCTCTTCCGTATAATATTCTCATCTCGTCACACTGGACTGCATCTGCAAGTCCATCATTTATAGTGTGTAAAACTCCTACAAGTTCACTATCTAGGTCAAGCCCCAATAAAAAGTCCTTGTATTCATCCATATTGTAGTCTAGCTGAGAAGAAGTGACTATATTGACCATCAACTCCCCAGTATTCTCACCCTTTCTAACTACCAAGTGTCTAAGGTAGCCCTGGTGGTTAAATGACCTGTAGTAAGGTAGTCCCTTCTCTTCAAAAAAGTCCCTTGTCCTTGTCATGATAGTCTTAAAATCTTGGTCAACTATCCTACAGTCATCTACTGTCACTATATCTATAAACCTACCCACCTTGTGCATACCAAGTGATAGTGGACCATCCTTGTACTCATCTCCAAATGTGTACTCCATTTTATTCCTGTATGCAACTGAAGATGGACTAGGGTTGATACCTACAAACTCATAATCTTTAAGTCCTGCCTTGTCAAACAAATCTAGTACTTGGTCCTTTTTTATCTCCAACTGTTTTTCATACGGAATGGATAATATTGAACATCCACCACACTGTCTAAAATGCCTACAGACATCTGCTGTCTCTATTGGTGATGGCTCTACTAGTTCTAACTGCTTGACTTCACCACTGTCTGACCTAGATTTTTTGACTACAGCCCTGACCCATTGACCAGTGATTCCACCCTTCATCTTTATTCTCTTGTCCTCGTACATGGAGCGTGATATCCCACCAAACTCCATCTTGCCAACTTCAAACTCTATTATATCTTTTCTCTTCATCTAAGCTCCTCTGCAATATAAATCTGCAACACAATTATATCCACTAGTCACCACTTTATCCGTAAATATCACTATATTGTTTTAGTTGTAGAAATATAATCTATCAACTAAATATCTCTTATTTCTAGTAATTCAACCTCTTCAGGTGTCAACTCCCTATATTCTCCTAGGTCCAGTTCTTCGTCAAGTTCCAGCCCACCCATCTGAATCCTCTGCAGATAGACAACTTCCTTGACGACAGCCTCAAACATTCTCTTTACCTGGTGGAATTTGCCCTCACTGATGGTCACATGAACCTCAGATCCAAGACTTCCATCTTCAAATTCAAATGGATTTAATACTACTAACTTAGACGGCTTAGTTGTATAGTCTTCTCCTATATATACACCCTTTTCAAATATCCTAACATCCATATCATCAACTTCTTTGTCTATAATCGCATAATACTTTTTGGGTACATGGTTTTTGGGTGATAGGACCCTATGGCTCAACTTACCGTCATTTGTTATCACTAGCAGGCCTTCAGTGTCCTTGTCTAACCTACCAACTGGAAATGGCTCAAAGGGAAGGTATTCTTCTCCTATAAGGTCTATAACCGTTGGGTCATACTTGTCAAAGGTAGCTGATACATAACCAGCCGGCTTATTTAACAACAAGTATACAAACTCCCTGTAGTTTACAAGCTCTCCATTAAATACTATCTCATCATTTTCTGGATCCACATGGACATCAGACTTCTTAGCCTCTGCTCCATTCACCCTTACAAAGCCCTGCTTGCAGTATTTTTTTATCTCTGACCTAGTTCCATAACCTAGGTTTCCCAATAATTTATCCAGTCTCATAATATCACCCCAACCTATTGATATATCAAATTAAACATATAAGTAACTCTATCATCAAATTATATACATTTACTTATACGAATGCCTACATTTCACCTAGAATTTCTCTTAGCTCTTCTTCTGTAAATTGGTACTTTGAGTTACAGAACTGACATCCTACCTCTGCGCCATGGTCTTCTTCTATAATGTCTGTCAGCTGGTCCTTGCCTATAGCCACAAATACCTTGGCTACCCTGTCCTTAGAGCAATCACATTCAAAGCCTATCTCCTTGTAGTCTAGTATCTGTGGGTCAAGTCCCTTCATGACTACTTCCATGATATCTTCAGGTGTCATTCCCTTGGATAGCATCTGTGTTACAGACTCTAGCCCGGATATATTATTTTCTAGTATTGATATAGTCTCCTCTGTTGCATCTGGCATCATCTGTACTATAAAGCCACCAGCCTGCTCAACCTCATCAGACCTAGTCAATACACCTAGGGCAACTGCTGATGGAGTCTGCTCAGACACTGTGAAATAATATGTAAAGTCCTTGGCTATCTCTCCACTGACCATCTCATACTCACCATTGTATGGCTCTCTCATACCTAGGTCCTTTATAACCTTGATTGTACCCTCATGACCAACTGCACCAGCCACATTTAGCTTGCCATTGGCGTAGTTTTCAACCTCTACTCCAGGATTTGTAACATAGCCCTTGGCCATACCATTGACATCTGAAGTCGTAAGTATAGTACCTATGGGTCCTCCACCCTTTATGATAATAGTCACCTTGTCATTTGGGTTCTTCATCATTAGACCCATCATTGAGGTAGCTGTCAAAGTCCTTCCTAGGGCCGCAGTTGCAACCTTTGTAGTATTATGAAATCCCCTTGCTGCCTCTACCATATTTCTAGAAGTTGAGAAAAATCCCCTAACTTCACCATTTTTACTAGTTACTCTTAAACAATAATCTTTCATTTTATACCTTTCCTTATATATATTATTAAAGCATTTTACATATTTCTAGATATCTTATTAAAGCATTTTACATATTTCTAGATAGCCAATTTACATATTACTTATACATATCAAAATCCTACTTCTTGGCTAGGAAAAATACTCTTTCAGATTTTTTATCCACATCTTCAAGAGAAAAATCCCCAAACATCCTTATATCTTTAAAGCCAGCTTCTTCTAAGATAGCAGCTAGCTCTTCTTCCTTGTGGGCCCTCTGTAGGTGGACCTCCTTATATCTCTCATACAGGTTGTCCTCATCATCATCTTCTGCTTGAACTTTTACAAAAAAGTCTAAGTCCATATTTAATAGCTGTGTCATATCATCATAGTAGTTTGTCCACATATATGATATGTCATCCCTAGCCTCTCCCATAAAATTGTTACCCAAAATACTGGACAACTTGTAATATGAGCTGATATCAAATATAAATATCCCCTCTTTCTTTAGGAGTTCATATACCTTGCCAAAGAGATTTTTGACGTCCTCTAGGTCGGTAATATAATTTATACCGTCACAAGCACACAAGATGCAGTCTAGATCATACAGGTCAAAATCCAATTGTGTCATGTCCTGTTGTAGGAGTACAAGAGGTATATTTTCAAGTTCAGATTTTTCCCTTGCAACATCGAGCATCTCTTCAGATATATCAAGACCTGCAATATCATATTCCTTTCTAGCTAGGGGAAGAGTTATATTTCCAGTACCACAGGCCAGTTCTAGTATATTCTTGACGTTAGCACCACTTATAGCTATTAACTTTTCTATATGTTCCACCCAAGCCTCATAGTCTACATCGTCCATAAGCTGGTCATAAATATATGCGAAATTACCGTACTGATCCATAAAAAACTCCTTTTATAATTATAAATGTATTTTAAAACATAGCTCTTTACATTATATACTAAAAAAAACTAGGATGCAATTAAATCAAGGCTTTCACATCAGGCTGAAAAAGATGGATAGAACTTGCCGCATATCAGCTTTGCTATCTTTACTAGGGCAAATAGGAGGAATAGCTGAGATTTTAATTATGTTAAATAATCTTTCTATAAAGAGCTTAATAAAAAATCTCACTCAACTAACATTTAAGGATAGAAAAGTGAGATTATATTAAAATTTATATTTTATATTACTAGCTAATAATTAACATTCAAACCACTTGGCAAGACCACCCTTAGCAGTCTCCCTGTACTTGTCCATTAGGTCAACACCTGTTTCCATCATTGTAACAGTTACCTGGTCAAATGATATAGTGTGACTACCATCAGTATTTAAGGCATACTTGGCAGCTGCTATCGCTCTTTCTGCTGCCATAGCATTTCTTTCTATACATGGTATCTGTACATATCCATATACTGGGTCACAAGTCATACCTAAGTGGTGTTCTAGACCTATCTCTGCAGCATATTCTATCTGTTCAAAGTTACCTCCAAATAGGTAGGCTGAACCTGCTGCTGCCATTGAACATGCTGTACCAACCTCTGCCTGACAACCAGCTTCTGCTCCAGATATTGAGGCATTAGTCTTAATAAGGTTACCTATAAGACCTGCAACTATTAGCCCCTCTATTATATGTTGCTTTGTATAACCGTTGTGGTCCATCAATGAGAAGAATACTCCCGGTATAACACCTGCTGCTCCACATGTTGGTGCAGTTACTATTGTACCTCCTGATGCATTTTCCTCTGATGCAGCTAGGGCATATGCATAGTCTAGGCTAGTATAGTCCTTAGTTGCAAGGTATCTCTTGTAGAATATAGATGCCCTTCTCTTTAGCTTTAACTTGCCTGGTATTAGCTCTCTGCTCTCTATTCCCTTGTCTATAGCTGACTTCATCGTGTCTGCTATGGCTTCCATATATTCTAAGAAATCATCATCCTCACGCTGTAAAACATATTCAACAAAGTTCAAATCATTTTCCTTGCAGTAGGCTATTATATCGTCTAACTTGTTATGTTCATAGTATACCTTACCCTCAACCTGTCCTCTCTTACCTTCCTCTGCAAGTGTTCCTCCACCTACTGAGAACACTGTCCAGGGATCATAAGCGTTTCCATCCTGGTCTATAGCTTCTAACATCATTCCATTTGGATGGAATTCTGGGTTTATATCCGCTCTCCAAACTATTTCAACCTCTCTTGGCTTGATAGTCTTTATTATAATGTAGTCTGTTAAATGACCTGCTCCTGTAGCTGCCAAACTTCCGTATAAAGTAGCCCTAAAGCTAACTGCCTCAGGATGCTTGTCACTGTACCTCTTAGCTGCTCTTTGTGGTCCCATAGTATGAGAACTAGATGGCCCCGAACCAATCTTGTATAACTCCTTTAATGTATCCATATTATCCCTCCTAATATTATCCTATATACTTTTAAATAATAATTAATATGCGTCTATAAAAAGCATACCGATTTCATTATATTAAAGTCCTATACAATTATACACGTTTGCTTGTATATAATCTACCCTTTAAGAAAATTATTTACCAAAAAATAAGATAAGTCTCGAAAAATATTATTGGTTGATTGTATAATCAATTTGTACAACTAAATAAAAAATGATTCATTGCGAATCCTGTGTTAAAATATAAGTCACAACACAAATACATACAGGAGGTCCACAATGAATCAACTTAATTTTAACACAAAAAAGAGAAACTTTAAACACCTAAGTGAGTATGAAAGAGGAGAAATTTATGCCATGATCAAATTAGATTGCTCAATATCTTCTATTGCTAGGCACCTAAAAAGGTCAAGAACTACTATTTACAATGAGCTTAAACGTGGCAGGGTAGAACAGATAAAAAATGGACACAAGGTCACATTATACTACCCCGATGCAGGACAAACACAGTATAAAAAAAACAGAAAAAATTCAAAAAAGAAGTTCAAGGTATTAGAATGTATAGATTTTATACACTAAAATTATAATCATAGTACTCAATATTGTTATAATTTCTTTGAAAGTATTAATATAGCTATCAATATATGTTATTATACTACTAGCACCTTGCATTTGAGCTCTAGTGATTATATCATAAGTATTTTTACTGTCATAATCTTTCATTCCTAACTCACTACTTTTTTCCAAAATCATAACCGATATCATATTATCAAATAGTAACGATATCTTAGAAATATAATATCCATATAATTTCCCAAATACTAAAGAGAAAATTTTAACAAAAATACCTACAAGAGCAAATAAAATTGCCTTTGAATCAAGATTTTGAACTTCATTTAATGTATATTTTGATATTATTAGCATAACAGTAGGAATAAACCCTTGAATTATACCTGATAAGATGATAATAACAATGGTAAACTTACTAATTTTTGATAATAAACATATACACCTAATAAACATGCTTTTGGCTATTTTTTCATTTATTTTCATAACTTTAAAACACACCACACTTTTTAACATGCAAATCGCGTGTTAATAACTAAATTGTTTTAGAATAATAACTTAATATCTATAAAGTACGATTTAAAAATTTTAAATAAACTTTAAAGTTCGCTTATTTAAGCAAATACTTCTACATAAATACATGTTCCTTTCAGCTCTGATACCTTTACCATACCACCAATCGCTAAGTTATCTTTAGAATAAACAGTTACTCTTTTTGAATTTAAATCCATAACATATTTACCATTTCCATTATTTTTTATAATTGTACCAGTTTTATTAATAAACTTATCTAACATTTTTTCCCTTGACTTTCTTCCTAGCTCTCTCGACATAATAATTATAATATCAATAACTATCAAACTTGGGATTAATCCAAATCTAAATGATGTAAGAAGTATAACTACACCAGCACCAATAAAACTATTTATAACACCAAATGTTAAAGTTTTACCAGTTACAAAAGGGTCGTTACTCTTACTTTCAAAGTAAGACACGATAACTGTAATAATACCACCTATAACACCAATATATGAAAATATTATTGCTTCAGTAGTACCTACAAAATATTCATTTATGAATAAGAAAATAAATGCAGATACGACTGTGGTGATAAAAATGGAAATAAAATCTTTCTTTCTTAAATAACTCAGCTTTTCTTCTCTGTTCTTCATTAAAATCACTCCTTATACAATATATTTATGTTTATCACTATAACATACAAATTTTTATAAACAAATAATCGACAACACAATACTCTCATCTTATTTATCCTGAATTAAAATAAAAATCTATATCACAACAAAAGTTATACTCTAAATCGATAAAATTCAGATTGTATTTATTCGTTTCCCTTAAGAGTTGGTTTTTATTAAATTCTCCACATTTTTAAATTATCCAGAAACAAAACATATATTTAAAAGATCTTTTATAATATTAATCCACCCCACTTTACCTCTTTATTTGGGTTTTAATACAGTGTCAATACTTTTTGCTGTAATTTCCTCTACCAACTTTCACCATACAACAACACATATCTACGACTTTCTTATAAAAAAATGAATATACTCTGTTCAAAATAAATCTTTAGTCATACTTTAGACTATATTATATTTTAAAACATTAAATTTTTTTCTTAATCTTTCTTATATTATCAATCTTTTATTTCACATTTAAAAAATAATTCTCCATGACAAACTCCTAATACCTCTGCTAATTTAATCGCTTTAGCAATAGATGGTATTAATACTCCTCTCTCAATATTACTAATATACTGTTGAGAAAAATCTGCCAACTTTGCCAATTCCAACTGAGTATACCCCCTTTCTTTTCTGATAACAGAAACACTATTACAAACCTGAAATTTTTCCAAAATATGTCCTCCTAAACTTTATTAAGTGTATTATAAACTTTTACTCTAAAAAATACAACCAAAAATTGTAAAATTAAAAATTGTATTTTATTATTTTCAAAGATATGTAAATTACGATGTAATAAAGCACGGTTTCAAAATTTCGAAAGTAAAGTAAAACAATGTAGGTAAATACACATTTACGTTGGTTGTAAAAAAGCAAAGGTTCTACTGTAAGCACTGCAACTCTACTTTTACAGATGAAACATCTATCACAGATAAAAGATAATACATATCAAATAATGTGAAAAAATCTATAAAATTAAATCTATGTTAAACAATATCTATGGATTTAATAGCAAAAGAACAAAATGTATCTACTTATACAATTATCAGAGTTCTTCATTCGACAGAACAGAAAAAAGAAAATACTATTTTCCTACTGTGCTTGGAATAGACGCACCCGAGGGCATTAAAAATTCAATTAGTTAGCATAGTTGATTCCTCTATGAGTGTAAATATTATGGATATAGAGTCAGGATGTATCTTTGATATACTTACTGACAGAAGTCAAAGGTACTTGTTGGAATACTTTAATTTATTTCCTTTAAAGGCTAGAAATATAGTATAATCCGTAACAACAGACATTTATACACCGTATATTTACTTGTCAAAAAAAGTATTTCCCAATGCTAAAATAGTAATTGATAAATTTCATATCGTTCAGTTGCTTACCAGTGATTTATACAAACTTATAATCAATGAAATGAAGGTCTTAGACACAAAATCAGTTGAATACAAAAGGTTAAAACACTACTGGAATATTGTACTTGCAAAGAAATGGTAATTAAATAATGTACAATTTTACAAAAACAAGTATTCTAAAAATGTAACCGACTCATTGGATATATTGGACCATATTATGAATAGTAACGATAGTTTGAAGGTATGGAAGCCCTCTTTCAAATATCAGTTTACTAGTCCTAAAATACTAGTCAAGACTAAAATGAATAGGCAAGGCCTAGTCTTGACATATATTTTAGGACTAGTACCGATATTTTTGCAAGAGTGGCAAAAAAGTGTACAAATTGATATTGCAATTTACGGGAAAATATTATTTTATACTTAATATAAATAATATTCACTAATTGTGGTATAATTACAAATATATACAGCGAAAGGAGTATTAATATATGATTTTTAAAGGATGTGCAATTAGACTTGTTACACCATTTTCTGATACGAATGAAGTAGACTTTGATAAACTAGAAAAATTATTGGACAAGCAACTAGGACTCGGTGCTGCTGCAATAATAGTAGGCGGCAACAACGGAGAGTTTTTGACTATGTCAGATGAGGAGATATCTTCTCTTATAGACTTTGTGGTTAAGAAGGTAGACAAAAAGATACCTGTACTTGCCCAGACAGGTTTTAATGATACAAGAAGGTCAATAATCCTAGGTATAAAGGCTAATCAGTCAGGTGTAGATGCCCTTATATTTGAACCACCTTACTACAATGTTGGTAACGAAAAGGGAATCTTGAGTCACTACAGGTCTCTAGCCATGACTTGTGACCTACCTTGCTACATATTTAGCGACTCTGAGCACTCAGGCTCAAACCTACCTATAGGTCTTTTGGCAAAACTAGCCGCTATAGACAATATTGTAGGAATCATAGAGACATCAAACGACATAGAGCATATAGCTAGAATGATATCTAGCCTTCCAAGCAATTTCGATATAATCTCTGCAAACGACTCAATAGCACTTGCAGCCCTAAGCCTTGGAATAAAATCCCTAGCATCTAGCTTGATTAATATCGTACCAAACCAGGTACTAGATATGTACAAGCATTTTGAATCAGGCAAGATTGAATACGCTCGTGAAATACAGATAAATAACTTTGCCCTTATAGATGCACTTAAACTTGAAGTAAACCCTATTCCAGTAAAGACTGCAATGAATATGATGGGAATCGAGGTTGGAGACTTTAGACTACCTATTGGAACAATGCACCCTGATAGGGCTGCCCAGCTAGCTACCATACTAATGGACAATAATATTAAATCATACTAAAATAAAAAAGCAGTTAGACCAAATATGTACCCTTTCACTGGTTGACCAGTAAAATATATACATATGAAGTCTAGCTGCTTTTATATTTACTATGAAAGTTTTGTTCTCTTCTTCATCCTATCAACAAATTCTTCACTAAGTTGTGAATCTAAATCAGTATTCAAGGATAATTCTAGGGCAAAAAACATATCATCTTCAAATACGTCTCCATATTTTTCTATGGCTATCTTCTGCTTCTCATTGAAAATATCCCTTGTGTTAGACTTTGACCACTTATCGCTATAAAGTTTTTTCTTCTGATTATTCATAATAAGGTGTCTCCCATTGTAAAATTTATACCACAACTATCTATTATATATTAACCTGAGAATTTTTCAAGTTATTTTTACTTTCTTGCTGGTAATATTTGACCATAATGATACTAATAATATATAATAGGTTTATTAATAAAATATGATTCTTATCTTATTACCTATATACCCCTTAAGTATCTGGGTAATCCAAGATAAATTCTCAAATAATACGGAGGAAACAATGAATATAGAAGATAGAAAATGGGAAATGATGTTTGATAGCTACATCCTATCTAAGAGAATTAAAGAGCTAGGTGACAAGATAAACCAGGACTACAAGGGAAAAAATCTACTTGTAATATCCCTACTAAAGGGTAGTTTTATCTTTTGTGCTGACCTTGTAAGGGCCATAGATTCTTATAATCTTACTGTAAATTTTATGACTACTTCAAGCTATGGTAGGTCCACTGAATCTAGCGGTAATGTTGTAGTAAAGTCTGATATATCAATCGAAGATATATCTAATTTTGATGTCCTTATAGTTGATGACATAACTGATACTGCTCATACTATGGACTTTGTAGTTAAGCATATAGCAAAAAAGAATCCGAAGTCTATTAGGACTTGTGTTCTTTTGGACAAGCCTTCTAGGCGTGAGGTTGATTTTACTGCTGACTATATAGGATTTGAGATTGAAGATAAGTTTGTTGTTGGATATGGATTTGACTTTGAAGATAGGTATAGGAATGTGCCTTATATTTTCTGTGTTACTGACGAGTTGAGATAGTTATTAGTTTGGATGGAGGCAGGAGGATAGTTGTTTTATCCTTTTTGTATGGTTTTGAATTTAGTGGATTGATAAGTTGTGCTCGCATTTCGGGGGATATTTTTCAAAATTATAGCGTTGATGGTAATTATCTTTTCCATGCTATATATGGTATGATTCTATTACTATCAACGCTATTTGTTTATATCCAGTTTTCAATATATTTCAACATATTTTAGTCTACTGTTTTTTCATATGTCACTGTATATCCATGTTGGGCATATTGGTCTACAATTTCGTCCCAAAGTGCTTTCATTCCTACATTTGATGATGAGGATGTAAGTATTATCTTGTCTTCTTTTGCCATTTCAAGTTTCTTCCTAATTATGCTTGTATGTTTCTGGTATTGACCTCTTGATATCTTGTCTGCCTTTGTAGCTACTACTACGCAGTTGTATCCAAAATGCTTGATCCATTCGTACATCATCTTGTCATCTGCTGTAGGTTCATGTCTGCAATCTACCAATAGGAATATTGCGCATAGTTCTCTTCTATCTGATAGGTACATCTCCATGATTGCACCCCATTTTTCTTTTTCCGTTTTGGCTACTTTTGCATATCCATAGCCTGGTAGGTCAACAAAGTAGAATTCTTCATTGATTAGATAGAAGTTTATTGTCCTTGTTTTTCCTGGTGTTGATGATGTCCTAGCGAAGTTCTTCCTAGATAGTAGACCATTGATTACTGATGATTTACCGACATTGGATCTTCCTGCTAGGGCTATCTCAGGTATTCCCTCTCCTGGATATTGTGATCTATTTACAGCACTCATTGTAATCTCTGCTGTCCTAATCTTCATCTTTTCTTCTTGTCTCACCTTTTCGTCTATTGTCGTAGGTTTTTTAGGTGCTACTTTTTTTTTGACAGGCTTTTTGCCCTGTGTTTCTTGCTTGTTCTGATTTCTTCTTCTGTTTTTCTTTGGTTTTGTTTCAGCCACTTTAGTATTTTCTGCCATTTTTTCACCTTACATTCTCTCTAGAAGGGCAACTTCCAATACCTCTTCCATCTTATCTACCAAGACAAATTCTATGTCATTTCTTACTGTCTCTGGTATTTTTTCTATGTCTGCTTCGCACTCTTTTGGTAGGATAATCTTTCTTATTCCCATCCTGTATGCTGCAAGGACTTTTTCTCTTACGCCACCGACTGCAAGGACTCTACCTCTTAGGGTTATCTCTCCTGTCATGGCTATATTTCCTGGTACTGGCCTATTTGTAAGTGCTGATATTGTTGCCAGTGTCATGGTAATTCCTGCTGATGGCCCGTCTTTTGGTGTTGCTCCTTCTGGTATATGTATGTGTATGTCCTTGTTCTTATAGAATTCTGGCTCTATATCCAACTTATCCGCTATTGACCTGATATATGAAATACCTGTCCTAGCTGATTCTTTCATGACGTCTCCCATCATTCCTGTTAGGACTATCTGGCCCTTGCCTGGTAGGACGCTTACTTCTATCTCTAGTGTAACGCCGCCTACTGCTGTCCATGCTAGTCCGTTTACTAGGCCTACCTGTGGGTTCATATCCAGTGGTTCTTGTCTATATTTTTCCTTGCCTAGGTATTTTACTACAAGTTCTTTTGTCATTGTAACTGGCTTTAGCTTTGGATTTTCGACCATTTCCTTGACTACTTTTCTGCAAAGTTTGCCGATTGTCCTCTCTAGCTGTCTTACTCCAGCTTCTCTTGTATACCTATTGATTACATACTTGATTACTTCATCATCCATCTTTATGAAGTCTTTGTTCAAGCCATTTTCTTTAAGCTGCTTTTTAAGGACAAAGTTCTTGACTATCTCTAGTTTTTCTTCTTCTAGGTAGCCTTCTATATCTATTACTTCCATCCTGTCATACAGCGGTCTAGGTATATTTCTTAAATCGTTGGCTGTTGTTATAAATAGGACCTTTGATAGGTCAAACGGCAGCTCTAGGTAGTGGTCTACAAAGTACTTGTTCTGTTCTGGGTCCAATACTTCTAGCATTGCTGATGTAGGGTCTCCCTTAAAGTCGCTTGCCATCTTGTCTATCTCATCTAGTAGTATAACTGGATTTTTTGACTTGGCTTCTTTCATGGCATTGATTATTCTGCCAGGAATAGCTCCTATATATGTTCTTCTATGTCCTCTTATCTCTGCCTCGTCTCTTACTCCACCTAGGGATATCCTAACAAAGTGTCTTCCAAGTGATCTTGCAACTGACTTTGCTATTGATGTCTTACCAACCCCTGGAGGTCCTGCAAGACATATGATAGGTCCCTTTAGGTTTTTGGATAGCTTTCTCACTGCTAGGTATTCTAGAATCCTATCCTTGACATCATCTAGGCCATAGTGGTCTTCGTTAAGGATCTTCTCTGATTTTTTGATATCAAATCTGTTTCTTGATTCCTTGTTCCAAGGAAGTGAGAATATAGTATCCAAGTAGTTCTTTGACACATTATAATCTGGTGAACCAACTGGTGTCCTCTCAAATTTTTCGATCTCTTTTTCAATCTTTTCAAATGTTTCTGCGTCTATCTTTAGTTCATTTAGCTTGGCCCTATAGCCGCTATCTTCTCCCTCGTCTGGTATTTCTCCAAGTTCTTTCTGGATAGCCTTCATCTGTTCTCTTAGATAGTAGTCCTTCTGGATCTTGTTCATCTGCTTTCTTACATCTTGATTTATCTTCTTGTCTATCTTGATCACTTCTAGCTCTCTTTGTAGATAGTCGTAAATCATCTTCATTCTTTCTTCTACATCAAGTGTAACAAGGATTTTTTGTCTATCTGAGAACTTCAAGAATAGGCTTGATGCTATTATATCTATCAGCATTGAATATCCCTCTGCATCTGCTAGGTCCATAGATGCATCTGATGTCATCTCTACTGCTATAGATATATAGTTTTCAAATCCCTTCATCAGACGTCTAGAGTATGCCTCTAGGGTATTCTTCTCTTCGTCTGTAAATTGGTCTTCATCAAACTCTATAGGCGTAATCTGACCCATCCATGCATTGTTTTCGTCTATCCACATCTTTTCAAGTTTAGCTCTTCCAAGACCTTCAACCAAGACCCTAATAGATGTCTCAGATGTTCTGATCACCTGCTTTACGCTACAGATAGTACCTATAGTGTATATGTCATCTATGTCTGGCTCCTCAACTAGTGAATCAAACTGGCTGGCTAGGAATATTTTCTCCCCATTTATCATGCTCAGTTCGAAGCTCTCTATAGAGTTTAATCTACCTATATCAAATGACTGCAATATACATGGAGAAATTGATATTCCCCTTAGTGGTATCATAGGCATTTCTATAGTATCTTTGTATATTATTACATTATTATCTTTTACTTCATTGTTTTCCATAATACTCTCCTTTCAACATAAATCCCCTAAGACTTTAAATCAAATTGATTTAATAGCACCATCGGGCAAATACGTATATATTATTATATATGTAAGTATACCTATTTTCAACTGATTTGTAACATTTAATAGTGCTTATTCAATAATTTTCGCAAATTTTTGTTCCTTATTGTACTTTTACTGCAAAAATATGCTTCTTAACTAAAAAAAGGAACCCAATTTCAAAATTGGATTCCAAAATTACTAACTTATAGGGCTATCGTTTATTACTTCTCTTACATCTTTGAATACTATCTCTGGTTTTGCATTTTCTTCTATGCAGTCTCTTTTTATTATTACTTTTTCAACATTCTCTAATGATGGAACTTCATACATCACATCCATCAAGGCATGTTCAATAATACTTCTAAGACCTCTTGCACCAGTTTTTCTCTCGATAGCCTTTTGAGCAACTGCTCTTAGGGCATCTTCTTCAAACTCAAGCTTTGCATCATCATACTCGAACAACTTCGCATACTGCTTTGTAAGAGCATTCTTTGGTTCTGTAAGTATCTTGACTAGGGATTCTTCATCTAGTAGGTCAAGAGTCGCTAGCACTGGAACTCTACCTATAAACTCCGGTATCAAACCGAATTTTAGTAGGTCATCAGGTACTACCTGTGAATATAGCTTACCTATATCCATGTCGTTCTTAGATTCTATTTTGGCACCAAATCCTAGAGACTTTTCCTTACCACGCTTTTGTACTATCTTCTCTATACCATCAAAGGCACCACCTAAGATAAATAGTATGTTAGTAGTATCAACCTTCAAAAATTCTTGGTGAGGATGCTTTCTTCCGCCTGATGGTGGAACATTGGCAACCGTACCTTCAAGAATCTTTAGTAGGGCCTGCTGTACACCTTCACCACTTACATCTCTAGTGATTGATGGATTTTCAGACTTTCTAGATATCTTATCTATCTCGTCTATGTATATAATACCCTTCTGGGCTCTTTCAACATCAAAATCAGCTGCCTGAACCAACTTTAGAATGATATTCTCAACATCTTCTCCTACATATCCTGCCTCAGTAAGTGAAGTTGCATCAGCTATTGCAAATGGAACATTCAAAATCTTGGCTAGGGTCTGGGCAAGCAAGGTCTTACCTGATCCTGTAGGTCCTAATAGGAGGATGTTTGACTTTTGTACTTCAACATCACCTGTAGTATTCTCTGAATATATTCTCTTGTAATGGTTGTAAACAGCTACTGATAGGGCTTTTTTGGCCCCACTTTGACCTATTACATAATCATTTAAGATTTCCATCATCTCTTTTGGCTTTGGAAGATTCATCTCGCCATTTTCCTGGGCTGCATTTGCCAGCATCTCTTCCTCTATTATCTCACTACACAATCCAACACATTCATCACAGATATATACACCAGGACCTGCTATTATCCTCTTGACCTGGTCTTGTGTCTTACCACAAAATGAACATCTGAATTGTTTTTCATTATCTTTATTAGGCACTTAATCACCTCTTTCTATCTCTTCTTATACTCTTCCTGCTATTACTTCGTCTATTAAACCAAAGTCCCTTGCTTCATCAGCAGTCATAAAGTTGTCACGTTCTGTATTGGCCTTTACTGTTTCAAGGTCTTGACCAGTTCTCTCTGCCAATATCTTGTTCAACTTTTCTTTTATACTCAATAGGTACTTAGTGTGTATTTCTATATCTGTAGCCTGACCCCTTGTTCCGCCTAGTGGCTGGTGGATCATAACTGTGCTGTTTGGGAGGGCATATCTCTTACCCTTGGCACCTGCAGCTAGTAAAAATGCACCCATAGATGCAGCCATACCTACACAGATAGTGCTGACATCAGCCTTTATATACTGCATTGTGTCATAGATAGCCATACCAGCTGTTACACTACCACCTGGTGAGTTGATATATAAATGTATATCCTTGTCTGGGTCATCTGCCTCTAAAAACAGCATCTGCGCAACTACAAGGCTAGCTGTTTGGTCATTGACTTCATCGCCCAAAAATATTATTCTATCCTTTAATAGCCTTGAGTAAATATCATAAGATCTTTCACCCCTGCCATCTTGTTCTACGACGTATGGTACTAATGCCATATTATCTCCTCCAAATCTCTTTTTTCTAATAAAGACCACATAATATGATGTGGTCTTTAAAACTAACATACTACTTTATATTATATCATATACCTAAAATTTTCCTATACTAATTTGTTTTTCGCAGCAAATTAGCATAAAGTAACAAATATAATCATAAAGCATGTTATCAATATTCTAGTTTAAGCCTAGTTAAAATTACTTAACTACAGCAGCATCTAATATAAGATCTACAGTCTTTTCTGATCTTATTCTGTTAGATATATTTTCTATATCTTCTGGCTGAAGACTCTTCTTTACCTTTTCTATGTCTATCTGGTACATAGCAGCAAACTTTTCAAGGTCTTTGTCTAGGTCTTCCTGACTTACTTCAACATTTTCAAGTTCAGCTATTTCTTCTACAACTAGAGTACTCTTTACAATGTTTAGGGCATCTTCTCTTCTAGCTTCTCTGATTTCTTCCATAGACTGACCTGATAATTCAGCGAACTGTTCTATTGACCAACCCTGGTAGCTTAACTGCATATTAAGGTCATTTAACATTCTGTCCATCTGAGCTTCTACCATTGAGTTTGGTATTTCTACTTCAACGCCTTCAGCAACCTTGGCAACAGCAGCATCTCTCATCTGTCTCTTAGCTTCTTCTTCTGCATCCTTTTCTAGCTTAGCCTTAACGTCAGCCTTTAATTCAGCTAGTGATTCAAATTCAGTTGTATCCTGAGCGAATTCATCATTTAGTTCTGGTAATTCCTTTACCTTTACTTCATGAAGCTTAACTTCGAATACTACTGGCTTACCAGCTAGTTCTTCTGCTGGGTATTCTTCTGGGAATGTTACGTTTACTTCGAATTCTTCTCCAGCCTTCTTACCTATTATCTGTTCTTCAAATCCTGGTATAAATGTACCTGAACCTATTTCTAGTGAGTAAGCTTCAGCAGTTCCACCTTCAAATGCTTCACCGTTTAGAAGACCCTTGAAGTCTATTACTGCAGTGTTTCCATTTTCTACTGGAGCATCTACAGTTACAACTCTAGCATGGCTCTGTAACATTGAGTTTAGTTCAGCATCTATTCTTTCTTCTTCAACTTCTGCTGATACCTTTTCTATTTCAACACCCTTGTAGTTCTTTACTTCAACTTCTGGTCTAACATCAGCTGTAGCAACAAGTACTAAAGATCCGTCTTCATTTGCTTCCTTGATGTCTAGCTCTGGCTGGCTAACAACCTTTAGGCCTAGTTCATCTACTGCTACTGGATATATTTCTGGTAGTAATATATCTAGAGCATCATTGAAGAATATTCCCTTTCCATAGTTCATTTCGATTATTCTTCTTGGAGCCTTTCCTTTTCTAAATCCATCTATCTTATATCTAGATCTAGTCTTCTTGTATGCCTTTTCTACAGCTGCATCAAATTCCTTTGCATCAACTGCCATCTCGAAGCTTACAGAATTTCCTTCTTTTTTGATTAGTTCTGCTTTCATTTCAATCCTCCTGATTTATTTTAATTTTTCATTATCTTTTATATTTTTTAACACAATTCGACTTCTTAATTATACTATAAAAGTACTTAAATTGCACCTATTTTATGAAATTTATATGTAAAAATAATTATATTGATAGCTTCCATTATCTACGTCCATGACAACATATGATCCTCTGCTTCCATCTCTTGGTTGGGAAAGACTGCCTGGGTTTAATATTAGTAAACCACCCATATATGTATCGTCCTTTATGTGGGTGTGACCATATACTACTATATTGGCGCCTATCTCCTGCCCCTTACTAGCGAGTATCTCCGGCCCATACTTTACACTATACCTGTGTCCATGGGTCAAGAAAAACTTGAGCCCTTCAAGCTCAAACTCTATCTCCCTGTCAGTATTTTCAAAGTCGCAGTTGCCTATGACTCCTATAACTGGCTTTTTGGATTTTTCCTTGAGATATACAGAATCTCTAAAATTGTCGCCTGCATGGACTATTATATCTATTTTCTCTTCCTCTATTATAGGAAGTAGCTTGTTTAGCCTATCTATTGAATGGTGGCTATCCGATAGTATCAATAATTTCATTCCAACTCCTATTTCAATACACTTAAAATTCTAGAACTTGATTTCATATAGTTATTTCTTTTATTTAATATATTTAGTCTATACTATTCTCCATTCTAGAACTTTTATCTATATAGTTCTCTCTGCTAGAACCTTTATTAGTTTGTCCTTCATAATCTCCAAGGCACGTGACCTGTGACTAAATGAATTCTTGATCTCTGGTGACAAGACTCCAAATGTCTCATCATAGCCTTCAGGTATAAACATAGAGTCATATCCAAAACCATTCTCTCCACTGGTCTTAATAGCTATCTTGCCCTCTACCTTACCCCTTGCAAGGATTTCTTTTCCATCTGGGAACACAAGGGCTATCACACATACAAACCTTGCTGTACGCTTATCCATAGGTACACCTTCAAGTTCCTCAAACATCTTGTTCCTGTTGTCTTCATCTGTAGCATTTTCCCCTGCATACCTAGCCGAATATATACCAGGTCTTTTGTCAAGAGCGTCTACCTCTATACCAGAGTCATCACCTATAGCTATCATTCCTGTTTTTTGTGCTATTGTTCTAGCCTTTATAAGGGCATTGTGCTCAAAAGTCCTTCCATTTTCTATTATTTCAAGACCTTCTAGGTCTACATCCTTCATAGATAATATCTTAAAATCAAGGTCTGATAACATAGTCTGGATTTCTTCTAGCTTGTGCATATTTCCAGTAGCTATAACAGCCTCTCTCTTGTATTCACAACCTATAATTGCATCTGCAACCTCACCCAAGGCCTGTCTTTGAAGTCTCATAAGATCCCTATTTCCTTTTTCAGCAAGTTCTAGTATCCTGCTCAACTCTTCTCTAGTAAAGGGTCTTTCTTCACCAGTCCCCTGGATTTCGATAAATTCACCCCTGTTATTCATGACAACATTCGTATCTACCATAGCCTTAGAGTCTTCCTCATAACATATATCAAGCCTTACCTCATCATCAATTATACCTATACTTATTGCTGCCAATAGGTTCTTTACAGGCATCTTCTTGATCTGACCAGACTTATACAGCTTGTATAGGGCATCTGCTAGGGCTACATAGGCACCTGTAATTGAAGCTGTCCTAGTACCTCCATCTGCCTGTATAACATCACAGTCTATCCATATAGTCCTCTCACCTAGGGCTTCCATGTCTACAACAGACCTGATAGACCTTCCTATCAACCTCTGTATTTCCTGACTTCTGCCATCCACCTTGCCCTTGGATGAATCTCTTTTCTTTCTAGATTCTGTAGCACTAGGCAGCATAGAGTACTCTGCTGTAATCCATCCTGACCCAGCCCCCTTCATAAAATGAGGCACTCCTTCTTCTATAGATGCTGTACAAATAACCTTGGTATTTCCAACTTCTATCAGTACTGAACCAGCAGAATACTTTGTATAATTCCTAGTTATCTTTACATCTCTTATTTGATCAAGCGACCTGCCATCAGGTCTAGAACTTGTATTTTCTTCCTTGTAACCACAGGCAACTTCACTTTTCTTGCCTAATGGGTTCTCTATAATTGCCATCAAACCACCTCACTTGTACTTATACAATTAGCTAAAACATCACTGTTCGTCATTTATTTATAGTTTTTGTCATTTATTTATAGTTTTTGTCATTTATTTATAGTTTTGTCATTTATTCATTAGCTAGGCTGTTTATTACATCTTCCTTTGAATCAAGGTCCAAGATTGAAACAAATCTCGCTTCATCTATAACCTTGACACCTAAGGATATAGCCTTATCAAGCTTTGATCCAGCCTCTTCACCTGCTAGGACAAAATCAGTTGATTTACTTACACTTGATGTCGCCCTGCCTCCAAGGTCTTCGATAATCTTCTTGGCATCATTTCTCTTCATAGTTGGAAGAGTACCTGTAAGGACTATCTTCATACCTTCAAACAGCATAGGTCTATCCGTTTTTTCCTCTTTTATATTTTCAAAATTCAGACCAGCTCTTCTAAGCTTTTCTATTGTGTCCTTGTTCTTGTCTTCTTCAAAGAACTTCTCAACACTGTCTGACATTATAGTACCAAACTCGTCTATCTTGATCAAGTCATCTGATGACGCTGCCATTATCTCGTCAAGGTTATTATATGCCTTGGCAAGTAATTTTGCTCCCTTTAGTCCAACAAACTTGATACCTAGACCGTTTATCAGCCTCCAAAGTTCGTTTGTCTTTGATTTTTCAATTGATGCCATAAGGTTTGCTACCGACTTCTTACCCATTCTTTCAAGCTGTTCCAAATCGTTTGGGTCCAGATAGTATAGGTCTGCTATATCCTTGATCAATTCCTTATCTAATAGGAGCTTGACAATGGATTCTCCCATGCCCTCTATGTCCATGGCGTCCCTAGATACAAAATGGATTATACCACGCCTGATCTGGGCTGGACAAGATATATTGATACACTTGACCGCAGCTTCACCCTCTAGCCTTACTGTCTCTTCTCCACACACAGGACAGTGCTTAGGCATTTCAAAGACAATTTCAGAACCGTCTCTCTCATCAAAGTCTACCTCTAATACCTGGGGGATTATCTCTCCCGCCTTTTGAACCAATACTGTGTCACCTATCCTGATATCTCTTTCCTTGATATAGTCTTCATTGTGAAGAGAGGCCCTAGACACACTGGTACCTGCTAGTCTAACTGGCTCTAATACTGCTGTAGGAGTAAGAGTCCCTGTCCTACCAACCTCGATTTCTATATCTAGTAACTTGGTCTTTTTCTTCTCTGCTGGGAACTTGTAGGCAGTTGCCCACCTAGGACTCTTAGCAGTAAAACCTAGAACCTCTCTTTGGTCTAGAGAGTCTACCTTTATAACCATTCCATCTATATCATAGTCAAGTTGACCCCTCTTGTCTGTCCAATATTCTATATGGTCTATCACCTCGTCTATATTGCTACATAGTTTATAGCCTTTATTTATCTTTAGACCTAGTGATTCCATATATTCAAATGATTCGCTGTGCTTTTTTATACCTAGTTCATCCATATTCTCAAGGTTGAATATAAATATATCCAGCGGTCTTTTGGCAGCAAGTCTAGAATCGAGCTGTCTTAGGGATCCCGCCGCAAGATTTCTAGGGTTTGCATAGACTGGCAGGTCGTGGTCGATCTGGTAGGCATTTACCGCCTCAAAATCAGCCTTAGATATGTATACCTCACCTCTTGCAATCAACTTCCTGTCTTCATCTATTTTTATAGGTATCGTCTTTATAGTCTTTATGTTGTCTGTTACATTTTCACCTATAAAGCCATCACCACGTGTAGCCCCTATTTGAAGTACACCTTGGTCATATGTAAGCCCTACAGATAGGCCGTCTATCTTAAACTCAACCACGTAGTTCACATCACCACTTACAGATGACCTGACCCTCCTATCAAAGTCCCTAATCTCCTCCTCAGAAAATACATTGCCTAGGCTGAGCATGGGTCTTTGGTGCCTATACTGGTCAAATTTTTCAAGGGCCCTACCACCAACCCTGACACTAGGTGAATCTGGTGCCTTTAGGTCTGGATACTTGTCCTCCAAACCTATCAGACACCTCATCATCCTATCATATTGGTAGTCACTTATTTCAGGATTGTCCTTGTTATAGTAACTATCACTGTGGTAGTTAAGGGTATAGGTAAGGTCTCCAACAAGGTCTCTTGCCCCATCAATATCCAAACTACCTATGTCTATATCTTCTATCTCTTCAAAACTTATAAGTTTAAGCTCTTCTCTATTCGTCATACTAGTCTCTCAAAAAATCTCCCTTTAATATATCATCTGCATTAGTTGCAGCCTTCATTCTCTTGCCGTCTACAATATCTACTATTATACCTTCTTCGTCTATTAGGAAGGTAGTCCTGCTGATTCCAAATCCTATCTTGCCGTATAGTTTTTTCTCAGTCCATACACCATAAGCCTCTATAACCTCTCTTTCTGGATCTGAAAGCAGTGTAAATGGAAGGTCATGCTTGGCAGTGAAGTTTGTATGAGCCTTCTGACCGTCCCTACTGATTCCTATGACCTCTGCACCCTTTTCCTGAATCTGTGGGTAATTATCCCTAAAGTTACAAGCCTGCTTAGTGCATCCCGGTGTATTGTCCTTAGGATAAAAATAAAGTATTACCTTCTTGCCCCTGTAGTCTGACAGGGATACCTTATTGCCATCCTTATCCTCTAGTGTAAAATCTATCGCCTTGTCTCCTATGTTTAACTTTCTTTCCTTAGTCATAATCAATACCTCTCTTTCATTTCATCTCAATATCTATATTATACCCCATATATCAAGTCCTTTAATAGGTAAATAAGGAAAAATCAATATTGTTTGCAAAATAAAAAACTATGCAGAAATTAATCATACATAGTTTCTATCTTCGTATTATTTTTCTTCTGAAGAGTCTTCAGATTTTTCATAGAATTCTTCATAAAGGGCCTCACACATATCAACCGGTCCAGCTCCATCTAGTAGAGGTGCCTGGTATGTCTTTATGTATAGGACCACTGGGTCACTGTACTTGTAGACATCTATCTCCACATGAGTATCAGCATCTTCTTCAACCAACCTATAGTTGAATACAAATGTCCCTATCCTATAGCCCTTCATATTATAGTCGAATACTTCAAATTCATTGCCTATATTTTCCAACATATTATTCTCCATCAATTATTCAACGTCAGGCATTTCCCAGTTGTGGTGAACCTTCTGAACATCATCATCGTCTTCAAGTATATCAAGAAGTTTCTCAAGTGACTTAACCTGTCCCTCGTCATCTACTACACTTGTAGTCTGAGGCAATAGCTTAACATCAGCTGCTACAAACTCATATCCCTTTTCTTCTAGTCCATCTCTAACAGCATTGAAGTCTTCTGGTGATGTAATGATTTCAAATCCATCTTCATCTGGTATAAAGTCTTCAGCACCTAACTCTAATGCTTCTTCCATCAACTGTTCTTCTTCAGCATTTTCGTTTGATATAAATATCTGTCCCTTTCTATCAAACATGAAAGATACGCAACCTGGAGTACCTAGGTTACCATTGTTCTTGTCGAAGTAGTATCTTACATTACCTGCTGTTCTGTTCTTGTTGTCAGTAAGTGTTTCAACTATTATTGCTACACCACCTGCACCATATCCCTCATAAGTGATAGATTCATAGTTTTCACCATCTCCACCACCTACACCTTTTTTGATAGCTCTATCTATATTATCATTTGGCATATTGTCAGACTTAGCCTTTACAATAGCCGCCTTTAGTGATGCATTGTATTCTGGATCTCCGCCGCCTTCTCTAGCTGCAACTGCAATAGCCCTTGCATGCTTTGTAAATACGTTTGATCTAGCTGCATCCTGCTTATTCTTTCTTCCTTCAATATTATGAATACGACCCATAAAATTTCTCCTTACCTTCAAAATTTATTTATTTGAAATTATTTAATCAATATACTACAAGATATTATTTTACCATACTATAGCTTATAAGTAAATAATTTGCGACTCTGGTTAAACAGTTTATTTCATTAATCTAAGTTATTGTTTAAATTCAACCAATAACTACTACACTAATTCACTATTAGTCCCACTTAGGTGGTCTTGGCACTGGCACCCTCTTGTGTTCGCTGACCCTATGTAGCCTATCGATGATAGCAAGGTCTTTTTCAGGTACCTGGTCCCTCTTGCCCTCAATCACCATATCTATATACTTGTAAGTTGTTCCCATCTCGTTTTCATCAGTCTGTCCATCCCATAGACCTGCTGATGGAGCCTTGCTGATTAGGTCATCATGGATTCCTAGCTCCTTAGCCCATTCATATACTTCAGCCTTTGTAAGGTTGGCAAGTGGTAAAAAGTCTACACCACCATCACCATACTTTGTAAAGTATCCTGTCAATAATTCAGCAGCATTGTCTGTACCAGCTACCAAGTAGCCCATGTTGTTGGCTATTGTATATATAGTAGACATCCTGATTCTAGCCCTTAGGTTGGCATCTGACATCTTCCTAGTCTCTGGTCTATATAGGCCTTTTTCATCTAACTTGTCCTTGACCATCTCAAGTATCATCCCCTGAGGTTCATCAAGAACTAGCTCAAGGTATTCTATACCACATCCGTCTATAACCTTCATAGCATCCACCCTGTCCTGAGGATTAGACTTGATATTTAGTATTACACCCATAGAATCATTAGGGAATGCCTTTTTGATCAAGTAGGCTACAACAGCAGAGTCTATACCACCTGATATACCTACTATTACACCCTTACAGTGGGCTTGTTCAACCCTTTCTCTTATCCACTGAATTGTCTTGTTTATCTGTTCACTTCTAGTTGACATAACTACAGCTCCTTTTAAAATTTTTATTTATCTTATTTACAACATTGCTATCATCTTAATATACTACATTATCTATATCTTATTTACAGCATTGTCTCTCATCTTATTTTGTTTAAATGCCTACTTTAATATCTTGCCATCGACAACTGAAAAATACATCTCTTCTCCATCAATAATATCAGCCTGACCTGAGGAAATTTCGGTTGCAAGGTTTTTCAAATCATCTATCCTATCAAATTCGCAATTTACCACTATAGTAACATTGTCTGTATACAAAATATCCTCTAACTGGTATTCATTGCCAGCAAGTTCATTTTGCAGCTTGCCTAGCAGTGTATAATCACAAGCTATGGATATCCTCCTAAATAACTTCTTTTCCACAATCTTAGCTGCTTCAAGACCTATCTTTGCACCCTTGGTATAGGCACGAACTAGACCACCTGCCCCAAGTTTCACTCCACCAAAATACCTAGTGACAACTACTACAACATCTCTTAGGTCTTCTTTTTTTATGAGTTCAAGTGTAGGTATACCAGCTGTTCCCTGTGGCTCCCCATCATCGCTATATCTTTGTATATTCATAGATTGACCTATAGTATAGGCCCATACATTGTGGGTAGCATCCTTGTACTTGGCCTTCATCTCGTCTATAAATGCCCTCGCCTCTTCTTCGCTAGTCACTGGCTTGGCATGACCTATAAAGACAGATTTTTCCACAATATACTCATCTTTTCCATATTCATGTAAGGTTTTGTAGGTTTGCATCTTACATCTCCTTTCAAATCGCTATTAATATTATAGCATAAAAAACGTTGATGGCATATGACTTCCTAGTTTTAATAACTAGGACCACCAGATACCATCAACGTCACATAATGAAGAAAATAAGAAAATTATATTGAAGTTACTCGTAATTTACTATTCTTTCATAAAGTATTTATTTTTAACTAAGCCTCAGACCTACTCAAAAAGTAAGCCCTACTAACCTACTATATTACCTATTAATTAGTGTCGTTTTTCTTATAGTTCTTATATTTCTTATAAGAAACATCTACAAGAGATTTTTCCTTGCTGTGAGTCAACATTTCAAGGGCCTCAGACACCTTATAAAATCCACCACGAAGAAATTCTTTTGATATATCTAGTTCAACGCTTTCAGCTTCCATAACATACCACATAATAGCATTACAAACACGTTGATTTCTACTTCTTGAGAAAAACTCGTATATAGTGTCTCCAGCTATATCTAGAATTCTGGCATCAACACCTGTTTCAAGCTTAACTCTCTGAATAGCACTTTCATGAGGTAGTCCATCACCGACTATTTTTCCCTTAGGTAGGGTCCATTCACCTCTGTCATTTTCTACCAATAATACCTTGTTTGCATAAAATACAACACCACCAGAACAACGTCTCACTATCATTTTGAATCCCTCCAATTATTTAGTAATATTACCTACTACGCACCTACGTAGCGCCGACTAGACTGAGTACTTGATATGTAAGGCATCTAGAGATTCTCTTGCAGCCCTCAGTACATAGTCCTTCTCAAAGTCAGCCTTGAGTTTTATAAGATTTTCAAGAATCTTTATGCTGTCCTTGGTACCCAAGTTGGCAAGAGATTTGGCACAGTACTGTCTGACCTGTGGATTGGTATCTGAAAGTCCCATCTCCATAATATTTGAACTTGAAGTACTGCCTATCTTTCCAATAGCTGAATATGCTATTCTCCTGATATTGGCGTGCTTTTTCTCAGTTATGGGATATAGGATATCCAAAAACCTAGCATCTCTAAATTCACCTGCTGCCCAAACCAAGACCATCAAATCATCAACATTGTCTAACCTTAGTATACCCCTATAGACCTTCCTCTTAAAATCGTTTATGTCTGAGTTCTTAAGCTTGGACATAAAGTCGAGCCTCTCATCCTTAGACAATGATAGAAAATAATCTATGATATCCTTTTCTTCTTGTCCCTGAACAAGACTTTTCTTGGTCTTTCTTATGATATCTTTGGCTGTTATAAGGTCATTATTGACCTCTTCTACTGACTTGTTTCTGACCCTGGCAATTTGTTCAACATTAAGAGATTCTCTATAAAGGAGATATGTTATATAGTAATCCTCAAGGTTGTCGACATTTTCCCATCCTATTACCATCTATCCTCCCCCTATCTCAGTCTTATTAATATTATATTCTCTATAAAAATTGAAATTCCTTTAAGTTTTCGCAATTTTTTTATAAATATCATAAAATACTTATTTTTCACCGAAAACCTAATCCCAGTCTGTAAACGTTATGCCTAACAATATCAAGCATAGTCCGCAAAATATAAGCTTCATGAAGGATTTGAAGCTATCCCATGCAAGCTCTATTCCACCGCATAATATTTGTAAAAATAGTTCCATTTTATCACCACCTATACTGTAATTATATCACCATTTAGATATCTTTATCAATCGTTAAAGTGGTTTTAATATAAGTATTAATTTGCATAAAAAAAGAGGGTAAATATACCCTCTTTTGAATATTCGTCTTTTTCTTATAATGAAGACTTAGAGTAGAATTCGACAACTAGTGAATCGTTGATTTCGATTGGCACTTCTTCTCTCTCTGGAAGTCTTGTAAGAACTGCTGAGTAGTTAGCCTGGTCCTTAGTTAGGTAAGGATGTTCGTTTAAAGCAGCTGCTTCAAAGTTAGCCTTGAATAGTTCATTAGTTCTGTACTTTTCTCTTAGTGATATTTCGTCTCCTACTGAAACGATGAATGAAGGTATATTAACCTTTCTTCCGTTAACATGGATATTTCCATGTCCAACCATCTGTCTAGCCTGTCTGATTGAGTTAGCAAGACCCATTCTGTATACTAGGTTGTCTAGTCTACATTCTAATGTTCTTATAACTGCTATACCAGTAGGTCCCTTCGCCTTCTGAGCCTTCTTCATGTAGATTCTCATCTGCTTTTCAGATACTCCATAGTAAGCTCTTAGTCTCTGCTTTTCAAGTAACTGCATACCGTATGGTGATAGCTTCTTGTCGCTTCTTGCAGTTCCCTTACCAGCTCTGTTCATTGCCTTTGGATGACCACATACGTTTAGTCCTAGTCTTCTAGATAACTTAAACTTAGGTCCTCTTGTAATTGATGACATATTCTTTCTCCTTTAAAAATAAATTGTGTGGATGCCTCTATTGGCATTGTCCATTGTAATATGATGGATGTGTGGACCAAGGTCCGCTACATTGTCCATATAGAAGATAAATGCTTGATATGTTTCCCTAATCTAGTAGATATAGGGTTCTATACCTGCATCTAAACTATTGTCGCTCACTACACGACTTTAATATTATACTATATATAATAGTCCTTGTCTAGTATTTTTTCCTAGTATCCTGTGGTATCAACTAAATATCCTAAGCTTCTATCAACTTGCAGACATCTATCCACTCTGCGTCTATAACCTTGTCTAGCTCATCTACCCTAAAAGCTGCCGTACACTCTGGAGCCCCCGCTGCTGAATAGACTACTTCAAACCTCTTTAATGATTCATCCAGATAAGCTACTACGCCTTTATTTAGACCAAGAGCACATACGCCACCTGGCTTGTGTCCTATGATTGATTCTACTTCTTCCCACGGAACCATCTTGGCCTTTTTCTTGAACATATCCTTGTACTTCCTGTTGTCTATCTTGGCATCTCCAGCTGCAACTATGACAATCGGCTTATCATCTAGCAAAAATGACATAGTCTTGGCTATTAACTTCTCCTCACAACCTATCATCCTAGCTGCATTTTCAACTGTATCACAAGGGTTAGGGTGGATTGTTATCCTATTCGCATATCCCTTTCTCTCCAACTCTTCCTTTACACTTTCGTAAGACATAACCTCAACCTCCTAATAGATATTAATTCTATAGTAGTGGAGATATAAACCTCAACACTCCATGCCAAATCCTAGTCCTCATACTTCTACGTCCAGAATACTTACTAGTGACATCTTCTGACTGGGCAAACATATTTTCCATGTCTATTCTCATCTCTTTTACTAGATCTTCGTCATATATGTAGACCCCGTTTTCAAAGTGCAGGTACAAACTCCTGTAATCCATATTTATAGTACCTATTACACCACACTTGTCGTCTGATATATGCTGTTTAGCATGGACAAATCCAGGACTGTACTCATATATCTTGACTCCATTTCTAGCTAGATTGGCATAGTTTGACCTTGTTATAGCATATATTATCTTTTTGTCTGGAATCCCAGGCGTTATGATTCTTACATCTACACCTCTCTTGGCAGCAAGGGTAAGCTCATCCCTCATTATATCGTCAATTATAAGATATGGAGTTGTTATATATAGGTAGTCGTTTGATGTTTTGGCAAGATTTAGGTATACATTCTCTGCAACCTGTTCTTCATACAGGGGATTTTCTGCAAATGGCTGAAGTATCCTTAGTTTATTTTTGGACTTAGTAACTGATGATTCCTTATTTTCAATGGCTACAGTCTTGTCTTGTGTATCTATAGGCTCGCCTTTTGTGTCCACAATCTTGTCCTCGCCTTTTGTATCCACAATCTTGTCCTCGCCCTTTGTATCTACAAGTTTGTCTTCGATATCGTCTTCTAGTAGGTCTTTTTCATTTAATACATCGTATGATATATTGCACATATCGTATTGGTTTATAAGATTTTCAAGGCTCTCCCTCTCACTCTTATTCCTCCTCATTGCGTGCCACATTTCCAAAAATATCATAGTGAGATTGTCAACCGACCTACCCTTAATCATAATTCCTGTATCTTTCCAGTAACCAAATGGGTTTACAATATTAAAGTACTCATCTGCAATATTATAACCACCTGTAAAGCCTACCTTGCCGTCTATTACAGTTATCTTCCTGTGGTCCCTGTTGTTCATAAATATATTTACTATTGGTATAACCGGATTGAATACCCTACACTTGATACCTTCCTTGTTTAACCTTTTTGAAAACGGCCTATCTACAAAGCCTAGGCTACCGACATCATCATATATAACCCTGATATCCAAGCCCTCGTCAGCCTTCCTCTTAAGTATGTCCTCTATAGCCCTAAAAGAACCAGCATCCTCTATAGCATGATACTCCATAAAGATAAATTTTTGGGCATTTTCCAACTCTTCTTTTAGTTTCTCAATAGCATCCGAAGCCTCTGAAAAATAGACTACATCGTTGTTGCTATAGGCAGGATAGTTTCCGAACTTATCAATATAATTAACATGTCCATAGACATCTGGATCTATATTCTTCAACCTAGACATAAGCTCCCTGTCTCTTTGAAGGACACCATCTGCCATTCCATAGATATATTTAAATCTCCTTCTGATAGATATAGAAGTAAACCTACTCCCTAGCAAGGCATACAGTATAAGTCCTGCAACTGGAGCTACCAATATTCCAATTATCCAAGGAATCTTGATTGCTGAATTGGTGTGCTTGCCTAGGATCCTAAATATTAGTAGGATAGACAATACCCTAAGTACTATGTCCAACTTTGGATACCAAATATTGAGGGCATATACACCACTCAAGATCCAAAATATCTGAAAGGCAAAGCCGAGACCAGCTATAATCGCCCTGTTAGTTCCATTCTTCTCCTTTTTCAAAATATCACCTTCCCTTCGCTAAATCACTGATTTGATCAAACCTACTTATTATATAGTCATAGCCATTCTTACTATGAGGTATCATGCAATTAGAACAGTCTTTTATTCCTCTATCGCTGTATTTATAATTACCGCCACACTTGGTCCCCAGGGCATACAGGGGACAATAGCAAAAAAGGCAGTTAAAATTCTCCAAATCATCCGTCTTGTGACAAGGAAAGAACTCGCACTCTCTATGACTAAAAAACTTATACTTATTTTCCATGTAAGCCCCCTCTCATTTAAGTATTTTCTCTTTACATTCACTAATTATACCATACTCGAGTAATTAATTTAACATATCTTATGTTTATTTATTGATAGTCTATCTGTTTTTTATATGGTATAATCAGATTAATTAACATTTTTTAATAAGGAGTAGTGCATAAATATAAATATGAGCGATTTAGATATAAAAAATAAACCAGAAGACCAGCTTGTTGAAAGGGCCCTTTGTGTAGGACTGAACCTTACTAGCAGAGTAATGCGTGGATCAGACATCAGCATAGAAGAGTCCATGGCAGAGCTAAAGGAACTCGTCAAGGCTGCCGGTGCTGAATTTGTTGGTGAGTTGATCCAGAACAAGGACAAGGTCGATACTGCTACCTACCTAGGGAGCGGTAAGATAGAAGAGATAAAAATATATGCAGAAAGTCTTGATGCAACAATGATAGTTTTTAACGATGAGCTATCAGGTGCCCAAATCAGAAATATAGAGGATATAATCGGTAAGAAAATAATAGACAGGACTACCCTTATTCTCGATATATTTGCCCAGAGAGCCCTATCTCGTGAAGGTAAACTACAGGTTGAATTGGCCCAGCTAAAATATAGGCTTCCTAGACTATACGGTATGGGTGGTCAGATGTCCAGAACTGGTGCTGGTATAGGTACTAGGGGACCCGGTGAACAGAAGCTTGAAAAAGACAAGAGGCATATCCTAAACCGTGCAGCAGCCATACGTAAGGAACTAAAAGAGGTTGTCAAGCACAGGGAAATCCAGAGAAGCCAGCGTCAGAAAAACAAGATTCCTATTGTAGCCCTAGTAGGCTATACCAATGCAGGCAAGTCTACCTTACTGAATGAACTTATCAAGACCCATCCAGACTACGAGGCAGAAAAAGGTGTATTCGTAAAGGACATGCTATTTGCAACCTTAGATGTAACCCTTAGAAGGGCTCTTCTTCCTAACAAGAGAGAATTTTTACTTGTTGATACAGTCGGCTTTGTAAGCAAACTACCACATGACCTTATCGAAGCCTTCAAGTCCACTCTTGAAGAAGTAAATTATGCAGACCTAATACTTCATGTAATAGACGCTACAAATGAATCTTCAGATATACAAAAACATACAACCGACTCAGTCCTTAAGGACCTAGGAGCAGACGAAAAAGCCACTATAACTGTCTACAACAAGATAGACAGATTAAACCTAGATATATATCCAAAAAGCCAGGAAGATCTTGTATATGTATCTGCTAAACAGGGTATAAATTTAGACAAATTAGTGAAACTAATAGAAAAGAAACTTACGGAGGATTCTTATGAGGTAAACCTACTCCTTCCATATGACAAGGGACAGATTTTTAGCTATTTAAGTGATAAGTATCCAATAGACAAGTTCGAATATACAGATGAGGGAATAGACCTACTTGTATCGTTGGATGAAGTTGATTTTGATATTTATAAAGAATATATAAAAACAAAATAGTGTGGAGGTAAATATGGAAAAATTAATTATTTCTAACAAGGACGTCAGCAAATTCGACGAGGTCGCAGTGTTACTAGCTGTAAATGAGGGTGAGGAATTTCATGCAACTACCGTCTACGAATCAATGATTGAACTAAAGGAATTGGTTCAGGCTGCTGGTAGCGAAACTAAGGCAGAGCTAGTACTCAACCAAAAGATAGACCCTGACTACTATGTAGACAAGGAAAATCTAGAATATGTAGCAAAACACGCACAAGAACTGGAAATAGACATGATAGTGACTATAGACAGCCTAAGTGGTAACCAAATCAAGAACATGGAAGAAGTAACTGGTCTAAAAGTTGTAGACAGAACTATACTCTTACTTGATATCTTCAGCCAAAGCTCAAGCAGGCGTGAAGGAAAGCTTGAAATTGAAAAGGCCCAGTTAAAATACAGGTCTACTAGAATTGAGGGATTCCAGGGAAAATACAAGTACGGAAGTGGTATCGGTGTTTTCAGCCCTAGCAAGAAGAGACTCCTAACTGACCTTAATGAGATAAACGAAAGAATTGATTCCATAAAAACAGATCTTTCTGTAATAGTTAAGAATAGGTTTGTTCAAAGATCTAGAAAAACAGATGTAAAAGCCCCACTAGTGGCCTTTGCAGGATACACTAATTGTGGTAAGTCAACTATTATGAACAAGTTAATAGAACTTGGCCCTGACCATACTAAAGAGAGCGAAGTAATAGTAAAAGACCACATGCTTTCTACACTTGATGTATCACTTAGAAAATCAATGCTTCCAAACGGCAAGGACTTCATGATAGTAGACACTATAGGATTTGTAAGTGACCTTCCTGGAATCATAAGAGAGGCATTCAGGTCTACATTTGAAGAGGTGAGTTACGCTGACCTTATACTAGTTGTATACGATGCTAGCAGGGACGACTTAGAAGCTCAAAAGAGTATCATGGACTTCACATTTGAGAAGATCGGTGTTTCAAACAAGAGAAAAATCGAAGTCTACAACAAGGCTGATAAACTTGACCCAATACCTGAATCAAGCGACAACAAAATCTATGTTTCAGCAAAATCAGGCTATAATTTAGACAAGTTAATCGAAGCAATACAGTTCAATCTTTTTGAAGATAACCAAGATGCTAGCCTTCTTATACCATACTCAAGATTTGATATTTTCAATGAAATAAAGAAAAATAGGGTTATTGAGATGGACGACTTCAAGCATACTGATTTTGGTATAGAGCTAAATATCGTTCTTAGCAAGGATGAGTTTGAAAAATATAAATTGTTTATAAAATAAAGCTATTTTTATAAGATTTATATCCAAATAAATATTTTCAAATTATTTGTTGGATTTTTGTAATCGAGAACTTAAGACAAAATTTAGGGGCTGAATATTCAGCCCCTAAATTTTTCTTATTAATTCTGCAAGAGGAAGGCCCATCACAGTATAATAGTCCCCTCTTATCTCCTTTACAAGCAAGGCACCCATATCCTGTATACCATATGCACCAGCCTTGTCCATTGGAGATCCGCCTTCTATATACTTGTTGATTATATCCTCCATCTTCTGGTCATAATCATAAAATAGAACTTCTGTATGACTGACGAAGGACTCTACCCTATCATCATAGACTAGACTCACTCCAGTATAGACCCTGTGTAGCTTACCACATAGACTCCTAAGTATCCTATAGGCATCATCCTTATCTTTTGGCTTACCTAGGATCTGATTTTCGTCTACAACCAGAGTATCAGACCCTATCACAATATAGTCTTCACCATATTTTTTCTCAGCTTGGTCTTTAACAACAAGGGCTTTTTCTCTAGATAGCCTTTCAACCATTTTCTCCGCTATATAATAGGATTGCTTACCTGAATAAGTGCTATTTATTTCCTTTTCTATTATCTCTTCATCTAGGTCTGCTGTTATTACATCAAACTCCAAACCACACATATCAAGGAGCTGCTTTCTCCTTGGTGAACCACTTGCCAAAACTATATTTTTATTCATATTAGTTACTCTCATTCATTATTGTAAATACTGGGTATTTAGGTTTGTCTGACTTGGTGCTACCGGTGATATCGCCTAGAAGTGCCAGACCTGAATAGTAAGCCCTCTCAATAAAATTAGCGTCTTTAAGAGCACTCTTTGGATATAGGTCAACACTAGTTGCTATATTACCCCAAGCATCAATCAATTGCATCTGGGCAATTGGCTTGTCGTAGTCTTTTAGTATATTTACCCTCTTATATACCAACCTCTGCTTGAATTTCTCATCCTGCCTCTTTATTATACTAATATTTTCATCAGGAGAAAGGTCCGTCTTAATCATTCCGTTTATGTTCTTGCTAGCCAATACCTCACCCTTCTTGTATAGGTTTTTGGTCTTGTACTTTTGAGTTATAAAATCTAGGGTATTATAGGCAGAATCTCTTCTAGCTTCTTTACTTGAAGCTCCCATACTCACCCCTATCAGCCTGTTATCAACATCATTTTCTCCGCCCCTATTAGTCCTAGATGAATATGCCAGACAATAACCTGCCTTGTCTGTAAAACCAGTCTTCAATCCATCTGACTCCTTGACTAGGGGAAGTATTGGGTTGGTATTTTCTTCATCAATCTGCTTTTTAGTATTTACAAATCTTTTTTTAGAAGTTATATTAGTCAATTCTTTTTCGTAATTGTCATACAAAAATTTGGACAAAATCACTACATCTCTAGCACAAGTCGTATTTTCATATGTGAATTTTTTGCCGTCTCTTTCTCCATATATAGGTAGACCATTTGGATTATAAAAAACTGTCTTGGTCATACCAATCTCACTGGCCTTATCATTCATCCTCTTGACAAAAGTCTTGTAGTCTCCTCCTACGTGCCTTGCTATGGCTAGAGCTGAGTCATTTGCTGATATTATCATCATAGAGTCCAAAAGTACATCTAGACCTACAATATCTCCCTCATTTAGCTTCATATTTGTTCCATCTCTGTTGACATCGCTAGCTAGTATTTTTACCTGATCATGCATTGAAACCTTTCTCGCCTTTAGGTCATCGAATGTGATCAGCAAGGTCATCATTTTAGACAAGCTCGCCATTGCAGTCGGTGTTAGAGAATCCTTTTCGTATACTATCCTATCTGATTTCGTGTCAACCACTATAGCATGTCTTGAATTCCTATCACTAAACCTTGTATATGCCATAGACCTTGGAGATAGTCCAATCAAGAGCGATAAACTAATCGATACAAATTTAATTGTCGTATTTACAAACCTAGTATTTCTCATATCAATACATCCTTTACTAAAAATATCCCTTTAATTATATATAGTCAATAAAATAAAACCCAATAAAACAACAAGATTTATTAATGTTGTTTTCAATCTGCAATCCTGTTTATAATTATAAAAAACCTGCATTTATTATTATAACAAAAATAATATACATTTCACATATTTTATGCAAGGAAAAATCAATTATGACTATAATGTAATAACTCAAATGACAAAAGTTACAAGTTGACTAAATTAAGACCTTTGACAAATAGGAAAATATCAACTAAAATTAGATTATAATAAATAATGGAGGTTACCTATGTTTGAAACCAGTGCAGATGATCTAATACTTGAAAAATTGATAATTTTATATACATTTAATAACCTTAGAGAAGATGTTACCGATTCACAGCTTACTCAGATAATAATGGAAACAGATGCAATGAACTACTTTACATTTAGGGCATTACTTCCAAAAATGTTGGAATCAAAGTTTATAACAAAATACCAGTCGCTTGATACCGACCTATATTCAATCACTCAGAGTGGCCTTGAAGTCTTGGTATACTTCCAGAATAGGATCCCTGAGTATTTCAGAAATAAAATACTTGACTACATTGTCAACCACGATGAGGATATATTCTCCTCTAAGATTGTCAGACAGGCTAAGTACTCTAGTCAAGACGACAAATATGTAGTTACCCTAATACTTAACCAGAACAGTAGAAACCTTATGACAATAAATGCAAATGTTGATACTGAACCAGATGCCAAATCCATGTGTGATAATTGGGACAAGAACTACAAGGAAATAATGTCCTTACTAAAATCTACTTGCTAGTGAATTATCCTACAAGACAATATATCAAACAAAAAAATGAAGATAAGTGTATAAACTCCACCTATCTTCTTTATTTTTGATTAAATTTTATCTTCTAACTAACTGGCACACTGTGTCATCTAATTTTTCAAACTTTATATCTGTCTTTTCTAGCATTCCCTGTATGAATCTACTTCTAAGCTTCAGGTAGTACTTAGCAAAATCTATACCCATTTCATCCCAATATTTCTTTGTAGTCGGTCTAACCCTTGACCATACTATCTCATCATACTCTTCATTTATTATCTGATTTATCTCCTCAGTTTTGCCACCATCAAGTAGCATATCCCTTATTGCATCATATACATACCTGATAGGTTTCCCCTCATAATCTGTCTCAACCTCTTGCCCCAGCTCATAAAAAGCATTCTCTAAATTTACAAGTTGGCTCTCATCTGCATCTATAACAGACTTGACAACGTATGCAAATCTCTTCTCAACAATCTCAAGATTTCTATCAAGCCACCCATATTGTGACATTTTTTTCAAAGTTTCTTCTAAGCCAAGATCCTCAAAATTTCCAAAACGTTCTTTTACTTCATTTATCAAGTTTTCATTTATGCCTTCTTCATCAGCAACCTTAGCAACTGTTTCTATAAACTTTTCTTGCTGCCTAATCCTCATGTATACCTTTTCCGGCTTGTTGGTATTAATGTTTCCCATAATATACTCCTTTGTTTTGCCTTTTTATAACTATTCTATACATACTATTATACATTATTTAACAAAAAATTCATATAAAAAAGTACAAAAAATTCTAATAAATTTATATTATTAATCTAAAACAAAATAATCTAGGGCTTTTCACCTAAACCCTAGATTATTTTCGTAATATTCTTATTTTTTATTAACTAAGCAATAGTTAGTTAATAGTTAATCATTTCTCGTTTGCTATATTATTTTCCTTCACCGAAGAATAGTTCTATGTCATCTTCGACTGTTCCTATTCCTGCTATACCAAAGTTTTCTACTAGAACCTTGGCTACATTTGGTGATAGGAAGGCTGGTAGAGTTGGTCCAAGATGGATATTCTTTACACCTAAGAATAATAGTGAAAGCAATACTATTACAGCCTTTTGTTCATACCATGCTATATTAAATACTAGTGGTAGGTCGTTGATATCCTCTAGTCCAAATACTTCCTGTAACTTCATAGCTATTACTGCTAGTGAATAAGAGTCGTTACACTGGCCTGCATCTAGAACTCTTGGTATACCATTGATATCTCCAAGGTTTAACTTGTTGTACTTGTACTTAGCACATCCAGCTGTCATTATCACAGCATCCTTTGGAAGAGCCTTGGCAAAGTCTGTATAGTAGTTTCTACCCTTCTGTCTTCCGTCGCATCCTGCCATTACTACAAATTTCTTGATAGCTCCTGTATTTACAGCCTCAACAATCTTATCAGCAAGAGAAAGTACCTGGTTGTGGGCAAATCCACCTACAAGTGTTCCTTCTTCTAACTGAGTTGGAGCAGCACACTTCTTAGCGTGTTCAATTATTTCTGAAAAGTCCTTAGTTGATCCTGCTTCGCCTGGTATATGCTTACATCCTGGGTATCCTGCAGAACCTGTTGTATATATCCTATCCTTGTATGAGTCCTTTGGTGGTACTATACAGTTTGTAGTCATCAGGATAGGTCCATTGAAGCTTTCAAATTCTTCCTTCTGTAACCACCAAGCATTTCCATAGTTACCAACTAGGTTGTCATACTTCTTGAACTCTGGATAGTAGTTGGCTGGTAGCATTTCTGAATGTGTATATACATCTACTCCAGTTCCCTTAGTCTGTTCCAATAATTCCTTTAGGTCTGATAGGTCATGACCTGAAATTAGTATAGCTGGGTTGTTTCTAACACCTAGATTTACTTCTGTTATCTCTGGGTTACCAAACGTTCCAGTATTGGCTGAATCTAGAAGGGCCATTCCCTTAACGCCAGCTTCTCCTGTTGCAAGAACTAATGATATTAATTCATCCACACTTAAATCCAAAGTAGTCTTGTATAGGGCTTCCTGAAGGAAAGCATCTACTTCTTCACTATCGTAGTCTAACATATTAGCATGCTTTGAGTATGCTGATAGACCCTTTAGTCCGTATATAGTAAGCTCTCTTAGAGACCTTATATCTTCATCTTCTGTAGCAAGTACGCCTACTTGTCTAGCCTTTTCATCAAACTTTGAAGTATCTCTCTCATCCCAAAGAGCCACTTCACTAAGTCCACTCTTGTCGTCTAACTGTTCTATCAAATTTTTCTTTACATCTAGAGTCTTAATCACCCTACCAACAAAAACATCAAAGTCGAAATTGGCATTTGTAATAGTTGTAAATAGGTTAAGAGTTATCATGTGGTTTACTTCCTTAGATATAGTCTTACCTTCAGCTCTTAGCCTAGTAGTAACTTCTGATATTCCCTTGTTGGCATATACTAGTAAGTCCTGGATTCTAGCAACCTCTGGAGTCTTTCCACAGACACCCTTTACCGTACAGCCTGAACATCCTGCTGTTTCCTGACACTGATAACAAAACATATTTAATTCCTTCATAATTTTACCCTCCTTATATTGTCATTTCTTTTTATTTATATTTAGCAATCGGTTGAAATATCTTGTCTTTCTCAACCCTATGTCATTATTATATATCTTGACTTTAAAAAAGTCGGTTGCATATGCAACCGACTTAAATTTTTTAATTATATCCAGTTTTTTTCTTGTGCAATTCTAACTGCATCAGTCCTATTTTCTGCAGACAACTTCTGTAAGATTAATTTAGAAATACATTTAGTTTTATATTTTAGAGGTATTACTACTTACAGACAAGGTACCTAAAATTGAACTTTCCTTAAAACAGTCCTCATAGAACCGACCAGAAAGAGTGAACCTGCTCCAATAACTAGATTGTTTTTCTTCGCAAGCGTAGGTTCCTTGCTTTTGTCCACCTTTTTAGCCTTCTTAGAAGATGTCTTTTTATTCTTGACCTTGCTAGCACTATTTCTCTCTTCTTTAATCTTTTTTTGTAGGTCAAGCGAGTACTTGACAGCATCCTCACTGTTCTCTATACAGATTATGTCATCACAATACATACCAACCCTATATGCAAGCTCTTCTAGGTCCATAGCCCTAGAGTTGTCTGGTAGGGTCAATATTATGTGGTCAAACTTAGGCGCTAGGAGCTTGACCATAGAGTCAACATCCTTGTCAGCCAATATACCTAGAACTAAGGTTTTTTCCCAGCTATCATCAAACTGTCTATCCATTTCTTTTGCTAGGGCCTTGGCTCCATCTAGATTATGGCCTCCATCTAATATATAAAGAGGGCTCTCGCTTACTACCTCAAATCTTGCTGGCCACTTAGTTTTTATGAGACCCT
Source organism: Peptostreptococcus anaerobius VPI 4330 = DSM 2949 (assembly GCF_000381525.1). Classification (GTDB taxonomy): domain Bacteria; phylum Bacillota; class Clostridia; order Peptostreptococcales; family Peptostreptococcaceae; genus Peptostreptococcus; species Peptostreptococcus anaerobius. The sequence goes on from NZ_KB906605.1 coordinate 81,469, forward strand.
CATATATAGTTTCATCATTTATCTTGTCAAAGCCAAGCTTGTCCTTGAGATATACTAATACGTTAATGGCCAAAAGGGCATTTCTAGACTGGTATTCACCTACCATCCTAATCTTTATATCCTCATACACCCTAGTTCCAACCCTACAAGTAAATACCTGGTTATTTAGGTTATACTTGCTAATAACTATAGACTCGTTATCAGTAACCAATATGTCAGCATTATTTTCACTAGCAACTTTTTTTATTACATCCTCCACTAGCTTGTCCTGACCGTATAGTATTACATGGCCACCTTCTTTTATAATACCAGCCTTCTCCCAAGCTATCTTTTCTATATCGTCTCCAAGAACCTTGGTATGGTCCTTACTTATTGACGCAATTACACTCACAAGAGACTTGTCTATTACATTTGTGGCATCATACCTACCTCCTAGTCCTACTTCCAGTACTACAAGGTCTACATTTACCTTTTTGAAATAGTAAAATGCAACGGCTGTGACAACTTCAAATTCTGTAGGATGGTTTAGTCCATCACTGACCATAGTCTCTATCTTGTCCCTTACAATTTCAACTGTGTCTGCAAGGTCTTGGTCACCTATATCTATACCACCTACCTTTATCCTCTCATTAAATCGTTCTAAAAATGGAGATGTGTACAGACCTATCTTATATCCACTCTCGATTAATGAGCTCGCTATAAATGACGAAGTAGATCCCTTACCATTGGTCCCAGCTACGTGTATAATTTTCAATTCATCCTGGGGATTTCCCAGCCTTTTAAGTAGTTCCCTGATGGTATCTAGACCAAGTACCATACCAAACCTATCTATCTTATGTATGTATGCTAATGCTTGTTCGTAATTCATTATTTGCTCCTTATCCTTAATCTATATTACTAATTATACTACAAAAGGCCACCCCATTAAACACGGGATGACCTATTATAATAAACTTTATTGCAATACTATTTTAATTGTGTATTTGATTATAGTATTCTGATTATACATTAAATACTACTATTTTAAGTTAGCTAATAATGATTTAGTGAATTTCCAAACTCTTTCAACTGATTCAATACCCATTGATTCAAGTGGTGTATGGGCATCTGTAATGTCTGGTCCGTAGCTTAGCATATCACAGTTTGGTAGTATTCCCTTTAGAAGACCACACTCAAGTCCTGCATGGATTGAACTTACTTCTGGTTCTTGGCCATACTGAGCCTTGTAAGTTTCTATTGCTATATCTCTTAATTCAGAGTTAGCATCAAACTGCCAAGCTGGGTAAGCTGCATACTCTCTAGTCTTAACACCCATAACTTCACCAAGAGTGTTTATTCTATCTAGTATTTCTCTAAGTGAGCTAGTAGCTGCTGAACGAACAGAAGTTGTAAGAACAATCTTTCCATCTTCTTCTGCTATTATAGCGTTATTTAGAGAAGTCTGTACTAGACCTTCTATATCCTTAGACATATACTGTACTCCATCTGGAAGGATCATTAGGAAGTTGATTATCTTGTCAGATACTTCCTTAGTGTAAGACTCTTTTACTTCTACCTTATTAACAAGAGCCTTAAAGTCTGGTTCTTCAACCCTGTATTCTTCTGTTAGGTCGGCTACCATTGATTTTATAGTATCTTCAATAGCAGAGAACTTGTCAGTTACTATGACAGCTTTTGCATAGCTTGGTACAGCATTGTGCTTGATACCACCCTCTATTGAAGCAAGCTTTATCTCAGCCTTAACACTGGCCAAAATTCTTGTAAGCATCTTTATAGCATTACCTCTCTGGCAGTCAATTTCAGATCCTGAGTGTCCACCCTTAAGACCTGATAATACTATTTCGTATGCTTCAGATGAACTAGCTTCCTTAGCTACATCTATAGTACATTCTATATTTGATCCACCTGAACAAGATACAAGGAATATTCCCTCTTCTTCTGTATCTAGGTTAAGTAGTCTTGTTCCACTTAGGTGGTCAGCTGTAAGAGCCATAGCCCCATCCATACCTGTTTCTTCGTTAGTTGTTATCAATAACTCGATTGGTGGATGTGGAATATCATCTGCATCAAGTATAGCTAGTCCATATGCTACTGCTATACCATCATCTCCACCTAGAGTTGTATTATTGGCTCTTATTCTATCTCCATCTATTACCATTTCAATCGGATCAGTGTCAAAGTTGTGGTCAGAACCGTCAGCCTTTACACATACCATATCCATATGTCCCTGGATTATTAGAGTCTGTGAGTTTTCATAACCTGGTGTTCCAGGCTTCTTTATTATTACATTTAATATCTCATCCTGGTAAACTTCAAGATTTCTATCCTTGGCGAATTTTACTAAGAAGTCACTTACTTCTTTTTCTTTTCCTGAACTTCTTGGATGCTGATTCAATTCATAAAACCACTTAAATACTTCCTTTGGTTCAAGATTGCTTAAATTATTCATGTGTTTTCCTCCTGAATGATAAATTTTTTAATTGATATTCCTTAATTTATTAATTAAAGAGTAATTGTTTTCCCAATTATAATACTACTCCATTTAATGACTAATTTCAATATTTTTCCTAGAATTTAGTAAATACTGAATATTATTTTTTTAGAAAAGAGCATCTTTTACCCTAGAGACAAAATCATCTATATGTTCTCTAGAATATCTCTCTGCCTTGTCTTCATCACCCTCTTCCATAGCCTCTACAATTTTACTAAATGTCCTAATGAAAATAGTAACATCAGTAAAGTATTCATTACAGTAATGCCATAGCCTCTCAGTATGTATGTGTAATGAACCAAGCAAAGATTTTAACCATGGATTTCCACAAGCATCGATTACTATTGTGTGGAACTCTTCATCAAGGTCAATGGCCTTTTGATAGTCATCGTCAGCGGCCAATTTTTCAAGTTCACCAGTTATGAACTTAAGTCTTTCAATGTCCATCTTACTTATTCTAGACACAGCTTCTCTTGTAGCCATAGGATCCAGTACCCTAGTAAGATCAAACAAGGACCTCATATTTGTAAAATCAATAAAGGATACCTGTACTCCATATCTAGGTACAATCTTTAGGAGCATATCCATCTCTAGTCTCTGAAAAGCACTCCTTACAGGTGTTCTTGAAATATCGAATTCCTTAGATATTTCTATTTCATTCAGTACCTGTCCTGGTTTATACTCATTTTTAACTATTCTTTTCTTTAATTCTTCATAGATATCTACTTTTTTCATTCCTCTTCACCCCATTTTTTAACAACAACATATAATTACATTTTTCATATTTATACAAATTATATTATAATATGTTTTTTTGTGAAGTACAACACCATCTTGTTTAATTTTCACATATTATAAAAGGACGACATAAGTGTCGTCCTTTAGTATATTAGCTATTATTAGACTAGGTCTAATTAAAAAACTGTACTTTAGTTAATATAGGTGTATCTTTAAATCAATATGTAGGTTACACTTAAATTGATAGTCCTATATTATTTAAGCTTAGCCAGTCTTTCTTCTATTGTTTTAAGTATTTCCTCAAACTTTTCCTTCTTAGCCTTTTCTTCTTCAACAAGTTTTTCAGGTGCCTTGTTCATAAATCCAGGATTGTTTAGCTTACCTTCAACTCTTTTGATTTCAGAAATAGCTTTTTTCTTTTCTTTCTCTAGTCTTTCCTTCTCTTTTTCAAAGTCTACTAGTTCATCAAGTGGTATAAACAGCTCAACTCCATCTATAACTACAGATACTGCATCTTCAGGAATTCCAGACTTGTCTTTCTGTATTTCAACTTCTGAGGCAGATGCCAGTGACTTAAAGTAGTCCTTACCGTCTTCCATAGCATCAATCTTTTCATCAGTTGGTACTATTAATATTTTAGCCTTCTTTGAAGGTGGAACATTCATCTCTGTTCTGACATTTCTTACCTTCCTTATAGCCTCCATTATTAGGTCCATCTTTTCTTCTTCTACCTGCATATTGTCAGCTTCATCGTAGTGAGGGTAGTCAGCTGTGATGATTAGGCCCTCAACTGTTGGTAGGTATGAGTAGATTTCTTCTGTTATAAATGGTATAAATGGATGAAGTAGCTTTAATATCTTTTCTAGAACATATGTCAATGTGTATAGGGCTGCCCTCTTAGCATCTCTATCATCTCCATATAGTCTAGGTTTTACTATTTCTATATACCAGTCACAGTATTCTGACCAAGTAAATTCATATGACTTCTGTAGGGCTATTCCTAGCTCAAACTTGTCCATATTAGTATTCACTTCGTCTACTATCCTATTAGCTCTTGATATGATCCACTTGTCAGCAAGTGTCAAGTCTTTTTCAACTGCCTCTCTTGTAAGGCCATCAAGTAGGCTTTCATCTTCAAGATTCATAAATACAAACCTAGATGCATTCCATAGTTTGTTGTTGAAGTTTCTAGCAAACTCAACTCTCTCCATATAGAATCTCATATCGTTACCTGGTGAGTTACCTGTTATTAGGGTAAATCTTAGGGCGTCTGCACCAAATTGGTCTATTATCTCAAGTGGGTCTATACCATTGCCCAGTGACTTGGACATCTTCCTACCCTCTGAATCCCTTACTAGACCGTGGATTAGGACGTGTTCAAATGGCTTGTCATTCATACAGAACATTGAAGAAAATGCCATCCTTACTACCCAGAAGAATATGATGTCATATCCTGTTACAAGTACACTTGTTGGGAAGTAGTAGTCTAGCTCTTCACTCTTTTCTGGCCAACCTAGTGTCTCAAATGGCCATAATCCTGATGAGAACCAAGTATCTAGGACGTCTTCATCCTGCTTGATATTGTTTGAATGACACTTAGGACACTCATGTGGTGCCTCTTCTGCAACTATCAATTCACCACAATCCTGGCAATAGTAGGCAGGTATTTGGTGCCCCCACCATAACTGTCTAGAAACACACCAGTCTCTTATATTTTCTAACCACTGTAGGTAAGTCTTGTCAAACTTTTCTGGAACAAACTTTAGTTCCTTGTTCTTTAGTATTTCTATTGCTGGCTTGGCAAGCTCATCCATCTTTACAAACCACTGTAGTGATAGTCTAGGCTCTATTGTTGTATGACATCTGTAGCAAGTACCAACAGCATGGTCGTGCTTTTTGATACCTATTAGGTAGCCTGCCTCATCAAGGTCTGCCACTAAGGCTTTTCTGCATTCGTACCTATCCATGCCAACATACTTACCAGCTAGGTCATTCATTGTGGCATCATCATTCATTACGTTTATTTCTTCTAGTCCATGTCTCTTACCAACCTCAAAGTCATTAGGGTCATGGGCTGGAGTCATCTTAACTGCACCTGTTCCAAATTCCTTGTCTACATATTCGTCGGCAACTATAGGAAGCTCTCTTCCTACAAGCGGTAAAACTGCAATCTTTCCAACTAAGTGAGTGTATCTCTCATCTTCTGGGTGAACCGCTACACCTGAGTCACCTAATAAAGTCTCCGGTCTAGTAGTTGCTATTTCTAGGAACTCATCAGAATCCTTGATTGGGTACTTTATATGCCAGAAATTACCTTCCTGGTCCTCATGTTCAACCTCTGCATCAGAAAGTGTAGTCTTACATGATGGACACCAGTTTATAATCCTGTTACCCCTATAGATATGACCTTCTTCATATAACTTTACAAAGAACTTAGTTACTGCCCTATTACATCCCTCGTCCATTGTAAATCTTTCCCTATCCCAGTCACAAGATGCACCAAGCTTCTTTACCTGGTTTACTATCTTGCCACCGAATTCGTCCTTCCACTTCCAGGCTTCCTTTAGGAATTCCTGTCTTCCGAACTCGTACTTAGACTTGCCTGTTTCCTTCTTGATCCTGTCTACTACCTTTACCTCTGTAGCTATAGATGCATGGTCTGTGCCCGGTATCCATAGGGATTCAAAACCATCCATCCTCTTCCACCTGATAAGAGTATCCTGTAGTGTATCATCTAAGGCATGACCCATGTGTAGCTGACCTGTGATATTTGGTGGCGGCATCACTATAGTAAATGGCTTCTTGTCCTTGTTGACACTTGACTTGAAACAACCCTTGTCCTGCCAGTCCTGGTAGATCCTAGATTCAAAATCCTTGGGATCATAATTCTTTGGTAAATTCTCCATAATTAACCTCCTTACAATCTGTTAACAATAAATATAATTCCTGAAAATAAAAAATGCCCTTCATCCTAAAAAGGACGAAAAGCTCGCGTTACCACCTTAATTCCGAGAAAATTTCTCGGCACTCAATATCCTTAACGTGGATAAACCGTACCCTGCTAAATTGACTAGATAAACCGTCAATAATAATAACTATACAAATCTCCTAGATCATCGACTAGGCAAATCTCTAAAATTCACGTCAACATTAACAAAGTATGCTCCAAAGCTACCTTCGATACATTCAGTTAAGGACCTTGCACCCCTAGTCCTCTCTCTGTAAACATCCTTATACCTACTCCTCTTCTTCACAGCATGTACTTATTTATATTTGATATCAACTAAACTTTATTAGCTGATTAACAAAAATTATATACTAAAAAAAGTTTTTTTGCAACTAATTAAGGTCCTAATTTCAAAAAATATTTTTTTGTCTATATTAATCTTCGTAAAAACATCAATCAAACCTTGCTCAATTGAAAATACACTTGGTATTTTAGTCCCTAACTGCTAGTATAAAAACACTAAATTAATATAATATTCTGAATAGTTTATTTTGCCTATATGCTAGTATTTTAAATACTTATAAGACTCGGTATCAATAATATATATACTTAAATTTTATCATGGATAATTTCTTTTTTCTATTTATTTCCAAGAGATAATATGTTATACTTTCTCTATACAAGAAGACAAATTTTTGTACAAAATATTAACATATAGTCAAGTTTTTGCCAATCTTTATTTTTGTCTTTTGTTGGCAGGGCTAATACCTATGTTTCGTTGATAAAATTTGTTTTTAACTAATATTACTAAAATGTATATACTAATTACTATTTTTTATTAAGGAGTACTACTATGAGTTTTAAAGGCATTTACACAGCTATTAACAAGGTTAGACGTGATGTCTTCACTGAAGTTGCAAAATTTGCATACGAAGATATCCATGATTTCAGTAAGCTTGAACAGATACCTTACCAGATAATACCTGGTGAAATCGCAACGCACAGAGAAAGTATATTCTTGGAAAGAGCAATCGTTGGAGAACGTATAAGACTTGCTATGGGTCTACCGCTTAGAAAAATCAACGAACACGCTGCCCTTTCAACAGGGATTACTGAAGAAACAGTTAACAATAATATATACAAGGCGCCATTTGTAAATATAATCAAGTTTGCATGTAATTCATGTCCAGACAATGAATTTTTTACAACTAACACATGTCGTGGATGTCTAGCACGTCCATGTGTAGAGGTCTGTCCAAAAAATGCTATTTCCATGGTAAACGGCAAGTCATTTATAGATCAGGAAAAATGTATCAAGTGTGGCAGATGTAAGTCTTCCTGTCCATATGGGGCCATAGCAAAGCTTGAAAGACCTTGTGCTAATGCTTGTGGTATGGATGCCATAACATCAGACAAGTACGGAAGAGCAAAAATAGACTATGACAAGTGTGTATCATGTGGACTTTGTATGTCTTCCTGTCCATTCGGTGCAATATCTGATAAGACACAGATTTACCAACTAATCAAGGAAATGAAATCAGGAAGCAAGGTAATAGCAGAAATAGCTCCAGCTTTTGCAGGTCAGTTCGGACCTAAAGTTACACCTGAAAAGTTAAGAGTTGCCATGATAGAACTTGGATTCTTTGATGTTGTTGAAGTTGCTATAGGTGCAGACCTATGTACTATAGAAGAAGCAGAAGACTTCTTATCAAAGGTTCCTGAAAAACTAGACTTTATGGCTACATCGTGCTGTCCAGCTTGGTCAGTAATGGCCAAAAAGCAGTTCCCTGAGTTCAAGGAAAATATATCAATGGCAATGACTCCAATGGTATTGTCAGCTAGGTTTATAAAACAGGCCCATCCAGACTCAAAGGTTGTATTTATAGGACCATGTGTTGCCAAGAAATCTGAAGCAACTAGAAAATCAGTAAAGAGCCACGTTGATTACGTACTTACATTTGAAGAAGTAATGGGTATGTTTGAAGCTAAGGGTATCAACCTAGAAGAAATGGTTCCAGATAAGGAAGTAAACTACGGAACAGGAGCTGGACGTGGATTTGCGGTATCAGGTGGAGTTGCCAATGCAGTACTTGACGTAATCAAGAAAGAACACCCTGATATGGAAGTACCTATAGATAGCGCTGATGGCCTAAAAGACTGTAAAAAGATGCTAATGCTAGCCAAGGCAGGTAAGAGAAATGGATACCTACTAGAAGGAATGGCATGTCCAGGAGGATGTGTTGCCGGAACAGGAACAATCCAGCCAGTTGCCAAGTCAACAGCTACAGTAAATACTTACAAGAAAAAAGCTGATAAAGTAACAGCAGACGAAAGTAAATTCGCCCCACAATTAGCCAAACTAGACGATTCATGGTTTAACGACTGGGATATAGAAAAATAAGCTAAACAATAGCTGAGAATATATAAATTCGTACCATATAAATTTTGAGGGCAGGACCTGTAAGGATTCCTACCCTCTTTTTTATTCGATAAAATACTTAAAGTTCAATATGAAGACAAGCTATTAAAGGCGACCTGACGCAAAGCGTATTGAGCCTTCGATTGTCAAATATATAAACTTTAAAGTTCTTTGAATTGATTACAGAAATAGATTTCTATGCCTTAGCTCACATTTTATAAATTCTTGCAGTCACCCACAAATTCAAATCTATACTCCTGCTCTATCTCCGGATACTTTTCTCTATCAACCCTACTCATAAACATTTCATAGGGCCTAATATATGTAGAAAAATCATCGTACAACTTCTGATAGACTACGAACTTCTCTCCTGTCTCACTGTGAATTGCAATATCCTTTACATAATAGGGCATCCCCTTAAAGTGCCTATATAGGCCTCCTATCACTAATTCTCTCATAGGTCACCTACACTATCTTTGTAGTAAAGTCTTCTATATTCCAAACATCATTCACTACATCATTATAGAATTCAGGTTCATGGCTTACCAATAGAACTGTTCCCTTAAATTCCTTGACTGCCTTTTTCAGCTCATCCTTAGCTTCAACATCCAAGTGGTTGGTAGGCTCGTCAAGAACCAAAAAGTTTATGTCTTTTAGCATTATCTTGCACAGTCTGACCTTGGCCGCTTCCCCTCCTGATAGGACCCTCATCTGGCTTGTTATATGGTCATTTGTAAGTCCACACCTAGCTAGGGCACGTCTAACATCTATGTTATCTAGGCCTGGATATTCATTCCATACCTCGTCTAGGGCTGTATTGGTATTTTCGTGTGATGATTCCTGTTCAAAATAGCCAACTTCAAGATAGTCTCCTAATTTCACCTGACCTTTAAATGGCCTTACTATTCCTAGCAGGGTCTTTAATAGTGTAGATTTACCTATACCATTCATACCCTTTAGGGCTATCTTGTTTCCCCTTTCCAGTCTAAAGTTTAAAGGTTTTGTAAGTGGTTCATTGTACCCTAAAATTAGATCTTTGGTTTCAAAAACCACCTTGCCTGATGTTCTTGCATTCTTAAAATCAAAAGTGGGTTTTATCTTTTCCTTTGGTCTTTCCAATATTTCCATCTTGTCTAGCTGCTTTTGTCTAGAGTTGGCCATACCACGAGTTGCTACCCTGGCCTTGTTCCTAGCTATAAAGTCTTCTAGCTTCTTTCTTTCCTCTACCTGCTTTTCATAGGCCTGCTCTTCCTGACGCTTCTTTATTTCATTTAATCTCACAAACTCGTCATAGTTACCCTTGTACCTGTTTAGCTCACCATTTTCCAGGTGGTAGATTACATTACAAGTATCATTGATAAAAGGTATATCGTGGGATACTAGGACAAAGGCGTTTTCATATTCCTGAAGATACCTAGTAAGCCATGTAATATGGTCCTCATCTAGGAAGTTGGTAGGCTCGTCAAGGACTAGAATTGTGGGGTTTTCAAGTAATAACTTTGTAAGAAGCACCTTTGTTCTCTGTCCACCTGATAGGTCTTCAACATCCCTGTCTAAGCCGATTTCTCCAAGACCTAGACCATTGGCTACCTCTTGAATCTTTGCATCTATAGTATAAAAACCAGAATTCTCAAGTAGTGTCTGGATATCTGCTGTATCCTCCATATACTTGGCCATCTCTTCATCTGTAGCATCCCCCATCTTGTCATATATAGCAAGCATCTCGGATTCAAGTTCGTACATATGCTTAAAGGCATCTCTTAAGATATCCCTAATTGTGTTACCCTTGGCAAGGACTGTATGCTGGTCAAGATAGCCTACAGTTACCCTGTTTGACCACTTTATATCGCCCGCATCTGGTACCAACTTCATAGTAATTATATTTAAAAAGCTTGATTTACCCTCTCCGTTCGGTCCAACCAAGGCTATATGTTCTCCCTTACGTATCCTGAAGGATACATCTTCTAATATGGTTCTCGATCCAAAACCATGACTCACATTTTCAACTACTAGCATTCATTTCCTCCTAAAAATTTCTTTATAAAATTCAATTTTTCACATTATCTACCTATTATATATTATTATTATTTAGCCATTTATTCAAGCAAAATTATTGTAAATTCACCATATTTCAAGTATAATTAGTGATAGTAAGGAGGTTTATGAACATGAAAAAAGATAACCCTGAAGATAAAAATAAAATCAGAAGAAAAACTGTCTCATCAAAAAGACCCGATTCTTCAAAGAAAACTGGTTCTGGAGATGAGGACCTGATCCTACCTTCAGAGAGAGGAAAGAGCAAGTCTTCAAATCAAAGAAGATCCTCTTCATCAAACCCTGCTTCAAAAACAAGATCAGTTAGTGCATCTGGATCAGCAGGAAGAGATAGAAAACCAAACACAAACAAGAAAACGAGATCAAAAAATGCATCAAATTCTTTAAAAAGAAAGTTGAAAATAAAGAGAAGAAAGAAAATAATAGGTGGTGTTGTAGCTGCTGCTATCATAGTATTTGCAGGAGGCTTAGGTTTTATATTCGCTTCACTTAAGGATGTAAAACCTGTAAATGAGAACTTGCTTGACAAGTTGACTCACCAAACTACTACAATTAAATATGCAAATGGAGAAACTCTTTCTACAGCACCTACGCTGTACAAGAAGACCCCAGTTCCACTAAGCGATATGTCACCATACCTTAGAAAAGCCATCGTCTCGATAGAAGATGAGCGTTTCTACTCACACAGCGGTGTCGATTATTGGGGACTAGCTAGATCTATTGTAAAGACCCTAACTGGTAGCAGACAGGGTGGTTCTACTGTTCCTATGCAGGTATCTAAAACACTGCTTACAAGTAGTGACCAGACATATAGCCGTAAGATCAAGGATATCTACTATGCCCTTGAAATGTCCAAGACTGTAAACAAAGACAAGATACTTGAAACATACCTTAACAACTACTTCGTTGGTAAGGGCTTATGCGGTGCAGAAGCTGGTTCATTGGGATATTTTAACAAACATGCCAACGAACTTAGTCTTGGTGAAGCCGCAATGCTAGCTGGTGTAACTCGTAACCCGTCTAAGTATGCACCTTATATTACATCTAGAATATCAGGTGATGAATCAAAGGCAGACCTTAACCACAAGTTATTGTTCTTCCTTGCAACTGAAGGACTTGCAGCTGCCAACAAAACAGAAAAAGATATGTACGAAAAGCTATACGAATGGGACCTTGTAGATGAGGATACATACAAGCAGCTAAAAAGTGGTGACTTGCTAGTTCGTAAGGCCATCAGCAACCCAGATGCCAAGGTTCGACAGCAGGTCGTACTTGCTAAGATGAAGCAACTAGGTGTAATCACTGACAAGCAATATGTAGCAGCTGTCAATGAAAAGATAAACATCCAGTTCCCAGACTCTAAGGAAGAGGTTGCCAACTCAGTTGAAAGTTTGGTCGAATACGACGTAGTTAGCGCCTTGATGGAACAGGGTAAAACAGAAGAAGAAGCAAGAAATATGTACTATAATGGTGGTTTGATTATAAACACTACTATAGATCCTAAGATACAAAAGTCCATCGAAAAGGAATACGAAAATAATTCAAACTTCCCTAACGATACTGTTGCTGCAAATGGACTAAGCCAGCCACAGTCTGCATCAGTAATAATAGACTACAGAACAGGTAATATAAAGGGATTAATAGGTGGTAGAAATATAAAGGCTAGGAAGACCCTAAACCGTGCTATTACACCGTACCAGCCAGGATCTACTATCAAGCCTTTATCAGTATATACACCTGCTATAGATACTCAAAAGGTAACTCAGTCTACCCTAGTATCTGATTCAAGAGGTGGATATAGGTTCAAGGAAAATAGGGCAGACAATCCAGAAACTACTACAAATGGTTATGGATCAATGAGTTTGAGACATGCTCTTGCTCTATCATCAAATACTATAGCTTACAAGACTGGAGAATTATTAGGACCTACATATGATGACTGTATAGACGTCATGATGGACTACCTAAGAAACTTCGGTATAACATCAATACTAGACTTCAAGGAAGAAAATAAGGCCGGTATGCAAAGATCGGATAGGCACTTCAACTCATTAGTACTTGGAGGTCTTACAAAGGGTGTCAGCCCACTTCAGATGGCATCAGCCTTTGGTACCCTAGCAAATGGTGGTACCTATGTTGAACCAGAAGTATTTACTACAGTAACATCATTCAACGGTGAGTTAATAATCAAAAACACACCACAGACACATAAGGTTGTCGATCCTGAAGTAGCCTATGTTATGACAGATATGTTAACAGCTGTTGTAAAAGAAGGTATCGGTAATAATGCTTCCCTTAACTCTGGAATACCAGTAGCTGGTAAGACAGGTTCTACAAATAGCTACTTGGATACATGGTTTGTCGGATATACTCCATACTATGTAGGTTCTACATACATAGGAGACGACGCTGGTATCAAAAACTCAGACGGTTCCTCTGTTCCAAGAAGAACTATCGAGGGTGGTGGATCAATGTCATCTGCCAAGCTATGGGGAAGAATAATGAACAGGGTTCACCAGAACCTAGAATACAAGACATTCGTTAAGCCTGACAAGGTCTATATGACTATGGTCAGCCCTACAGATGGTGGTAAGACTTCATATGGTGTATTGGCTGCCTTTATAGATGGTACAGCACCAGATAGGTATAGTTATACACCGGTATTACCTAAGAAGCCAAAAGTAACAAACCCTAACCAGAATCCTCGTGCAGGAATTGGTGGTGCTACGGGCGGTGCATATGGTACTGGCGGTGCTACGGGCGGTGCTACGGGCGGTGCATATGGTACTGGCGGTGCTACAGGTGGTGCATATGGTACTAGGTCAAATTACGGTACAAGATCTTCCGGAACAAGAGGATATTAATAGAATTATATATAAGAGGATGGGTTTTTCCCATTCTCTTTTTATGTTCTACCTATATTATAAAAAATTGTCATATGCTAGCATTCAAATAATAGAACATAAAAAACAGTACCGGGTTTCCAGTACTGTTAATTTTAATATTTACTTTTAATAGAATCTACTTGCTAAAACGTCTTCTCTTGTTCACATTAGCTCTTTCTATATTCAGCTTGTTGCCCCTTATTTTTCTAGACTTCATCTTTTCAATTACCATCTTAGCCTTATTCTGGTCAACATCTACAAATGTGTACTTGTCATAGATATCTATCGTTCCTATATACTTAGAGTTAATACCTGTTTCACCAGCTATAGCACCTAGTATATCCTTGGCCTGAATCTTTTGGTTTCTACCAACGTTTAAGAATAACCTAGTCATATTTTCATCATTTCTTCTATGTCCACCGTTTCTTCCACCATTCCTGTTTCTTCTTGAATCATAGTAAGATTCTTCCTTTATCTCTTCCTTTTCATCTGCACCCAAGCTATTTTTTAGCATAGCAGCACATATGTCTATTAGAGAGTAGTCTTCTTCATTCAAGAAATCTTCAACCCACTGTAGCTGTTTTGAGAAATTGCCTTCTTCTAGTGTTTCTTTAATATCTGAGAAGAACTGACCAATCTTTTTCTGCTCTACATCATTAACTGTAGGTATTGAATGCTTCATAACCTTAGACTTTGTATATCTTTCAATATCCTTTAGCTTTCTCATCTCTCTACCGAAAACAAATGAGAATGCTATACCATCCCTACCAGCTCTACCAGTTCTTCCGATTCTATGTACATAGTATTCTTCGTCCTGTGGTAGCTCGTAGTTAATTACACATTCGACATCATCAACGTCAATACCTCTTGCTGCTACATCTGTGGCAACTAGGATATCTATTGTTCCATGCCTGAACTTGTCCATTACTATATCTCTTTGTACCTGCTTTAGGTCTCCGTGTAGTGAGTCTGCACCATAACCCCTAGCCTGTAGGTCAGAAACTAGTTCATCAGCTCCCTTTTTAGTATTTGTAAATACTACTGTAAGCTTTGGATTGTAAACATCTATCAGCCTTGTAAGTACTTCTAGCTTGTTTGACTTCCTAGTTTCGATATAGAACTGCTTGATATTGTTTACTGTAAGTTCTTTTCTAACTACCTTTATATGAACTGGCTCCTTTTGGTATTTCTGAGTTAGTTCAAGTATAGCCTTAGGCATAGTAGCCGAGAATAAACTTGTCTGTCTTTCTTGTGGTGTTGAGCTTAGGATAGTTTCAATATCTTCCCTAAAGCCCATATCCAACATTTCGTCTGCCTCGTCCATTACGACCATCTTTACTGTAGATGGCTTAAGAGTTTTTCTGTTAATATGGTCTATTACTCTACCAGGAGTACCTATTATTACCTGTACTCCGCCCTTTAATGCTTTAATCTGTCTATCTATTGGTTGTCCACCGTATATTGGAAGAGTCTTAACACCATGTAGGTATTTTGCTAACTTCCTCACCTCTTCTGACACCTGTATAGCTAGTTCTCTAGTAGGGCATAACACTATCGCCTGTAATCTCTTGTCGCTTGGATCTATCTTTTCCAACAGCGGTATAGAAAATGCTGCTGTCTTTCCTGTACCAGTCTGCGCCTGACCTATTACATCATATCCCTCTAGCACTACTGGTATCGCTTTTGCCTGAATTGGTGACGGTTGTTCGTATCCTAAATCTGCAATCGCTCTTGTTATTTCTTCTTTTACTGCCAATTCGTTAAAATTTGTTATTTCCATTCAAACTTCCTTTCCTACGTACTAACATACGCTTATTCATTATACATCTTATTATGCCAATATGCAAACACTTTCGCTAGGGAAATCCTTGTCATCTGAGAAATATTATAAAATAAAAAGAGCCTCCGACACTAAAGTGTCAAAAGCCCCTTTTATTTATGCAATCTATGATTTTCTCTACTATAGATAAGTTTTTAAAAGTACAAACTCTAAGCCTATTTTTGACTTATAAAGCCATACAGTTCATGCAGTTTTGAATACTACCTGTCTCTATAGTATTCTTTATGTTGTCACATGAAGTTGAAACCAAGTTATCTACTGCAGTTTCAGTGAAGAAAGCAAAATGACCAGTAAGCACAACATTGTCCATCTTCATTAGTTTTTCTACAACAGTACCCTCAATTTTACAAGGATCTATCTTTTGGTTGACATACATAGTCTCGCATTCAAGAACATCAAGGCCTGCCCCAAATAATTTGCCACTCTCAAGAGCCTCTATTACATCCTCTACATTTACAAGACCGCCCCTGCCTGTGTTTACAAGTATGGAGTTATCCTTCATATGAGCTATTCTTTCTTTATTTATTATATGGTGTGTATCCTCTGTCAAAGGAAGATGAAGTGAAACTATGTCGGCTTCATTCAATAATTCTTCAACTGTATCCCTGTATTCAAGAATGTCTTTTGCACCTTCTTCGTCTCTAAAGGCATCATAACCAATAACATTGGCACCTAGTCCCTTAAATAGAGCCGCAGCTGTAAGACCTATCTTTCCTGTTCCTACTATACCAACTTTACAATTTCTGATTTCCCTTGAGATAAGATCTTTATTCCAAGTAAAGTCCCCCTTTTTATGGGCAGACCTTATATGTCCAACATTCCTCAATAACTGCATTGCATGAGTAACGGCAAGTTCCGCTATTGCGTTAGGTGAATATCTTGGAACATTTGTTATAGCTACACCGTATTCTCTTGCAAGATCCAATTCAAACATATCCACACCAGCAGTTCTAGAAGATATTTGAGAAACCCCGTACTCCTTTAACTTCTTAAAGATTTCCTCGTCTTTCACAGGTATAACCTGCTGTGTTGTAACACCATCAAAACCCTTTGCCAATTCAACAGACTCATTTGTAAGAAGTCCTTTTTCTATAACTACCTCAACGTTATTTCTCTTAGCCCAATTTTTAAAGGCTTTCTCCTCATAAGGCTGAACGTGATATGCTAAAATTCTCATACTAACCCTCCTATATTGTTTGCAACTACTCTATGCTTTTTATAAATTATCATCAAAAAATACTATATACTGTATCTATACTATTTTGCAACACTGTCTATAGCTTCAATTATTTCTGGGATAACCTTGTATAAGTCTCCTACTATACCATAATCTGCAACATTAAATATCGGTGCATCTGCATCCTTATTTATAGCGACAATTATGTCTGAATCTTTCATACCAGCCAAATGCTGTATAGCTCCTGATATACCACAAGCTATATATACGTTAGGTTTTACTGTAACACCAGTCTGTCCCACCTGGTGGCTTCTGTCTATCCAACCAGCATCAACTGCAGCTCTTGAAGAACCGACTACTCCACCAAGCTTGTCAGCTAACTGCTTAATAAGTTCAAATCCATCTGGAGTTCCTAGCCCCTTACCAGCAGATACTATTATATTGGCATCTGTTAGAGATACTTTTTCATGGGCTGATTTTACTATTTCTAAAACCTTAGTTCTGATATCAGATTCCTTAAGGTCTATATTTAACTTTACAACCTCACCAGTTCTAGTTTCATCCTTTAGAGCCTTGTCCATAACTCCAGGTCTAACTGTTGACATCTGTGGTCTGTTGTCTGGGCATATTATTGTAGCCATTATATTACCACCAAATGCAGGTCTTGTCTGCTTGATCTTACCATCTTCTTCGTCTATTTCTAGCTTAGTACAGTCTGCCGTAAGACCTGTATTTAATCTAGATGCTATTCTAGGTGCAAGGTCTCTTCCTATATTAGTAGCACCGACAAGTACTATCTCTGGTTTTATTTGACCTATAGCATCAACTATAACCTTTGTATATCCATCAGTTGTATAATTCTCCAATAATTCGTCATCAGCTAGGTATACCTTTTCTGCTCCGTAAGAAATCAATTCCTGAGCCAGATTTTCTACATCCTTACCTAGTAGTATAGCATTAAGCTTTATACCCTTAACATCAGCTAGCTTTCTACCTTCTCCTAGTAGTTCTATTACCACTGGAGTGATTTTTCCCTGTCTCTGTTCGGCAAAAACCCATATATCTTTGTACTGTGTAATATCTACTCTATCCATAATAATCTTCTCCTAATACCTACTATATAATGTGTGCCTTCTTGAATTCGCTTACTAGTCTAGCAGCTACTTCCTTATCAGAACCCCGTAAAATTTCACCCTGACCCTTTACTTCTGGTGTAAATGACCTAAACACTCTTGTTGGAGAAGCCTTTAGACCAACCTGTTCTGGAGTAATATCAACATCATTTATTGAAAATACCGGTATTTCCTTCTTATAGGCATCAAAAATCTTATCTATGTACATGTGTCTCGGTTCATTAAGTTCCTTAACTGCTGTAAGAAGTACTGGCATTGGAGCTTCGATTATTTCGTATCCATCTTCTAACTGTCTTTGTACTTTTACCTTGTCGCCAACTATTTCCATACCCTCAACGTATGTAACCTGAGGTATGTCTAGTTTTTCTGATATCTGTGGTCCAACCTGAGCTGTATCACCGTCTATTGCCTGTCTACCAGCAAATATGATGTCGTATTCACCTATTTTCCTGATAGCTGAAGCTATAGCATTAGATGTTGCCCATGTATCTGAACCACCAAATGCCCTATCACTTACAAGAACTGCTTCATCAGCACCCATAGCTAGGCATTCTCTTAGCATAACATCTGCCTGAGGAGGTCCCATAGAAACCACTGTTATATGGACATCTTCCATCTTGTCCTTTATAGCTAGAGCCTGTTCTAGTGCATTGGCATCATCTGGGTTTAATATACTTGGAACACCTTCTCTTATTAATGTGTTAGTTTTCTTGTCTATCTTAACTTCTGTCGTATCTGGAACTTGCTTTACGCATACAATAATCTTCAAAATTCACACCACCCTCTATTTTAATAGTTTTCCTGCTATTACTATCTGCTGTACCTGAGAAGTACCTTCATATATTGAAAGTATTCTAGCATCACGGTAAATTCTTTCTATTCTGTAGTCCTTAACGTATCCGTAACCACCATGTAACTGTAAAGCCTTGTAAGCTACTTCATTTGCTACTTCAGCAGCGTAGAACTTGGCCATAGAAGATGCAATCGCTGGAGACTGACCGTCGTCCTTTAACTGAGCTGCCTGATAAACTAATAGTCTTGCAGCTTCAACCTTTGTAGCCATATCTGCTATTGTAAACTGAGTGTTCTGGAAAGCTGATAGAGGCTTACCAAACTGAACTCTTTCTTTTGTATATTTGATAGCTTCGTCAAGTGCACTCTGAGCAACACCAACAGCCTGAGCAGCAACACCTATTCTACCAGCTTCAAGTGTATTCATCATTACTACGAAACCTTTACCTTCTTTACCAAGTAGGTTATCCTTTGGTACCTTAACATTTTCGAATATAAGGTCAGAAGTTCTTGTACCCCTGATACCCATCTTGTCTTCATGAGCTCCGTGAGAGAAACCTTCCCAACCAGCTTCAACTATGAAAGTAGATATCCCCTTTGTTCCCTTGCCTTTTTCAGTAACAGCTGTTACTATAGCAAAGTCACAGAATGGAGCATTTGTTATCCAGCACTTTCTACCATTTAGGATATAGTGGTCTCCATCAAGAACTGCAGTAGTAGCTGTTGCACCAGCATCTGAACCAGCTCCTGGTTCTGTAAGACCAAATGCACCAACCTTAGTACCTTCAGCAAGTGGCTTTAGGTATTTTTCCTTCTGTTCCTTTGTACCAAAGTTTATAAGTGGTAGGGCAACTAGTGAAGCACCAGCTGTTAAATAAGTACCAGAAGATGCATCTGCTCTAGATAATTCTTCCATTATTATTGCATAAGATACATAGTCTGCACCTGCACCAGAGAATTCTCTTGGAACTATTGGGCAAATAAATTTGTATTTAGCTAACTTATCAAGGAATTCCTTAGGCATTTCAAGACCTTCTCTATCCATCTTTTCAGCTAAATCAGTATTGTATAACTCTCGTTCACAAAAATCTTTTATAGATTTTCTCACCAATTCGTGCTCTTTTTTAAATATCATTTTTTACCTCCGACTAAATTTTTTTACGCTAATATTTCAGCAAAAGTTTGGATTCTTGTTCTTAACTGCTCTATACTAGTTGTTCCCTGTTCTATTTCTATTAAAAGATGTGGTAGACCATCTTCTTCCATATCCTTTTTGAAAATTGGATAGTCATACTCTTCTGGATCACAGAACTTCATAAGTGCATAAATTGCACCATCTGCGCCTAATCTCTTAGCATCTTCAAGGACCATCTTACCTCTTAATTTCTGAGGATCATAGGCAAGTGAACATCCTTCGATTTCAGCCCATAGTTTAGCCAATCTTTCAAGTGCATCGCCACCTTCTGGTACAAGTGTTCTAAACTGTCTTGTTTCCTGGGCAATATTGTCATAAACTACAGCTATATTATTGCTTTCAAGAACTTCTAAAATTCCCTTGTCATCTAATATTATTCCTGAAGTTATTATCTTCTTGCCCTTGAAGTCTTCTTTTGGCATAGCCTTTAGTTCCTTAATCAATTCCTTAACTAGATCAGTATGATCTTCCTTTTTCATAAAGCATCCACTTCTTATAACGGCATTTCTCATATAAGGAGTGATTGTATTTAGATAGTTAGGAACTAACTCAACAAACTCCTTCATTACACGTCTGTGTTCGTTGTATATTTCTATACTCTTTATAATTGATTCCTCACTTATTTCATGACCAACTAATTCCTCTAGCTTAGTCTTTACATTCTTGAATTCAGACTTAAGAAAATCTACACCAGCCTGTATCTTTCTTGACTGTGGATATGTCAGACATATCATAGGAATCTTTGTACCAGACTTCCATACCTGAGTCATGGCGTTTAGTGTATCACACATACCCGGTATGATAACAGCTGATAGTTCATCGTAACTTCCCTTTAAACCATATTCCAAAGTTGACTGCATTATTGAGCAACAGAAAGCTGGGAAGTACTGCTTAGCCTTTTCTATAGTAGTGTTTCCACCCCATATAGCCATTGGAACTAGGCCTGCAGCGTGCACTATCTCTTCAGGTGTATAAACTGGAAGACATCCAACTACCTTATCACCCTGAGTTACATATCCCTTTAACAATTCCTTAGGATTATTTGATGCATGTTCTAATTTTTCTAGTATATCCTTAACAGCCATTACTGAGCGCCTCCTTTGTTCTTTATTTCTTCCATAACTTCTACAAGACCTTCCACTCTTGTTTCAAACTGTGCCTGTGCAAAGTTTCTTGGGTCGGCCTGGTCACCATCAAAGCCCGCATACGGAAGTCCTGTTTTTTCAGCTACTCTTCTTTGCATTTCGTACTGAACAAAAGACATTATCTTACAAGATCTATTCATGTGATAAAGTGCTCCATGACAGTTACCATCCTTTAGAGCGTTTACTCTATAGTCAACCATCTTCTCAATGTTTACATTATTGAACATTGAACTATAGGCCCTAGCCATTCCATCTAGGTCATTTGCTTCGTAACAAAGTGCCCAAGCATGAGGATAAACTGAACCAGTCATGTTGATACCCTTTTTAGCTAGTGACTTCATCTTGAATCCTATTGATGGCCAGCAAGGTATGCCTTCCATCATGATTCTGTACTTCTCTTCACCCCTAAATGATGTAGCTCCAGTTTTAGCATTTTCTTCAAGCTCTGTAATCAGCAATTTGAAGGCTTCTGTAGTTTCCTTTTTACCTCTAGCTGCAACTATTGCCGCCATGTAGTTAAATAGGTCAAATCCATTCATTGGAGATGGGAAGTTTCCTTCTGGAAGACTCATTGAATACTTCCATAACTTACCGTTTTCAGAAGATATCTTCATTACTTCTTCGAGTTTCTTAGGGTCGAACTTCTTTCCAGAAATCTTTTCGAATTGCTTTATAGCCTCATCGAACTGCCCTCTCATATACTTAACTCTTTCTTCACTTATTTCGTCATCAAAGTTATAAGGTGTTTCTATCATTATAAGTGGTATATTTAGTTCTCTAGATATATTTTCATACCATTTAACAACCTCTCCACATATGTTGTTACAGCAACATAGAAAATCTGGTTCTGGCATTGGTAGAGCATCTGAGTGACCCTTTATCAAAACACCAAAGTTTGTTCTAGCATATGCACATAGGTCATTTGAATATCCCTGAGCCTCAGATAATTCACAAAGTTCAAGAGATTCTCTCTTGGCTGCAACACCCGCTGCGTGGTTTTCTGGATATAATAACTGTAGGTCAAATGCTTCTGCCAATTCCTGAGGGAAAACAGAAGTAGCCCAACCTATTGGCTTTCCTGCTTCTTTATCTTTAAATGCATTGTCATACTGTGCTTGTAGTAAGTCAGCTATGGCTGTTTTTGCGTCCTTTTTTACTTCATTTGCTTCCACTTTAATACCTCCATATCTACTAAGATAGTAGGTTCCAGGTGGGGCGACACCTGGTCTACTTTCTATATAATAATCTTAACTATTATTACGTACCGATTCTTTTATATATTAAAGAATTACCTTCTTTTCCTTTAACTCCTCTAATTCAGCATCACCTATACCAGCTTCAGCTAGAACTTCTTTAGTGTGTTCACCAAGCTTTGGTGCCCTAACATATTCTGGCTTTGGAGCCTCTGTAAACATTACTGGAGTGTTGAATATAACGCCTTCGTGTCCACTCTCGAAAGTATGTCTGTGTAGGTACCCATTTTCCCAACACTGAGGATCTTCAAGCACTTCTTCAGTTGTAGCAAGTTTTTCGTAAGGGATTCCTGCGCTCTGAAGTCTATCACACCATTCATCAACCGGTCTCTTTGCAAATTCAACTTCCATCATTTCAACGAACTCTTCAACATAGTTAACAGCACTTCTTAGAGTTGAATACTTAGTATCCTTTAGGTCTGGTCTTTCGATTACTTCATCACAGAATTTAGGGAACCACTTGTCATACTGGAAGAATGCTATCTGAATCCATCTGTCATCAGAACACTTGAATGTAGTGTTTAGTGGGTTTGGTGGGTTCTTTCTAGATATTGGCATTCTATATCCGTAATGAGCTGCAGATACCATGATACCCATACCAAATACTGCTGTGTGGAATAGAGAAACAGTAACTCTTTCGCCCTTGCCTGTTTCTTTTCTCTTGTAAAGAGCTGCTGCTACACCACCTGCTAGACCAAGACCCGCATAATGGTCACCAAGACCTGCAACTGGGTTGGCTGGAGAAGTTCCCTTTTCCATTAGAGATGCTGCTACACCACCTCTTGCATAGTAAGCTGTATAGTCGAATGCTGGGTTATCCTTAGCAGGACCCTTTTCCCCATATCCTAGTAAGTGAGCATATATGATATGTGGAGCTCTCTTCTTTACTTCTTCGTAGTTTAGGCCAGACTTGTCTAGGGCCTTCTGCCTAGTGTTAGTTAAGAAAACATCTGCGTTTTCAAGTAACTTATATATAATTTCTACACCTTCCTTAGTGTTAGTGTCGATTACGATATCTTTTTTACCTGCGTTCTCTATTTCAAACATCGGGTTTTCATCTTCTTTAGCTGGGAAGCACCACTGGATACCAACAATTCTCATTGAATCTCCAAAGCTTGGCTCAATCTTGATTACTTCAGCACCCCAATCTGCTAGTATTCTACCACATACTGGAGCAGCAACAAAGTTTGCATACTCGATAACTCTTATGCCTTCTAATGGCAAACCTTTCTTTGACATAACTCTACCTCCTAGTGTTATTTAGTAATTTATCAGAAGTTCCTCTTCCTGCCTTATATATAGCAAGAAGCATGCCACCTTTTATATTTTTGTTATTTTTTTATTTATAAAATCTCCTAATAGACTAAAATTTACTGATAATTGTTTACAAAATTTATATATGAAAACTAGCATTTAAAAGGCTTGTAGTACACAAGTATATCAATTCTATATAGGTATATAATCCCCCTATATATGAGTCAAACTTATACAAATATTTTTTTAATACGCCTATATTCGACTTTAAATATGATAAATAGTTTATTTTTATATTTATTTATCAGCTTTAGCCAAGTATTTTTTTGCATTTTGCAAAATTGCTTTATTAATCAAGAACTAAAAAAAGTGATGCTCTTACTCTAATAAAAGCACCACTTTTAATAAAATCACTACTTATCACTTGATAATTATATGATTATTTCTATAAAACCTGTTTATTATTGTTATAAAAATATCTTTTGCATTATGCAAATTTTTGCTTTTTGCAAATTAATTTGTGAGCTCAAACTATATCTGATTTCATGCAAATAATTTTTATAAATTTGATCCAACTAGTTATTCCCTATTTTCTTCAGATCCAGTCCATACATGGTTAGGATGTTCTTTTTTAAACTTTCTGTTCTTATAAACACCAATGGTCAAAAATGGTATTACAATCGATACTATACCCAGATAACCACAATATCCATAGCCATACTTAACTATATTGCTAAGCCCTGTTAGAGAAATTAGCATAGCTATTATCATTATTGCAACCGCTGTAAAGGCCCTTCTCTTAGTTCTAGACTTTAAAAACATCAATTTCTCGTAGTCTTCAAACCTATTTACAAGCCCAAAGATACAAGTTACTCCTGTAGACATCAAACATAGGAAAAGAGATACTTGATAGGCAACAGCTATAAAGTCATTTCCAGTATGTTTAGCAACATAAAGAGTTGGAAGTGTCAACTGACCAGCCTGGCTAAAATCCTTGAACCAACCAAGCAACATAGTTACAGCAAGGGCTAGGGCTATGGCATTCATGAAAAATGATAGGACCATAGCCTTTGTTGCTTCTTTTTCATTCTTTAGCAGTTCCCTAGATGAAACAGCTAAAGATGGTATTACAACAGATTGGAAACCTGCATATGTAAATATAAGCACAAATGGCTTTAGCTTGCTGCCTCCCCAAAATTCATAATTTGATAGAATCCTTGATATTTCAGGAGTTTTCAACCTGATGCCAGTTACAAATATCAATAAACAACAAATCATTATCACAATAGACATAATACCTGCAGCACTTGATACTACGACCGCACCATAGATAGTCAAGAACAATAGGACTAAACCCACTATAAGTACCGATACTATATATGGGATGCCCATTGTTTGAAAAACAGCTGAAGCACCTGCTATTACTGCACCAACTGCTATTATAACCATTAGATAATAGTATATCTCCCACACAATTTCTAATTTTGTATAGGGTCTCCATAATTCGTGAAATAATTCCTTATAGTTCTTACATTTGAAGTTGTTATACATTACAATGGCCTCTCTCATAGTGGCCGTCAAAAGCAACATAGCAAGTACTGCAGTTAAGGGTGCTGTCCACCCAAACTGAACATAGTACTGGGTTTCTTGATTACCCGTAGCAAAACCACCGCCTGCATGAGAACCAAATAATACCGCTGCTACACCAAATATTGCAGCCAAAGATCCAATTTTACCTTTCTTTTTCATTCTACTACTCCTCCTTTTTTTAATATGTAATAGTATATAACTATACATTCTAAGGAATAGCAGAAAATATGCCAAATAATCTATAGATTTTTGATTATTTGACATATCCATTTTATAAGTTTATATATCCGCTCTTTATTTTTCTGTAAACCGTAGAAGGGTTTATACCAAGAGACTTTGCCGCCTTTGTTATATTACCGTATTTTTTTACTGCCCTTCTAAGTAACTCTTCCTCTACAATCCTATGGGCCTCATCTATATTTTTTATATTCCTAAGCACTATTGAATCATCGCATATATCAGTTAAGCCATCTCCAATATGATTATGTGGGTCTTCTATAGTCGTATATCCATCTTCTGGTTTTCTGTCGTCTGCCTCTTCATACCCAAGATGGTCAATACTACCCAAAGTCATAACCCTATCTAATTGGTCCTTGTAGATTTTTTCATGTGGAGATAGGATAACCAATCTTTCAATTACATTCCTAAGCTCTCTGATATTTCCCTCCCAAGGATTTTCCATCAATATATTTTTTGCCTCATCTGTAAGTATTATCCTCCTGCTGTACCTCTCATTGAAGTACTCAATATAAAAGTCACTTATCTCCAGTATATCCTCTTTTCTCTCCCTAAGGGGTGGTATAACTATTGGAATTACACTAAGTCTATAGTAGAGGTCCTTCCTGAAAATTTTCGGGTCTCTTAGTTCAGCCTGAGTCTTGTTGGTAGCACAAATATACCTTACATCCACTTTTTTAGGCTTTATGGATCCAATTCTCATAATTGAGTTTTCCTGTATTACCCTGAGAAGTTTTTTTTGGGTCTCAAGTGGCAACTCACCAATCTCATCAAGAAATACCGTACCCCCATCTGCAGATTCAATAAGACCAATTTTTCCATCTTTTTTAGCTCCCGTGAAGGCTCCCTTTTCATAACCAAACAACTCAGACTCTATAAGCTCACTAGGAATGGAAGCACAGTTTATGGCTACAAAGTTTTTATCTCTTCTTTTGGACTGGTTACAGACAGTGTTTGCTATTATCTCCTTACCTACGCCTGATTCCCCCATTATAAATACTGGTGTATCAGAGGGGGCTATCCTAGCTATTATAGATTTTATTTTGTCTATTTCATGGCTCTTACTAATATATTCTGTCACCTCTATTTTTTTAGATGACCCTTTTTTTGCTATATTCAGAAGTCTTGAAACATCTCTGCCTGTCAGAATACCTCCCCTGAATGTAGAATCTTTGTCTATGATAGGTATTGCTGTATATGAAATCACCCTCCCATCTGGATATACAATTTCCCTATATACCTTTTCTTTTTTTTCTATCATTTCTATGATGATAGGGTTTTCCACCAAATCCATGCCGACTAATTCATTTATATTTTTTCTGAGTACATCTTTCCTTTTGAAAGGTAGAAGCTCATCACATATAGCATTCATCTTTCTCAGGGTACCATTTTCATCAAACAAGACAACAATTTCGTCAATATGCTCTATAACATTTGATATAAGATCATCAAGTATCAGCAATCTATTAAAAATATATAGATAGTATTTTTCTCCATCTGAAGATACTATCTTGTGTTCCCTACCAATTAAGTTAGTATCTTTAATCCTAACCCCCTTAGTGCCTCTTACATTAGACTCCCTCATCTCTAGTTCAACCTTACTAAGATCTCCACCTGTGGCTATATTCAAGACTTCATATACCTGATCGAACTGCTTGTTCTTTGATATTAGGTTTCTCTTCTTGTCAAAAATGATAGCTGGATTATCTATGTTTCTTATTATCTTTTCCAACATCTGCAGGTTCATAATCTAGCCTCCGATTCGCTTAATTTTCATCTTTTATATTATTATTTATTTTAACTAGTGTCAACAAAATATTTTGTCTAGTTTAGGATTTTGGCACTTGAATTTATTCTCTAATTGTATTATCATTTCTTGTATACAGTTATATTATCAAGAATTTATGTATTTATATTATTAATCTTCAACTATACATCTATATTTTCACATTGAGTTGAAGCTATTTAATATATAAATTTTATATGTGAACAGGAGACTATATGAGCAAATACTTAGACAAAAAAAATGAAGAGAAAGAAGTGGCAAGACATATGAAAAAAATAAGAGGTCTTAATACTCTTATGATAATAATTGTAATCTGTCTAGTACTTTTATTTGGACTAGTTTACCTCTCCAAATATTTTATGTAAAGAAAAAGAGTAGTCAGCGCAAATCCTTAAATCAAGATATGCCACAATGACTACTCTATATTTTTTATATTATTAAACTCTTATATGTTTCTAGTCCTCGACATAGTCACTCAAAAAATTCTTCCACTTGTCTATATCTCTTTTGCCCATGTCTAGGGCCATTTCATAGATAGCTTCAAGTTTTTCCCTATCCAACTCCCTATTTTTTATGGGCATAATATCTGGATATACAACATAGGCTTTCCCTTCTTCTTCAAGCTTTTCAACCATGTCACACTGCTTGTTATATATATCAGGCCTTGCTATTATAGCCTCTGCAACATTAGGAAATTTCTTGAAGTATGTCCTCGTCATTTTAGGGTGTTTTACTTGTGGTTTTCTATAACCCCTCTCTTGAGTCCTAACAATAAAGAACTTGTCAAAACCATCTTCAATAGCTATATCTATAGGTATTCCACCTGTAAGACCACCATCGTAGTAAACTTTATCATCTATCTTTGTGTATGGCATTACTATCGGTAGGGAAGATGACGCCCTTACTATCTTTGTAAGATCTGATAGGCTGGACACATCATCTCTTGAAAAGTTCTTAGCCCTTCCTGTCTTTACATCATAGGCTACAATCCTATAAAAGGCTGGATTTGAAGAGAAGTCTTCATAATTTAAAGGTAGACTACCACCGGGATAGGCTGTATGCTCATATACATACTCGGCATTAAAAAATCCCTTCCCCTTTATAAAGTAAGACCATCCTGCAAACTGTGGATCATCTACAATACCTACAAAACTATCCTTAGTCCTCTTAGGGTCCCTTGTCATATAGTTTACTAAGGTTGATGTACCCGCTGATATACCGGCTATATAGTCAAAAAATAAGTTATTTTCTACCAAACTATTGGCAATGCCCGACGAAAAAGCACACCTCATACCTCCGCCCTCAAATATAAGGGCTACTTTTTTTATGTTGTTCTTCTTTAAGGCTTTATCTGCCATGGTTTCACCTTCTTTATCTATTCAAATGATATAGTTTCCATAACTGAATTTTCTATTGCTGATTTTATTAGTCCTTCAACATCCAACTTAGTCTCTGATTTTTCTATTCTCTCAAGTCTTGGCTTAGTGACTGGCTTTTTAGGTGAGAATAGTGAACAGCAGTCTGCTTCAGGTATAATAGATGTCTCATAAGTTCCAATATCTTCTGCAATCTTTATAATATCTATCTTGTCCATTGCTATTAGCGGTCTAAATACAGGCATAGTTACAGATGCATTAGTACAATATAATCCCTGCATAGTCTGAGATGCAACCTGACCTATAGACTCACCTGTTACAAGGGCAGTACAGTACCTTGATTCACCTATTTGCTGGGCTATTCTCATCATAAATCTTCTAGATAGGATTGTAGTCTCTTCTTCATTACAATTTTCTGCTATTGCCTTTTGTATATCTAGAGTGTTTACCATATGTAGCTTGATAGGTCCACAGTACTTTGATAGGATCCTAGCTAGGTCCCTAACCTTCTCCTGAGACCTTTCATTTGTGAAAGGATACGAATGGAAATGAACTGCCTCTATATCCACTCCTCTTTTGGCTACCATCCATGAAGATACAGGTGAGTCTATACCACCTGATAGAAGGCACATAGCCTTGCCATTTGTTCCAAGAGGAAGACCACCGTAACCAGCAACAGAATCTGCATAGACTAGGGTATGCTCATTTCTATACTCGCAAGTTATAGTTATCTGAGGATTTCTAACATCTACCTTTACAGACTTGTTATCTAGGTTTGACAGTACAAAGCCACCTATATCTATAGACATCTCCTGAGAAGTAAACTTAAAAGACTTGTCCCCCCTCTTTGATGCTATCTTGAATGTTTCAATATTTCCTTTTTCTACTTTTTCCTTTAATAATTCAAGGGCTGTCTCCTTTAAGACATCATAGTCCTTCTCTCTTTTTATAGCAGGACAAACTCCCACAACTCCAAATACCTTTCTTACCTCGTCCATAGCCTTTAGGTAGTTGGTATCATCTACATCTATATATATTCTTCCGTACTCCTTATATACATGAAATTCACCTATAGACTTTAACATATTTCTGATATTTCTTATAAGCTTGTTTTCAAATAGGTACCTATTCTTGCCCTTTACACCTATCTCACCGTATTTTGCTATTAATATATTGTACATTTATTCTCCTTTTCTCATATTATAATATTACCTTCTTCTATTTCTTCCTGATAGGAGCCTTATTGTTTCTACATAATTCTTTAATTTTTCAACTGCATAGTCTATCTCTTCCTTGCTAGTCTCATAACATAAACTAAATCTCACTGTCCCATCTATATATTCTGAATCTAGACCTATGGCATTTAGGACATGAGACCCCTTTTTCTTGGATGAACAAGCAGACCCTGTAGATACACATATATCATCTTCCTCTAGGTAGTGAAGTAACACCTCACCCTTTACCCCCTTGAAAGACACGCTCAAGATGTGACATACTCCTTTTTCAAGGTCTGAATTTAGCCTTATATCCTTGATATTAGCCTCTATTTGTGAATATAAGTAGTCACGCATAGACTTCATCTTGTCTATCTTAGAGTCCAAATCGTCAAATAATATCTCTACGGCCTTGCCTAGACCATATATACCAGGCACATTTTCAGTTCCAGGTCTCATATTTGACTCCTGACCACCACCCCTTATAAGTGGATAAAACTTGTTCAGGTCCCTAATATACATAAATCCGACTCCCTTAGGACCATGTATCTTGTGGGCACTAACACTCATAAAATCTATATCAATATCTGACAACTTGTAGTTTATCTTTCCATAGGCCTGGACAGCATCAACATGGAAGTATATATCAGGGTCTATAGACTTGATAAGTCTCGCTATTTCCTCTACAGGCTCTACTACTCCTATCTCATTATTTACATACATAATACTGACAAGACAAGTCCTATCATTTATGCTTGCCCTTAATTCGTCGAGGTTGATCCTACCACTTTGGTCAACTCCTAGTCTTGTAACTTCAAATCCCTCTTCCTCTAGGGCTGCTATTGTATTCAAAACAGCCGGATGCTCAATCTGGCTTGTTATGATATGATTTCTTCTCTTTTTATTGAGCTTGGCAACACTGTTTATGATTGCATTGTTTGACTCAGTGCCTCCTGATGTAAATACTATATGTTTGTCCTCTACACCTAGGCTCCTAGCTATATTCTGTCTAATACTCTTTATCTTCTTTTCAACCGTAAAACCATTCCTATAGGCAGCCGACGGATTATAATAGTCCTCTGTAAGGGCCAATACCATCTCTTCGACAACTTCCTTATATGGCTTTGTAGTTGCACTATTGTCTAAATAAGCCTTCATTTTATCACTCCTTTTAACACTTTATTATATCATATATATATGTATATTAGGTAGACCAACTTATCTTTTATCTAGTTCTATCCAACTTGTATGCCTATTTTATGTGTGCTATACTAAAAAGTAGTTTTATTAGTTAAATCCATAAATATAGAGATGGATTTATTCTTTACATAATAATTATTTTACTATAAACTATATATTAAATAATGAGGTGATATCTTGGAAAATTTTATATTTGCCCTAAACGCAACAATACCTGTTTTTATAGTTATAATATCAGGTAAATTATTTATAAAGTTGGGAATTATTGACGAGAAGTGGACGAGTGTTTCAGACAAGCTGGCCTTCTACGTATGTCTGCCGCTTGTACTTATGGTCGATATAGCTACTATAAAGGTCAAATTTGCAGACAATGTCAAATTTATAGTTTTTTGCTTTTTGGTAACTCTTGCAATGTTCTTTATAATGTGGATCTTGTCAGCTGCCTTTGTTAAAGACAAGACCATGGTAGGATCCTTTACGCAGGGTTCTGTCAGGGGTAGTGCTGCTATTTTGGGTATGCCCTTCGCCCTAAATATATACGGTAACTCTGGCATGGTGCCTATGATGATACTCGCCTCTGTTCCTATATTCAATGCATTTTCAGTTGTTATACTGACTGTTTCTGCAAACAAGTACAATGGAGGTCAAAAAAAGGCTCTCAACCTAAAAACTATCTTAAAATCTATAATCAAAAATCCACTTATTATAGGTATAATGGTAGGATTTCTTGTATGTCTACTAAATATAGACCTACCGCCAATAGTTCTTAAACCAGTCAAAACAATAGGGGCTGCAGGTGTTCCCCTAATGCTAATATCTCTAGGTGCCAATTTCAAGATGACTGATATAAAATCCAGGCTCATACCAGCTGCTATGGCAAGCCTAATCAAGCTAGTCTTGTTGCCACTTGCCTTTATACCACTAGCAGTATACCTAGGTTTCAGGGGACCTAGCCTTATAGCAATCCTAATTATGCTAGGAGCACCATCAGCAATATCTGGATATGTAATGGCAAAGGAGATGGACAATGACCACATACTTATGTCCAATATAGTTGTCTTGACTACCCTATTCTCATCAGTTACATTTACCCTATGGATATTCGCCCTAAAATCCCTAAACCTGCTTTAGTATATAGCAAGAATATCTACCTCAGTATATAGCTTATGAGTATATAGCTCAGTATAGAACTCAAAAGTATATAGCTCAAGTCAAATTCAAATAATAAAACTCAGGAGGACCAAATGGAGCAAAGCTACAAAAAGTTAAACCCCAAGGCAAAAATAGCTATGGTATTGTCATCAATACAGATCAGCCTGATAGTTGCACTAATACTAATAGTCATAAGAACCATAGTACATCTTTTTGAAATAACAAGGCCAATACATAGGTCTTTGGACCTAGTGTTTTTACTAATACTTGCCATACCAGTTCTTAAAATACTACTCTCTCCAACAATCGGCTACAAGAGACATGCCTATAGGATCAGTGACCTTAGCGTAGACAAGATAACTGGAATTATAAATATAGAGAGACAGGTAGTACCCATAAGGCGTATGCAGCAGATAAACATAGAATCTGATTGGATAAATAGGCTCTTTGGTCTAGCTGATATACATATAGTAACTGCTGGAGGAGATATGGTTCTTGAATATATAGAGTTAGAAGAGGCCTTAGAAATAGCCGATAACTTAAAAAATATCATCCATGAAATAGCCCTTATCCAGGCACAAAACAAGGAGGATGAGTAAATGGCAGATAAAAAAGTTTATCGTTACAGCCCCCTTTATATACCCATATCAATCCTAAGGGATGTAGGCGGTCTCTTATTTAGCTACCTCTTGATTCTGTACTTTTCAAAAGACTGGACCATGTCTTTTATACACGAGACTCTAAGAGACTTTAAAAGCGGAGACTTCTCTACAAAGATTTCCATGATTATTATATTGATAGTAGCAGCACAACCCTTGATTGTAGCCATCCTACTAACCTACAAGACCCTAAAATGGAAAAATACTAGGCTAATACTTGAAAAAACTAGTATCAAGTCTGAGTACAAGGGACTCTTAAAAAAGGAATCCAAGGAAGTACCCCTATCTCATATATCCAACGTCAACCTAAACTCTGGCATACTATATATGATCTGTGGCCTAAAGGACGTAAAAATAGACATCAATTCATCTGAAACAGCCATGACAGAAGATTATTCTATAACGATGAAAAAATCTGATGCCATGGACTTAAAGAACAGAATCAAAAACTACAACCTTGGACTTGTAAATTCTCCGCTAGAAAATATTGAAACTGATAAAATAGAATCGGCATCCAAGACTTGCATAAGCTCCGAAAATACAAGCTTTGACTACAAGTTCAGTATCAACCAGGTGATTAGACACGTCTTACTTTCAGCCGGACCATTTACAATCATCATGTTTTGCTCCGGTATTGTATCTAGTCTAAATAACAAGGATGGACTACTATTTATATCCATATTGATTATTATAAAGGACTTTATAACAGGTCTAAATGATTTTTATGGCCTGAGGGTAGTAGCTGACTCTGAAAATATCCATATATCCCATGGTCTTACAGAGGTCAAGTCCTTTGATATAGCTAGAAAAAACATAATATCTGTATCCACAAGGCAAGACCTTGTCGCTAGGTTACTTGGATTTAAGTGCATCAGCATCGATGTAATAGGTATGGGCAATATGTCAGGAGAGGGAAACCTAGTCAGCCTCTATATGAAAAATAACCAGCTAGAAAAATTTGCTAGTGATGCTGGCCTAGTGATAGACTACATAGACACGGAAAAAAGCAACTCTAAAGAGACCACAAAAACTAAAGATACAACAATCTTTAAGGACAAGCCAAGGGAAGCCTATATAGAAAAGCCGCTTGATATAATCTACAGATACAAACTTACGAGAAATATCTTGTTGCTACCCTTGGTTTTAGCGATTGTATACCTTATAAACCCAAACCCTATAGTCCTATTCTTATCTGTAATAGGAGCCTTTATCCTAGTAGCTGTGGAGGCAATAGTATCTACCAACATGACCAATGTATATATGTCACCAAAAAAATTGGTCATAATCAGGGGCATAATGTCAAAATCTACAGAGATAATCCCCTATACGAGGATAGATATGGTGGAAAAGAAACAAAATATCTTCCAGAAACGTCTAAAACTAGCGTCCCTAAATGTATATATGAGGGACCACAAGACGGGAAAAACAGTAGAATCAACCGGACTATACAGGGAAGATACCTTTGATAGTCTAATAGACTACTATGTGAACGGAGAAAAATAAAAATATACAAATGACCATCCTTTCAGATTATGATAGGATGGTCATTTTAGCTTTATATAAATATCATCAAATAAATGGCATCTAAAAGACCATTAACATAACTAAAATAGTAACATTAATGGTCTTCTAGGATTATAAGGATTTTATATTTTAGTGATGGAAAACCACTCTAGCTGCTATATCAATACCTTGGCAAAGAATTCTTTTGTCCTGTCTGTCTTAGGAGATTCAAATACCTCTGCTGGTGTACCATCCTCAACAATTACACCGCCATCTACAAATATTACCCTGTCTGCTACTTCCTTGGCAAAGCCCATCTCATGGGTAACTATGGCCATTGTCATACCTTCTTGGGCAAGCTCCTTGATTACATCAAGAACTTCCTTTACCATCTCTGGGTCTAGGGCTGATGTGGGCTCGTCAAACAGCATCATATCCGGCTCCATAGCAAGGGCCCTAGCTATTGCTATACGCTGCTGCTGGCCACCTGATAACTGGGCTGGATAGGCATCCTTCTTGTCTATCAGGCCTACCCTCTTTAGTAGCTCTACTGCCTTTTTCTCCGCCTCTTCCTTGGATTTGCCCTTGACCTTCATAGGCGCTAGGGTGATATTGTCCATTATAGTCTTGTTTGGGAATAGGTTGAAGTTCTGGAATACCATACCTATTTTTTCCCTAGTCTTGTCTATACCCTTGCCTGATGTTATAGGCTGGCCTTCAAATATTATCTGACCACCTGTAGGCTCTTCAAGTAGGTTCATACACCTTAGTACAGTAGACTTACCAGAACCTGATGGTCCAACTATTACCAGGATGTCTCCCTTATCTATTTCTAGGTCAATCCCCTTGATAACATCTAGGTTACCAAATGATTTTTTAAGATTTTTTAATTCCAATAGTACTTCTTTTTCATTCATAGCTCTTCCTACCTTTCTGTTGACATCTTCTTTTCTAGTAGACCTACTAGCTTTGATAGCGTAAATGTAATTACAAAATATACCACCGCAGCAAATATATATGGTCCAAAGAAGTCACCAGTTGAATTCTTCACTGATGATGCAAAGAAAGTAAGGTCTGTAATACCAACTACAGACACTATAGCTGACTCCTTGATTAGTGATATAAACTCATTTGCTAGGGCTGGCAGTATGTTTTTCACTGCCTGAGGTACTATTACATACCTCATTGCCTGCCAGTAATTAAGTCCTAGAGATCGGCTGGCTTCCATCTGTCCCTTATTGACAGCCTGGATACCAGAACGCATAATCTCTGCTACATAGGCACCTGAGTTTAGGGTAAGGGCAAATACACCCGCTGTAAACTCTTCTGGTAGACCAAACAAGCTTGGGAAATTAACCCCTAGTGATGGTAGTCCAAAATATATTATAGCTAGCTGAATCATAAGTGGCGTATCCCTTATGACTTCAATATATATACTAGCTATAATGCTAGCTACTTTTGAATTAGATATCTTTCCTATACATGCTATCAATCCTACAAAGAAACCCAAGAACAGGGCCAAGAATGACAGTCCTATTGTTATGCCAGTCCCTGATAGGAAGGAACTGTAGTAATTAACTAAAAAATCCATTATAATCTCCTAACTTATACTTTAAATCAATTTTATATTTCTTATTTCTTATCCTGCTTACCAACTAATTCAACTGCATCTGCAAGAATCTTGTCGTATTCACCTGAAGCATTAAGGTCCTTGATTACCTTGTTCATCAACTCTATTAGGTCCTTGTTGTCTCCCTTTTTAACTGCTATAGCCATGGCTTCTTCTTCACCAGCGCTTGTCATCTTTATGTCTTTTACTATCTCAACACCATCGTACTTAGTGGCGTTGATGCCTGCTACCTTGTCATTTAGAACTATAGCATCTACATTACCATTCTTTAAGTCCATAACTAGGTCTGGTACTGCTGTTAGGCCCTTATAACCTGTAACCTTCAATGTATCCTTTATATATGTTTCCTGAGTAGACCCTTTCTGAACACCAAGCTTTGCCTTCTTTAGGTCATCTTCTGTCTTGTACTTGCCAGCGTCTCCCTTTTTAACTATCACACCATTTTTACCCTGGAAGTATATATCTGAGAAGTCTATGTTTTTCTTACGTTCTTCTGTTGGTGACATACCTGTTATAACCACATCTACCTTGCCTGACTGAAGGGCTGGTATTAAGGCATCAAAGTCTATTGTCTTTATCTCAAGCTCTACGCCCATTTTTTCTGCCAACTTCTTAGCAAGTTCTATATCTGCTCCTACTACATTTCCCTTACCACCTTCTGACACCAAAAATTCAAATGGTGGGTAGTCTGGTGATGTACCAAGTACTAATTTCTTATTTGCCTGTATCTTGGCAAGGGCTGTCTGTGATGAGTTTGCTCCTGCATCCTTCTTACCACATGCTACCATTCCTAATGCCATTACTGCTACTAATCCTAATGCTGCTAATTTCTTTAATCCCTTTTTCATAATCCTTATCTCCTTATAATATAAAATAAAAAAAGCCCCTTGGTCACTATGACCAAGAGACGAATATACCGCGTTACCACTCTTGTTGACAGTAAATGAAATAACACGTCTAGTAAATTCCGGACTATACTAAAAAAGTCCCTTAATCCCCTGGGGGATTAAGAGACGAATACACCGCGTTACCACTCTAATTGACATTTGACTGTCCACTCAAACCCTTAAGGCGGGAAACCTATTGGAATACTAAATTCCTCCAATAACCTCAGAAGCTCTCTTCACTCAAAATCCAATATCGGGCTCACACCAAAACCCCAACTCGCTGTAAATTCATCTAAACTACTCTCTCCGTCATCGGCTGTATTTATTTGATGTTTTAAATTATAGTACTTAAGTTAGATAATGTCAATAGCTTTTTTATATTTTTTTATTTTTTATTATCGACATATTTTACAATATCAAACTTACATTATCTCATCCATAAAGAGTGATTTACCTATCCTCTTTCCAAATCTCTTGGCTGGACTGGATATGACAAGAGAGTCCTTGGCCCTAGTAATAGCAACATATAGGAGCCTTCTTTCTTCCTCTAAGTGGTCCTCATCTATATCTTCATCTGATGACCTCACATACGGAACCAAGCCCTCATTCAAGCCCGCTATATAGACATTTGGAAACTCTAAGCCCTTACTGCTATGCATAGTCGTTAGTACGACACCCTTGGTCTCAAAGTCACTAAGGCTTGCCGGATTTTTAGATTTATTGGTCCTCTTTCTGACCTCTTCTTTAACCTCATCTATATGCTTAAAAAAGTCAAAACTCGTCTTAAAGGCCTTAGATGAAGTCTCCAGTTCGTCCAAAATCTCTACAATGGCCTTAGACTTAACCCTTCTCTCGTGGCAGTATTCTAGGACATACCTGTCATAATCAAGGGTGGACCTGATATATGATATAGCATACTCTGGCCTCAGACCTCTTACATAGTTGAGATCTTCAAATAGGTCTTCCAAGTCCCTCTTTTGGAATGACTTTAAATCGTCATCCTTGAGTAGGCTGTCAAAGAAGTCATCTGACTTACTAGCCCTACTTACACTGGCCTTGGATATATACCTAAAGGGCTTGTTTATTATCCTGACCCAGTCATCATTAGTCCCTATATTCATGGCTATCCTAAGGTAGGCTAGTATATCCAGGCTGACCCAGTGCTCATATATTGTCTTTGCAGAGTCCTTCAATACAAAGGGTATCCTCTGGTCCATAAAGGCATCTACAAATGGCCTTGCCTGCCTATTGGTCCTATATATAACAGAAAAGTCTTCATACTGGTAGTCAGAACTTTTTTTCTCGACCATAGACTTTATTTGATTGGCTATTTGGATAGCCTCATCATCACTGTCTTTAGGCTCTATAAACCTCAACTTGACCTCTTCATTCCTAGATGCAACTATCTCTTTTTCATAACGGTTCTTGTTGTTTTTGATCAACTTGGATGACATATCTACTATGGTCCTTTTGGACCTGTAATTGTTCTTCAAAACCAACTTTTTGGCACCCTCAAAGTACCTATCAAAGTCCAACATAAAATCAGGCCTAGCTCCCCTAAAACCATATATTGACTGGTCCTCGTCACCTACTACAAATATATTATTTTGAGGACTGGCTATCAACCTGATCACTTCAAATTGAACCTTGTTTATATCCTGAAACTCGTCAATTAATATATACCTAAATACCTGCCTCACAATAGACAAGACTTGGGCATTTTCCTTCAAGAGGTCAAATGCCTTGATCAACATATCATCAAAATCTATCTTATTGTATTTCTTTTTTTCTCTCTCATATAATTCAAATATCTTTTGAAAAACCTCTGACTCAAAGGTGCTAGACTCGTAGTCCCTATAGTCTATCAAGTCATTTTTGACATAGGATATCTCACCTAGGACATCTAGCACGTCATCATCACTAAAGTCCTTGACCTTCAAAAATTTTAGTATGCTCTTGGCAAGTTTGAACCTATCTACCTCTGATAGGAGGTCCTCAAGACTGACCCCATCATACCTTCTCAAGATCCTAAAAAATGCTGAGTGGAAGGTTGCAAAATTGACCTTTTTCAACCTATCATCCTGCCCCATATCAAGGGTTCTAGACTTCATCTCAAGGGATGATGCCTTGGTAAATGATATAGCTAGGATCCTAGTAGGTGGGATTGAGTGGTTCTTTACCATGTTGATTATCCTATGGGCTATGACCCTGGTCTTACCTGATCCAGGACCTGCTATCACCATACAAGGTCCATCTATATGGCCAACTGCCAATTTTTGTTCATTATTTAGTTCGGCCATATCAAACCTCCTTATATGTGATTAGTTTACGCCTAAAATTATATGTGACTAGTTATAGCTGTAAAGTAGTCTATCATCCTAGCAGATTCAGTTTGGTTGACCATTACGGTTATCATGTCTCCCTCTAAAATCTGAGTATTCCCCCTAGGAATTATCTCTTTGCTTGCCCTCTTGATGGATACTAGAAGACAATCATCAGGCCACTCTATGTCCTTGACCATATTCCCCTCTATCTGACTTGTCATCTGAACAGAAAATTCAATAAGGGTCTTCTTGTCAGGTTGACCTTCATATCCTGTGTGATTACCCTTGAGTATATCCTCTAACAACATGTCGTATACAGGCTCTACATTCAGTAGGTCTGACACTATCAAGGCTACAAATACAACTATAGAAAGGGGTAGCAAGTGTTCAAATGTACCTGTCATCTCAAATATAAGTATAATACCTGTAATAGGTGCCTTTACTGTAGCTGCAAAATGACCTGCCATAGCTAGTACAGCAAAATTGACAAGATAGTCCTGTGGAACACCAAGCTTGATACACACTAGACCTACTAGGTTGCCAGCTAGGGCTCCTATGCCAAGTAGTGGTAGGAAAATTCCCCCTGGAACTCCAGAACCAAACGCCACAAAGGTGAATATATACTTTATTACCAAAAATGCAAATGTCATAAATATAGTCAGATGAAGGACCTGCATATTTACTATAATATCATGGCCACCACCTAAAAGCACTGGAAAAGTAAGTCCTACCAAACCAGAAAACATGAAGGGAATCAATATCTTATGCTCTAGTCTAATAGGCATCTTTTTGTATAAGTGCTTTGAAAATATGACCCCGTGGTTGAAAATATATCCACATATTCCCAGAACTATTCCCAGAATTATCAATGACCAATAGTATTTTATAGGCATTATATTTAGGTGTTTAAACATAAGGGCCGGATTTATCCCCAATATGGACTTGGTTATAACATCCGCTGTCACGGCAGATACCATGGCTGAAAGTAGGACTATAGGTGAGAAATTCTTATGTACTTCCTCTAAGGCGAACATAACACCAGCAAGAGGAGCATTAAAGGCAGCTGCAAGACCAGCTGATGCCCCACTTGTCATAAGGTACTTGTGCTCATAGTCAAGCTTGTTTGTAAACTTGGAGACACCCTCTCCTACTGATGCTCCCATCTGTATAGACGGCCCCTCCCTACCAACTGACAAACCAGCTGCTAGAGCTACAATACCACCGAAAAACTTATAAAAAAGTACCTTCTTCCAATTTGTAGATATCCTCTTTGTAATAGCTCCTTCTACCTGGGGTATACCAGACCCTGATATATTAGGCTCCTGTCTTACACAGTATGCAACGAAATATGCCATTATAGCCAGAAGCAAGAATATCCCCACTATATATATAGGCCCATTTTCTGCAAAGATATAGGCTTTTTTAAAACTTTTTAATAAAACTTCCCCCAGTAACCTATAGCCAACTATAATTCCTCCTGCTAGCAAGCCAACAACAAAGGAATGTATAATCATCTTGTACTTTAGGCCACTGGATCTTTTTAAAATTGTCATTACATTTTCATTCTTCTTTTTAAACACTACTTTCGCCCCCAATGTCGCATAATTATTTTAATTTAGTATCGATAAGATTTTCGCAAGCCCTCAGTGTATGTGCAACTAGTATAGAACTTGTAACTCCTCCAACACCCTTAGGAACTGGGGTGATCCTTGAGCACCTGTCAATAACTGAGTCAAAATCTATGTCTCCACACATCTTACCATTTTCATCAAAATTTATACCTACATCTACAAGGCAAGCCCCTTGACCTACATAGTCAGCGCCGACCATTCTAGCCCTTCCCATGCAAGAGACTATTATATCAGCCCTAGAAGCTATCTTTTCTATATCCCTTGTCTTTGAATGGCATATAGTAACTGTTGAATTTTCATTTAACAAAAGCATTGATAGAGGCTTGCCTACAACCATAGACCTACCCAATACTACTACATTCTTTGACACCATATCTATATTGTAAAACTTCAAGATCTCTATAACTGCCTCTGGTGTGCAAGGTGAAAATGCCCTCTTGTCACCATCGACCAACCTAGCTATATTTATAGGAGAAAAACAGTCAACGTCTTTTTCTGGAGAAATCTTATACTGGACTAGGTCCTCATCTATGTGACTTGGCAAGGGTCTAAAACACAGTATACCGTGCACCTTGTCGTCTTTATTAAGTCTTTCAAGGGCTGCTATATAGTCTTCCTGGCTTACCCTATCATCAAGTTCTACAACTTCAGTCTCAATTCCACACTTTTCAGCCCTTGACATAGCCCCCCTTTGGTAGGCCTCGTCATCTGGTCTATTGCCCACTTTTAAAATAGCAAGCTTGACCTGTATACCCTTTGATTTTAGGTTTTGAACCCTTTCTGTAACCCCCTGCGTAATTTTATCAGCAAGGGGCTTTCCATACATTATCTTATCTTCATTTGTAAGCTCAATCTTATTATTTGTAACTTCACTCTTCTTATTTTCGATCATTATTTTCCCTCACTAACTACAATCTATTCATCACTTCACTATATATTCTATCACACTTGTCTTCTATAACCTTCAAAAGATCAGCATACTTTAGGACTGCCTTGTCAGCATAGTCCCTGTCCTTCATATATTTTGTGTTTACATTTATATTTATATAGGCACTCTTGGCAGCTACTCTAACCATTTCAGCACCCACACCGACATCACTTAATAGCATAACTGAGCCCTTAATAAGGAGTTCTTCATGTAGGTCAAGTATATCCTTGGATATATCAAGTATCTCCATTGGAACCATGGCAGCGCCCCTCAAGCATTTTTCCATCTCTAGGGCCTTGGCTTTTTTTTCTTCCTCAGTATTGGCTTGCATCTTATAACAGTTTGATAGTGGCAAAAATGCCTCTATATCCTTGTCAACCAAAGACATCACATCTTCAGACATCTTCTGTGCCCTATCTAATATCCTGACTATGTCCTCTTCATAGTCAGCATACTTCTTCTTTCCTAAGGTGAAGTTTGCAACCATCATGGCTAATGAATTTGCCATAGTCGCAGCATAGGCAGCAGCTGAACCACCACCCGGCATAGATTTTTTGGCTCCCAAATCACCTGCAAATTCTTTCATACTATTGTTTATATACATATATTACCCCCAGTCTAAATTTTATTTATTATTATTTACTTTTATAATCTAAGTTGTCCAATCGCCAAGCGATTAATTAATAGAATATGATTTTCACATTAACTAGTATACCATAATATAGGCAATATTTCTCATGAAGAGACCAACTTATACAGACTCTTGTTGAGCTTAATAACAATGTTAGTTGCTACAATGGTCTCTTTAAAAAATTTTTATGCTTAAATAGCAAAAGTGCCCTAGGACTCTAAGGCACTTTTTTATTAAAAAGCATAAGTTTATTATTGTGAATAATCTAGAAATTTTTTACTAGAATAGACCTGATATCTTTCCATTTTCATCTACATCTATTCTTTCTGCTGCTGGTAGCTTTGGTAGACCTGGCATCTTCATGATCTCACCAGTCATAACTACGACAAATCCAGCTCCTGCAGATATATTGGCCTGTCTTACCTCAATTGTAAATCCTGTAGGTCTTCCAAGCTTTGTCTGGTCATCAGAAAGAGAATACTGAGTCTTGGCAACACACACTGGTAGATTTCCAAATCCAAGCTCTTCTAGTTCAGCTATCTGCTTGTTGGCTTCCTTAGTGTAGTTTACGCCGTCAGCTCCATATATTTTAG
Source organism: Peptostreptococcus anaerobius VPI 4330 = DSM 2949 (assembly GCF_000381525.1). Taxonomy (GTDB): domain Bacteria; phylum Bacillota; class Clostridia; order Peptostreptococcales; family Peptostreptococcaceae; genus Peptostreptococcus; species Peptostreptococcus anaerobius. The sequence goes on from NZ_KB906605.1 coordinate 124,134, forward strand.
TTGCTATAGCATTTAGCTTTTCCTTGATAGTCATGTCTTCTTCATAGCAGTATTCGAAGTTGTTTTCTCCTTCTTCAATCAGCTTTAGGACTTCATTAGCAACTTCAATTCCGCCTTCTCCACCATTTGCCCAAACTTCTGATAGGGCAACCTTTACACCTAATTCTTCACACTTAGACCTAACAAGGGCTAGCTCTGCATCAGTATCTAGTGGGAATCTATTGATTGCAACTACTGCTGGTATCTTGTATACCTGAGTTATATTCTCTATATGCTTTAACAGGTTTGGAAGTCCCTTTTCTAGGGCTTCAAGATTTTCATTGTTTAGCTGGTCCTTGGCAACCCCACCATTATACTTAAGAGCCCTTACAGTTGCTACTATAATTACAGCATCTGGTCTGATGCCAGCCTTTCTACACTTGATGTCTAGGAACTTTTCAGCACCTAGGTCCGCTCCAAATCCAGCCTCTGTCACAACATAATCAGCCATATGCATACCCATCTTTGTAGCTATGATTGAGTTACATCCGTGAGCTATATTGGCAAATGGTCCACCATGTAATATTGCTGGAGTACCTTCAAGAGTCTGCACTAGGTTTGGCTTTAGGGCATCCTTTAGGATAGCTGCCATAGCACCATGTGCATTAAGGTCTCTTGCTGTTACAGGCTTACCTGAATAATTGTAGGCAACTACTATGTTACCAAGATTTTCCTTTAGCTCTGATATATTGTTTGATAGACAAAATGCTGCCATTACTTCTGATGCAACAGTTATGTCAAATCCATCTTCTCTAGTAACACCGTCGACCTTCTTACCTAGACCGTCTACTACGTTTCTTAACTGTCTGTCGTTCATATCAACACATCTTCTCCAAGTTATTCTCTTTGGATTGATGTTTAGGGAGTTTGTCTGGTAGACATGGTTGTCTAGCATGGCAGCCAATAAGTTGTTGGCAGCTCCTATAGCGTGCATATCACCTGTAAAGTGTAGGTTGATATCTTCCATAGGTACTACCTGGGCATAACCACCACCTGCTGCACCACCCTTGATACCAAATACTGGTCCCATTGATGGCTCTCTTAGAGCTGCTATTACGTTCTTACCAAGCTTTGCTAGGGCATCAGCTACACCTATTGAAGTTGTCGTCTTACCTTCACCAGCTGGAGTTGGGTTGATAGCAGTAGTAAGGATCAGCTTACCTGCCCTTGACTTAGTTCTATTTAATACATTGTAGTCTATCTTAGCCTTGTACTTGCCGTATAGCTCAATGTCGTCTTCTGATAGATTTATTTTTTTTGCTATGTCCCTTATATCCTGAGGATTAGCTTCCTGTGCTATTTCAATATCTGTCTTAAATTCCATTATAAACCTCCTAAAATATAGTTTCTTTTGACTTTTTAGAAACAAAGTGACTAAAAAAAGTTTTTTTCTTAATAAAATAAATTTTATCAGTATATATAGTTCGTATAATCACGAACATTGTTCTTTATTTTCACAATATAATTATATAATTTTTGTTCACATTAGTCAATATAGATTTTCATCTATAAGTTAATTTAAAAATATACGTACCTACAAATTACTTATTGATAAAGAAATATAATTTATTGTTTTTCAATAAATATATATTGACAAAGACAAATTAAATATTTATAATAAAAATACATATATATGTTGGTTTTCGTTAAATATATTAAGTGGAACAACATATACACTGTTAATATTTGCTATGCTTACATATATGGTCAGATATATATGCAAAAAATCCATTGAAATAAAGGACTACCAAGACCTGACTATTTAGACTATAATAAATAAGTAGACTCAATCAATATATAATATGGTCTAATATAAATCTAAAATTGGAGAAATAATTGGAGAAATAAGGTAAATGTATAAAAAATCACTTAAAATAAATGCTGGCCTAAAGTTGATAATGAGCTCTGTTTTGATGGTCTTGGCCATATTGTCATTAGCATCTATAAAAATGCTAAACTACAAACTAAGACTTCTGACATACGCCTACAAATCATCTAGCCTAAGCGATAACTTAATAGCCAGAAACCTACCTGACATAGCCTGTATTATACTACTAATATTGTCACTAGTGGCCTTTTGTGTCTACTTGTTCAACAAGAAGAGATACTTCTTCACAGTATCATTGTTAGTATTTTTATGCGCCTGCATGAACATAGCTGAAGACCTATTTTTGATGTCTCCGGTCAATAACACACTTATGGGAATTCCGTTATCTGAATCATGCTGCAGTTACTTGTTTACAAGCTCTATCTTCTTATTTGTTGGAATATCCCTATTGGAAGGTTCAAAAATTGGAAGGTATATAAGCATAGGATTAATTTCTATACTTATCTTATACAGCTTTAAGGCAGCTTCAACCTTTATTGCTGGTTTCCTGATATTGATACTGGAAATAACTGAAAAAACTTGTGATAAAAGAACTTTTATACTCAATATAATATCCGTCCTAAACAATATGCTGTACCCTATGATCACTATCTACCTATTTAAAATATATAACTATAGGGTACCTATCTTTAAATCACAGGCTACAGACTCATCATATAGACTTGTAGCAGCTAGATGGTCAAAGAATAAAAATTTAGGGGATAGTCAAGATAAACACGAAGGTGGATATGGTGGACATAGGCTTATAGTCTTTATCATAGTAATTTCAATTATCTGTGGACTACTAAACTTATATACTGGCTATATAACCGACAAAAAGGTCTTGGAGGCACTTATATTGCCTCATTCCTACAGGTCTTTTTTGAACTTTAGTATAGCCCTACTTGGAATATTGTCTTATGACTTATTTCATGCCTGTGATACCCACATACCAGCTAACAAGTAACCTAGCTCTTCAATCGTAAAGCCTATCAGAAAGGAAGTTTTATATGTCAATAAAGGTAAATCTAGACATGGTAATGCTGAAAAATAATATTTCACTAAAAGACCTATCTAATAAAATAAATATCACCAACTCCAACCTATCTATCCTCAAAACTGGCAAGGCAAAGGCAATCAGATTTTCTACCTTAAATGATCTTTGCAGGGTCCTAAACTGCCAACCTGGAGACATACTGGAGTATATAGATGATGAAGATTAAAGTTGATACAATAAAACAAAACCGTGACACAATACTGGTCACGGTTTTGTTTTATATTTCAATATATAGGTTAGTATTAACGCAATAAATACTGTTGATTACTGTATTAGCAAGCTGCAAATTCTTTTGCGAACTTTTCACACTCAGCAATACCATCATCATCTGGTGTTTCGTTGATAATTAGTCCTTCATCGTTGAATACAGATGCTCCTGATCCTTCAACTCTTTCAACCCAATTTCTCATCCATTCTCCGTCTCCCCATCCGTAAGATCCGAATAGAGCTACGTCCTTACCTGAGATTGACTTTTCTGCTTCGTCAAAGAATGGCTCGAATTCAGCTTCTTCTAGCTGCTCAGCACCCATTGATGGACAACCAAACATTAACTTTTCGTAGTCAGCTACATTCTTAGAATCACTTGATATATTTACTACATCATATTCAACACCAGCTGCTGCTAGTCCTGCACCGATAGCTTCTGCCATCTTTTCTGTGTTACCTGAACCACTCCAATAAAATACTCCTACTTTTTTCATTACAAAAATTCCTCCTTATGCTGTGAATAATTTATTTTTATTTTGGCTTAGAATAGAATCCAAACTCTCGCCCCCGCTTAGTTTACCCAACATGTAATTTCTTAGCTTGTCATAGGTATTAAATCTCCTAATGGCCAAATTACAGTCACCATAGACCTTCCAATAACCATTATACTTATAATCTCTACCCTGTTTTTCTACAAAGCCTCTTACGTCCTCAACTGGATAACCCAGGAATAGACCTATCTCATGTGGGAAGTTTCCCTTCTTCATTCTCATACTCAAGATTGAAACATAGTAGTTCAATGACTTATGCTTGTGGTAGCCATATTCTTCTAGCATGGAACTGACATTTTCCTCTCTCAAATACTCGCCAAGAAGTGACTGCCTATATACAAATAATAAAACCCTATTGCCACACTCGCATACAGGCAATATATTTATGTCATACTTGGCAAAATCTTTATTGTAGGACTGCACAAGCCCTATAACGCTTGGAATCTCTTGCTTAGAAATTGATACCAAGTTCGACACCTTGCTAGCCATCAATACTGGCGAACAAAAATATGCTAAAGTTGACTCAAACTTTTTATTATCCATACATATACCAGCCTCTCAAAAACTCAATATTTAAATGATATAATCAATCATCAAATATCTATTATCATTATAGCAACCGATTGTCTCCTTGTCAAGTTATTTGATATTTATTTTCATATATTTTATTTTATCACTAAAGATTACTTGCATAAAAATAACGCTGGTGGCAATTCCACTCTATATTCCTAGAATTAGAGTTTGAAATTACCACCAACGCAGTATTTAAATAATTTATTTTTATGGCTATTAATTGTATACCTTACCAGACTTTGTATCATCTATTGCCTGGTCCATAGTTTCCCTATTGATACCACCTTCAATATAGGCGTAAATATTTAGGTCCTTGTCTATAAAGAAACTTGTAGGTAGTGAATATACTTGATATTGTCTAAATATCTCACCTCTTTTATCCATTAGTACTGGATAACTTATCTTATGGTCTTTTATAAACTTTTTGACACCCTCAAGGTCTTGCTCTCTCTGTTGACCAGGAGACGCTACACCCACTACAACCACATCTTTCTTGTTGTAGCCATTAGCCTTGTATACAGCTTCTATATCCGGTATTTCTGCCCTACAAGGCGGACACCATGTAGCAAAGAAATTGATAAATATAACCTTGCCCTTAAACTGGGAAACATCTACCATATTTCCATCTTGGTCCTCTAGCTTGATTGGCATCATAGGTATTTTCTTTGTATCTTCCTTATCGCTATTTTCTGATGACTGGTCTGAACTATCTTCATTCTTAGGACCATTCTCCTTAGAATCGTCCTTACTAGGTCCTGAACCTGAGTCCTTATTGGCCTCTATGCTAGCACCTAGAGAATTAAACATAGCCTCAAACCTACCAAATGTTCCAAGAGCCAGCATTAGGCCCATGATGATTAGAATTACACCGCCTATTTTGACTATATATTTCATAAGATTGGCATTTTTCTTTATAAAGTTTAGTACCTCACTTGTAAATAAGCCCAATCCTATAAATGGTATTACAAATCCTACCGCATATACTAGTACCAATAGGTTGCCTTCAAATACGCTACTGGCATTTGAAGCTAGTATCAAAACAGATGCCAATGCTGGACCTACACAAGGAGTCCATGCAAATGAAAATACAAATCCCATTACAAAGGCACTTATAGGGTTTACCTTCTTCTTTGAATGTGACTTTGAAAGCCTAAATTCCTTGTTTAAAAAACCTAGCCTTAGTACTCCAAGCTGGCTAAGACCCAGCAAGATTATTATTATACCACCTATTCTGGCTATCATATCCCTGTTTTCTTTTACGAGACTACCCAAGGCTGAAAAACCAAGCCCTAGTATAAAGAATGATACTGATACTCCTGCAACAAAGCATATAGTGTGAAAAAGTACAGTAGATCTTTTATATGTTGTATTTCCTGCTTCATCTACATTTCTAGCATTGCCAGCCAGATATGCCATATAAAGCGGAATCATAGGTATCACACAAGGTGAGAAGAATGATGTTATTCCCTCTAAAAACACTAGTAATAAATTAACGTTTGATCCTACTATAGGACCACCTCCTCTTATAATTGTTTCATGCAAGCTATTGTGACTTCATCCATAGGGTCAATTTGATATGCCATTTCTATAAAATATTTTGCATCATCATAATTGCCATTGTGTAGATAAGCCATACCTAGGTTGCAGAGAATCTCTGGATTGTCTCTTTTTATCTTTGCTGCTTTTGAAAGGTAGTCTATAGCCATTTCAAGGTTTCCCTCTCCTGCATAACAAAGGGCTAGCTCTACCAAGCTATCAACTTGAGTTGGCTTCATTATAAGGATTTTTTCCAGATATGTCTTGGCCTGACCTATATCATCCATGCTCTTATAGGCCAAGGCTATCATAAATAGTAGATTCCACCAGTCTGGATGTCCATCTTCAAGTGGAAGTAGATAGTCTAGCCCTTCCTGAGCCTTGCCCTGTAGAACTAGGTTATAGCCCTGCTCATACCTCACCTTAAAGTCCATACTGTCGATATTTTCCTGTAACTCTGCAACCAAGTCATCTTCAAGACCTAGTTGGATAGCCCTCTCCCAAGTCAATTTAGCCTTTAAAAATTGGCTCTGGTTTGAATAATGGAAACCAAGCTGGTAGTGTGCAAGAGCAAATGAATCATCTATATCTATAATATCCTCTAAGGCGTCCAACGCCTCTAACAAAAAGTCATTCATAGCCTTTAAATTCTCGTCCTTCTGGTACCTTAGGCTCAATTCCTGACATATGATAGCATACTGATAAAGCGCCATTATATCAGTTGAGTCCTGTCTTAGGAAAGACCTTATATATATCAAGGCTTCTGTAGGTTCGCCCCTCTTATAAGCCTCAGTTGACATATAGCCCATATACTGCATCTTGTCGAAATTCACCTTCTTTGAAAATGCCTCTATAAACTTGTCATACTCCTGATTATAGGCAAAACCGCTGTCTATGCCCTGTATATATATCATGGCATCAACCATTGATACCATATTGAGTTCTTCCTGAGCCTTGTTGTCCTTTATAGACTTTACCAAGACTTCACTTTTCATTGGAACCTTCAAACCATCTAAAGGCACCTCATAGCCATCCAAATTCAATTCTCCAGATTCTTCTATGGTTATAAATACCAGGTCTTCTGATCTTTCAATCAAATATTTTTCTATCCTATTCTTCATACTAGTCTCCTTTTCCCCTAAAAACAAACCCATAAATACCTGTCTTGGTCTTTATCTTCATTTCACATAATTGATTTTTGTATTCCTTAGTTAACACCTGACTTCTATTGAGCACAGGGTCCATAAACACATCTCCAACACCGTATTCTAATAGCTTTTTAGGACTTGATTTTTGCTTGTATATATCCCTATACTTTATACTATTTATCTCATTATTTCTCAGTCTAATGCAGTAGTCTGCCATAGACTGGATAAAACTCAAGTCTAATCCGGAAATATCTTCCCTTATATTATAGCTGTCTTTTGTAAACTCTTTCATATTTAAAACGTCTTTATATTTTATGTTTTCTTCTATTTTATAATTTTTATCTTCTATATATAGGAGGTTTGTGATTACACTTTTAACACTCTCTAATCCCATGTCTACTATAATACCATCCCCATCATAAGCCTCTCTTAACAAAGTCAAGAAAGATGAGTTCAGTTTTATCTCTTTTTGGCATCTTTCTTCTCCGATCTCAAAATATGAAATCAAAGAATGAAGGTCGTCTATATACTTTATCTTCCTTACCTGCAAGCCTATATTTTCCTTCTTATTATACTTATAAGGATTGAATATCAGTAGTTTTTCCTTTATTACATAGAGAAATTCTAAGATGTCAAACTTGCTGTTCACCAATGTATACCTATATAGACTGTCATAGATATATTGGTCAAGTATATAGTCATATTTCCTATATTCCTGCTTGTAGAACTTGGTCACCTTGCCTAACAAGTCTATGACCTGGTCTTGGTATAAGCCATATGCCCTACTTGTAAGAATCAGAGGCAGGGTAAAGTTCAGTAAATAAATATCAGTCATAGAGCTATAATATTTATAATATACCAGCTCATCATAAAGCCTATCTATATCAACAGAATTGGCATTATTTGACTTATTTCCAGAAATAATCTTCGTTCCTATCAGTATAAGATAAGATATTTCTCTAGTACCACCATCAAATGCTGACAAATAACTGCTTCTAATTATATTTTTCACTCTATCATTTAGCATTTTACCACCCCTCATAATAAATACACTATTATATATTTTATCTTTTATGCCAAAAACTAGCAAGTTATTTTTCATTCTTAGCAATTACACAAGAAAATCTTAAAAATTTTTAAACTAATTATCAACTAATTTTCTACCTTAAATAAAACAGATTAGATGAGGATGTATCAGTTTGGATCACTAAGTAAAGGTGATTGGGATAAGATAGCAAACATAGCTAATAATAAAGATAAAAATAGTGTAGCCAATGGAAATCCTCCATCAGCTACACTGATTAATCTTAAGTCTGATCCTCTATCAAATAAATTGATAAAGACCAATAAATTATATACTATGCGCTTAATTTATCCTGGTTCTTAAGAGCTTTCTTACCAGTACTTACAACTAGGTAAGCATATACAATAGCAAATACCACACCTACTATATTAGCAATATTCTGAGGAAGTCTAAATCCTATCTTAGCTCCAAATAGGTATGCTGTTATTATGAATGTATAGAACATACCTGGAAGAAGAGATATTAGGTACTGCTTCTTCTGCTTGTAAAGGTAAAGTGATATCATAGCAAATGCGAACACTGCTATAGTCTGGTTAGCCCAAGAGAAGTACTGCCATAGGATATTGAATCCCTGTGCATCTACCTTTGCAAATATTAATATAGCAAGAACTGGTATAAATATTATAGTTGTAAGTATAACTCTGTTCTTAGCCTTAGACTGGTCAAAGTTAATTGCATCTGCAATCATTAGTCTAGCCGCTCTTAGTGATGTATCTCCTGAAGTTATAGGAAGAACTATAACACCTAAAACTGCTATAAGACCACCTATTGAACCAAGCATGTCATTAGCAACCATACCTATTATAGCTGGTTTACCAATTAATTCTGCTGGAACACCCTTTGCATAGATACCCATCGCTGCTGCTGCCCATATCATAGCTATAAATCCTTCAAGTATCATCATGTCATAGAAAGTATATATACCTTCCCTTTCACTCACAACAGATCTACCTATTAGTGTAGCCTGAGTTGAGTGGAAACCTGATACTATACCACAGGCAACTGTAACAAAGAATATAGGAAGTATAGGAACTCCTGCCGGGTGAATACCCTTCCAGTTTGCTGCAGTTACATTCTGTAACTGATATCCCTTAACGAATAGACCTATAAATATACCTACAGCTGATAATAATAGTATTGCACCAAATATTGGATATACCTTACCTATTATCTTGTCTATTGGGAATAGAGTTGCACATAGGTAGTAAACAAATATACATCCGTATACTATCCATACTACTGGATTGTTTACTAGAGCCTCCTGCTTTAATAGGTTTACAACGATAAGGTCACCAGGAGTGTAGATAAATACCGCACCTACTAGTATCATAAGGAATATGACGAATACACTATATACCTTGTATACCTTACCACCTAAGTGTTCACTTATTAGGGCTGGCATCTGCTTACCTTCGCTTCTGATAGAAATCATACCAGAGAAGTAGTCATGCATTGCTCCACCTAGAACACAACCTATTGGAATTAATAAGAATGCTATAGGTCCAAATAATATACCCTGGATAGGTCCAAGAATTGGTCCAGTACCAGCAATATTCAGTAATTCTATCAAAGCATTTTTATTTTTCTTCATTGGGACATAGTCCACACCATCATTGATTTTAGTAGCAGGAGTTGGTCTATCATCTGGACCAAATACGCTTTCCACGTATCTACCATATAGGACTCCACCTACCACTAGGATAACTAAACCTATTAGAAAAGTTATCATAATAATACCTCCATATATAAAATTATTTAAACCATAATATGATTTACAAACCAATAGCGTTAGGTATATACTAAAACTTAAATACATACATAACAAATGAGTATAATTTTCAACTATACTCCATTATGTATCCAAGATACATCTTTCACATATCAACTATTATACTCTCTATGTGTTGTTTTTTCAATTAAAAAGTTACTTTTTTTCTTATATAATTTTATTTTCTAGGATAAAATCTATGTTAAATAACCCTAAAAAGATACATCAAAAAAAATTCCCAGACTTAATTTATTATAGTCTAGAAATTTTTATTATATTAAATTATAACTACATCTTCTCAGGTGCTTTCATACCTAAAAGATCAAGTGCGTTTTCTATTGTCTGCCTTGTTGACTCAACTAAGGCTAGTCTTGCTATCATAAGGTCCTTATCTTCTACAATAATCGGATTGTTGTGATAGAACTTGTTGAAGGCCTGGGCAAGATCAAGTACAAATCTTGTAACTATATGAGGCTCGTTCTTTCTCATAGATGTCTGTATTGACTTATTAAATGTTTCTATTACCTTAAGTACATCTGATGAATCTTCATCTGAAAGTAAATCAAAATTAATATTAGCTACTAAGTCAGCACTGATTTCAAGATTTGCCTTTCTCTTTAAGGCACAACATCTAGCATGAGTATACTGAACATATGGTCCCGTCTCCCCTTCAAAGCTAAGTGTTCTACTCCATGAGAATGTGTAGTCTTTGATTCTTGAGTTTGATAGTTCCTGGAATACTACAGCTCCAACACCAACCTCTTTAGCTATCTTGTCTATATCCCCAGCTCCAGGGTTTTTTTCCATTATTATTTCCTTTGTCTTGTCTATTGCCTGTCTAAGAACATCTTCTAAGAATACTACTCTACCCTTTCTAGTTGACATAGTTCCTTCTTCTAGGGCAACCATACCAAACTGTACATGGTTCATATCCTTGTACCAATCATAGCCCATCTTTCTTATAACATTGAACAACTGCTTGAAGTGAAGTTCCTGCTGTGAACCAACTACATATATAGCCTTGTCAAAGTCATAAGTATTCTTCCTGTAGAAGGCTGCTGCTAGGTCTCTAGTTATGTATAGAGTTGACCCGTCATTTTTCTGGATTAGGGCTGGTGGTAGGTTGACATCTTCTAGGTCAACTATCATAGTCCCCTGTGACTCAACCAATAAGTTTTTTTGTCTCAATTCTTCAAGCACTGCTGGCATCTTGTCTGAATAGAAAGACTCTCCTGCATATGAATCAAAATCTATCTCTAGTAGGTCGTATACTCTCTGGAATTCCTTAAGTGACTCATCTCTAAACCACTGCCATAATTCCTTAGCTTCTGGATAATTGTTTTCAAGTCTTGTAAACCAAGCTCTAGCTTCATCTTCCATTTCTGGCTTAGATTCAGCCTCGTCATGGAATCTTACATACAATTTAAGTAGTTCCTTTATAGGCTCCGCTTCAACGGCACTCTTGTCACCCCATAGCTTGTAGGCTACTATTAGCTTACCGAACTGTGTGCCATAATCACCTAGGTGGTTTATTCTCTCTACCTTGTAACCCTGTGATGAGTATATCTTGTATAGGGCATTACCTATTACTGTCGTTCTTATATGACCTATATGGAATGGCTTTGCTATATTAGGAGATGAATAGTCTATTACAACTGCTTTTCCCCCACCTAGATCGCTCTTACCATAGTTTTCTCTCTCATAAAACACCTGAGTTATGACCTTTTTTGCTAGGGCATCTTTTGCCACAAAAAAGTTGACATATCCACCAAGGTTTATGCACTTAGTCACACCTTCACCTAGTTCTATTGAAGTAGATAGGTCTTCTGCTATCATATTTGGTGCCTTTCTAAATATCTTTGCCAATTTAAAACATGGAAATGCATAATCACCCATTTCCTTGTTTGGCGGTACTTCTAATAGTCCTTTTATTTCTTCAACTGTCAAGTCTTCTACTTTTGTCTTTATAGATTCAGCTATCACTTGCTTGAAATCTGCCATGCTCTTCCTCCTACATTATTATCTATTTTATAAATCAACAATTTTTTTCTAATAATTCTAACCCAAATGTCCAATCCATCCAATATACTATCATATAACAAGTACATAGAAATTGCAATACTTCTAGCCTATATTCTCAAGATTATCAAGGTCTTTTTCGCTAATGGTTTTTATGCCGTGTTTTTTTAATAGGGCTACCGTAACACCTTGACCTGGTTTTTTATTTCCTACAAAATTGCCATCGTGTATAAGACTAGACCCACATGATGGGCTAGATTCTTTGAGTATTGCTAGACCAACCTCGTTTTCAAGGGCTATATCAAGACTCATCTTGGCTCCCTTTAGATATTCAGCAGTTACGTCCTTGCCATCTTTTGAATATACCTTAGCACCCTGGTCAATGACATTACTTCCGTCCATGCCCTTTTCTATCTCTGATGGTAACCTTGGTATAGCAAGTCCGCCCATACTTTCAGGACAAACTAAGACATACTCCTTATCCTTTAAATAGTCAAGCAACTTCTGGTTCTTGTTATTTCCACCGTTGTATTTGCAATTTTCTCCTATCAAGCAGGCTGAAACCAATATCTTATTCATCATACTATCAACTCTCTTTCTACTTTACTTCTACTATCGTAACTCCTATACCACCTTCTCCGTACTGACCCTTTCTCTGGCTCTTAACGTGTGGGTGTCTCTTTAAATGCTCTCCTATACCTGACTTTAGGACTCCTGTACCTATACCATGAATTACTGTGACCTCATCATGACCTGCCATACAAGCATCATCTAGGTACTTGTCTACTGCGACTATGGCCTCTTCAAGATTCATACCTCTTAGGTCTACTTCACGCTTTACGTTTCCTGACTTCGACCTTATGACCTTCCTAGTAGTCCTTGTAACAGTATTCTTATCTTTCTTTTCTATTATCTTTAGGGACTTGTATGGTAGGGTCATCTTCATTATTCCTACCTGGACTACAGCCTCTTTTTTGTTGTCATCAGCAGATATGACAGTACCTTCCTGTCTCAGGCTGACTATATTTACCTCTTGACCCGCCTTTAGACTCTTTATTTCCTTTGAAGCAAACTTTGGTACCACCATGCTTTCAAGACTAGGCTGTAGACCACCCATAGTCTGACCGATTTCCCTTCTTATTTCTTCTATTCTTCTGTCCTTGTCCTTGGATGCAGATTCCCGCTCTAACTTTCTAAGCTTCTTTATTAGGACTTCTGTCTCTTCCTTGGCCTGTCTCACTATAGAAAAAGCCTCACTTCTAGCATTTTCCATAACCTTGGCCTTGGATTCTTCTAGTTTTTTAATCTTGTCTTCGTACTCGTTTTTGCGGTTCTCTATTTCAGACCTCATAGCCTCTGCTCTAGACAACTCTTCTTCTATTTTTAGCCTGTTCTTTTCTACAGATTGAAGTACATCTTCAAGCTCTATATCATCGTTATCCATATAGAACTTGGCGTTTAGGATTACCGATTCATTTAGGCCTAGCTTTCTAGATATCTCGAAAGCATTTGACTTACCAGGCACACCTATCAATAGCCTATAGGTTGGAGATAGGGTCTCCATGTCGAATTCAACCGCAGCATTTTCCACACCTTTTTTAGCTAGGGCGTATTTTTTAAGTTCAGAGTAGTGGGTAGTCGCTATACAAAGAGCACCAACTGTCCTGATATCCTCAAGAATCGCTATTGCAAGTGCTGCCCCTTCTTCTGGATCAGTACCTGCCCCCAATTCGTCAAATATAACCAGAGAATCCTCAGTCACCCTATCCACTATGTTCACAATAGATGTCATATGGGACGAGAATGTAGACAAGTTCTGCTCTATAGACTGGTTGTCACCTATGTCAGCAAATACTTGATCAAACACACACATACTAGTTCCAAAGTCGGCCGGTATATGAAGACCACATTGGGTCATCAGCGAAAACAAACCAACCATCTTGATAGTAACTGTCTTACCACCGGTATTTGGTCCTGTTATAAGTAGGCTGCTAAAATCTTTACCAAGATATACTGTATTGGCTACGACTGTTTTTTTGTCTATAAGAGGGTGTCTCCCCTTTACTATCCTAAATGACTTGTCCCTATTTAAAATAGGATCCACTGCCTTCATGGCTATAGACAGCTTGCCCTTGGCAAAGGCAAAATCTAGTCTGCCTAGAATCTCTTGGTTGGATATCAGCTCTCTTGCAACCTCTCCTACCATGCCTGATAGTTCAGCTAGTATCCTCTCTATCTCCTCTGTCTCTTGGAGTTTCAACTGCCTAAGGTCATTGTTCATCTCAACAATAGACATGGGTTCTATAAACAGTGTTGCCCCAGACTGAGACTGGTCATGTATTATACCAGATATTACGGACCTATACTCAGCCTTTACAGGTATAACAAACCTATCCCCTCTCATGGATATAATCGCATCCTGTAGGTATTTTTGGTAGCTAGTAGATGATATAATTGAATTTAACTTGGACCTTATATTTTGGTTCTTCTGAAGAATCCTCCTTCTTATCATCCTAAGTTCACTTGAAGCATTGTCAGATACCTCTATATCGCTCACTATTGCATTATATATTGCGTCCTCTACATCCCTGTGGACATATAGGGACTGGGCCATAGTCTGTATTATGGGATACCTTGTCACCTCTTCCTTGTCCTTGTTTGAGTTTTCAGCATTTCCGAAAGTTTCAACTTTTATGTCTCCACTCAACAAGTTTGAAAGTATCCTAGTAGCCCTCATAGTATCTGCTACCTTTATAAGACTTGCATTATCTAGGACACCACCTATATCAGCTCTCTTGGCCATGTCTTCTATATTGTGTATTCCCTGCATAGAAACATGCCCCCTCTTTATTAGTATTGACTGGGCCTCAGTAGTCTCTTCAAGTGCTTCCTTGACCTGGTCATATTTTGAGAAGGGGTTTAGTTTTTTTATTATATTACGTCCAAGATCAGACGAGGCCTTGTCCATAAGTAGGTCAAGTATCTTGTCTAATTCTAGGAGTTTAAAATACTTATTATCCATATTCACCATCCATTCAAAAATTCAAAATCAATAGTATTATTATACCATATATTTAATAAACTTGTTTATTGGGTCCTCCCAATTTATTAAGACTAAGCAAAATTTTTCCTCATATATACATAAATCATAATATACATGGTATAATGTAAATATATATTTTTTATTGCAATTATATTAATATACAAACCCCTTAAGGAGGTGCATACTATGGACTATGTAACAAAGGGTTTATATCCAGAAAAAGTATTCAGAAACTTCGAAAACATCTCTCAGATTCCAAGGTCATCTGGGAAAGAAAAGCAAGTGAGCGACTATATCGTTAACTTTGCTAAAGACCTTGGACTTGATACATATCAAGATGAATATAATAATATAGTTATAAGAAAACCAGCAACCAATGGCAATCCTGATGGACCAACTGTAATGCTACAGTCACATATAGACATGGTCACAGAATCTGGAGATTTTTCAAACCACGATTTTGACAAAGACCCTATTGAATTGATTATAGACGGTAACCATTTACACGCCAATGACACTACATTGGGTGCAGACAATGGTATAGGTGTTGCCTATATGATGTCTGTCCTTGAGAGTCAAGATATCAAGCATCCTAACCTTGAGTGCGTGTTTACATCAGATGAAGAGGTTGGTCTGATAGGTGTAAACAGACTAGACTTTTCAAACCTAAAGTCATCTCTTGTAATCAACCTTGATTCAGAAGAAGACTACAATATACTTGTAGGTTGCGCCGGTGCAGTTGACTCTATACTTTCAATTAGAAAAGAGTATAAACCAGCAACCCCTACAAATGTAGCCCTTGAAATAACAATTAGGGGACTATTTGGCGGACATTCAGGCATGGATATAGATAAAAATAGGGGTAATGCCAACCAAATTATGGGAAGGCTTCTTAACTCTATAAGCGTTGATTTTGATATGTTCAATATAGATGGTGGTTCAAAAAGAAATGCTATACCAAGAACTTCTGAGACAGTTATATCTGTAAGTGACAAGGACATTGAACAGGCAGCAAAAGATATACAGAAAATGTCTGCAAAGATCCAAAAGGAGCTGTATGCTACAGAGCCAAATCTTAAGATAAGCCTTAGAAGAAGTGCTTCTATGGACTTTAAGGTATTTACTAATGCTTGTAAAGACAAAATCATAAAAACACTTATGTTGATGCCAGCAGGTGTAATTGCTATGGAGGCAGAACTTGATGAGCAGGTTGAGACATCTACAAACTTTGCTCTTGTAAAAGAGACTGACACACATATAGAATTTAAGAACCTTACAAGGTCATCAAGCCAGTCTAAAAAAGAATATGTCAAGAGTAAAATAGAGGCCTTGGCAGACCTACTAGGAGCTGAGATTGAATTTTCTGCAGGCTATCCTGCTTGGGAATACAACTCAAACTCTCAATTAGAGAACAAGGCTGTTGATATATACAAGGATGTATTCAAAAAAGCCCCTAATGTACTAGTAATGCACTGTGGTCTTGAGTGCGGAATCCTAATAAGCAAGCTACCACAAAAGGCTGAAGCAATTTCAATAGGGCCTACTATGTATGATGTGCATACACCAAAAGAGTACGTAGAGATAGACTCTGTTGGGAAAATCTGGGACTACTTGCTAACATTACTTGAAAGAATATAGTTTTTAGATAATAGAAGAGACCGCATATAGTCTAGTAAGCTGTACGTAGTATTTGTTATATCATATGCTTAACTCACTAATTCTTCAAGGCCTGCCTAGCCGCAGGCTCACTCGAATTAGACGTTCGTTTTCGCATTGATATAACAAAAATACTACTCTATGCTTACTTTGACAACATACGGTCTCTTTTTCTATTATCTATATCTCTCTATTCTCAATCTACTCTCAGCTACGTGAAATGATGTAAAATCATATACATATCACTTGTCAAATATCATCCATATATTGCCTCTTTTTACAAACTCTTGTTTCTATTTAACAATTTCATGCTGCGTGATTGAGCAATAAAATCGTATTTAAACTTATAATAACTATGTCAAAATGACTTTTTTAAAATAATTCCTATGTTTTATTATCCTTTTAAACAGATAAATCCTGTTGTTCCTGGGCCTCCATGTGTTCCTATACCGCAGCCTATCCTAAAGTACTCGATATGTTGTGCTCCAAAGTCCTTTGTAAGGACTTCTACCAACCTATCTCTTTCTTTAATGTCATCGGAGTAACCTATAAATATCCTCTGTTGCTTAAAGTCAGTCACTCCATTTTCTTTGGCTGTCTCTATCAGCTTGTGGGCTATGTTCTTTTTGCCTCTTGCCACTGCTACATTTTCTACTAGGCCATCCTTGACTACACATATAGGCTTTATGCCTAGAACTGAACCGATCATCGCCTTTGTTCCGCTTATTCTTCCACCCTTTGAAAGGTATTCTAGGTCATCACAGAAGAATGTTGCATATACCCTGTTCTTGATGCTTTCTATATAGTCTACAATTTCATCCAGGCTCTTACCATCCTCTCTTAGTTCACATGCCATCAATACCTGATATCCTATACCATAACAAAGGCTGTTAGAGTCTATAATCTTTATGTTGTGACCTTCAAATTCTTGACTTGCAAGAACTGCACTCTGGTATGTTCCAGTAGCATTTGGAGACACTGATATATACAAAATATCGTATCCTTCTTGTGTATATTTTTCAAATACCCTATAAAAATCTGCGTACGTAGCCTGTGAAGTCTTTGGTATGACCTTATCATTTCTGATTATACTATAAAAATTATCAATACTTATATCTTGTCTATCCTTGTACTCATTATCCCCTATAATTATGTTTAGAGGTATAAACTCAATATCATATTTTTCTATCTGTTGGTCTGTGACATCACTTAAACTATCACAAACTATCTTTATTTTATTCATTTTAACCTCCGCTTATTTTAAATCAGGAAATCCTAGCTGTCTCAATGCTTCATAGACAACTATTGCTACCGAATTAGATAGGTTGAGGCACCTTGCTCCTTCTATACCCCTCATTGGTATCCTTATACAATGACCCTCATTTTTCTCTATTAGATCTTTAGGTAGCCCCTTTGTTTCTTTACCAAAAACTAAAAAACAACCCTCATTATACTCGACATCTGCATATGATTTTTGGGTCTTTGTTGTAGCATAAAAGTAATTAGCCTCTGGATATTTTTCTTGTAGTTCCTCAAATGAATCATAATACTTTATATCTGCTATATCCCAATAATCAAGTCCACATCTCTTCAGATGCTTGTCATCAAGTGAAAAACCTAATGGTTTAATCAAGTGGAGTTGAGCTCCCGTATTGGCACACGTTCTAATTATATTACCTGTATTGTGAGGTATCTCTGGTTCCACTAAAACTATATTAATCGGCATTTTTATTTCCTTTCTTTTCTTTCTTCTTCTCTTCAACTGCATAGTAATTACAGTAATCTCTTATATTGCATAAATGACACTCAGGCTTTCTGGCTTTACATATTCGTCTTCCCTGAAATATCAATAAATGATGCGAATGTGTCCACCTATCTTTTGGTATGGCCTTCATCAAGGCAAACTCAGTAGCTTCAACATTGTTTTCTTTTACTAGTCCTATCCTATTGCTCACCCTAAAAACGTGTGTATCCACTGCAATAGCCGGCACTCCAAAAGCATTGCTCAGGACGACTCCCGCTGTCTTTCTTCCCACACCCGGTAACTTTACTAGGTCTTCAAGTGTATCTGGAACTTGACCACCAAACTGGTCGACTATTATTGTAGATGTATCCTTAATTTTCTGGGCTTTAGACTTGTATAGACCACAAGTCTTTATCATCGCCTCTATATCTTTTATACTCAGGTCCTTAAAGTCTTCAGGTTTATTGTACTTTTTGAACATTTCTTCTGTAACTATGTTGACTCTTACATCAGTACACTGGGCCGATAGTATCGTCGCAACTAGCAACTCAAAGGCACTGGTGTGTACCAACTCACAGTGTGCATCTGGATGCATCTGTGTCAACATATCTAGTATCTCTACTACTTCTTTTTTTGTTTTCTTTCTCGGCATTACACAATCCTACTTCCACCAATAAATTCTCTAATAATCGCAGTCGGTCCTATATCTTCTGTATCATCTAAGTTGACAAAATACTGAAGTAGGCTCTTTAACCTCTGAGCCTCCATATAGTAGTCACTGTCCTCGCTGACTTGTTTTAACAGGTCCATAGCCTGAGTCTTAAGGACTGCTAACTCGTATACACTAGCTGAGTTGAACATTATATCCGCCTCTTCAGCATAAGGGAATATATATTTTTCCTCGCCCCTTCTGACTGACGACCATTTTTCCATAGTCTCAACTGCAGATATACCCCTGAACATACTGTCTCTCACCATTCTCCTCAAGAGCCTAAGATCTGTTGTAGGTATTCTATTGTGGTCATCAAGGTTGAGCTGTGTTATTACACTCAAATATATCTTGAATATAGATGAATTATCTATAGACTCTGTTAGAACCGGATTAAGTCCGTGTATCCCCTCTATGATTATAGGCTGATTAGGTTCAAGCCTTATCTTTTTACCTGTATAAATCCTCTTGCCATCTATAAAGTCAAATTTAATCTCGTCTATCTCATGGCCTGCCAACAAATGACTAATATCAGCTTCAAATTTTGAAATATCAATAGCATCTATAGATTCATAGTCATAGTTTCCATCTTGGTCGAGAGGCGTATTGACCCTATCTACAAAATAATCATCCATTGATATTGGGAGTGGGTTCTGTCCTATTACCCTCAACTGAATTGATAGCCTATGGGCAAAACTCGTCTTTCCCGAAGAAGACGGTGCAGCTATTAGTATTAACTTGGCCTTCTTTTCGTGTATTATATCAGCTATCTCTGCTATCTTTTTTTCATGTAGGGCTTCGACAGTTCTTACCATATCACCATATGCATTGGACTCTATAATCCTATTTAGGTCTACAACATTGTCAATTCCTAATGTTCTAGACCACTCTTCGCTCTCCCTATATACTTCAGATAGCTTGTCCATATTCCTAAGCTTGCTGATTTTTCCCTTAACTCCATTTTCTGGCCCTAGTATTACAAGGCCATCAGCCATCTTAGCAAGGTCCAAGTCCTTTATATGGCCTGTAGATGGAAACATTAGACCATAAAAATAATCAATGTATCCATTGCACTCATATACTTTTATAATGTCATCTTTTCTATACTTTAGTAACTCAGCTTTTTCATCCCAGTTGATCGAACAGAATTTTTCTATCGCCTCGTCGCTCGGTAGGTAGTTACACTTGATTGTAAGGTCTTTTTCTACATATTCAAGCATCTTGGCCTTGATAGATTCTATATCCTTATCGCTTAAAGAGTCTTTTTTCTTGACTACACAATAAAGACCACCACTCATGGAATGGTTGATATATACCTTAGCTTCCTCGAAAAGGTCCTTGCAGGCCATCACCAACAAAAGTGACAAGCCTCTAAAATATAGCCTCTTTCCGTCTTCTTTTAAGGTATCTATAAACTCTACTTCTGAATCCTTGTATAGTATGTGGTTTAGATTGTAGAGCTTGTTGTTGATTTTGGCCATACATATATGTCCTTCATAATAATCTTCAACCAAGCTTGCAAGGTCATTTAGTCTAATCCTATCTGAATTGACCTCGATAGCCCTGCCATCGACTAGTAAATTTATCTTTTCCACAAGCTCACCTCCAAATCACTAATTTATTGTTTCCTACTTATATGCTACTTATAACTTTTCTAATTGAATACTGGTTTTAACTTTCCCAATTAGATACTAGTTATTATTTAACTACTCCCATACTTGATATTGGTAGCAGTCTCACTAAAACAGTACCTATTATCTTGTTTTCAGGTACGTTACCTACTTCAGAATACCTACTGTCCAAACTTCTCATCCTGTTGTCACCCATACAAAATACATGCCCCTTAGGAATTACAGTATCTATATTGCCTTCAGTCCTGTTCCCCTGAGAAACATAGTCTTCTGTCAAAAGCTTCCCATTTACCCTGACTTCGTTGTTTGACACCTGAAGATGGTCCCCTCCAACTGCAATTACTCTTTTAACTAGGTCCTTGGTATTACTGTCGTCCTGTAGGGCAAAATCAACTATCTTCTTAAATATTGACTTTTCCTTGTTGAGGCTATTTATCTCCATAGAACTGTCAAATACTACTATGTCTCCTCTTTCGACCCCCGTATACCTAGTCACCCTATTGATTATTAAATAGTCGTTGTTATCAAGAGTAGGATACATAGACAAACCATCAACTCTAGTTGGTCTAATAAACTGCACTATAACGAGTGCAAGTACTATCGCCATAACAAAAATATTTATAATTTCCATTAATTCTCCGACAAGGCCTTTTTTCTTTTCCCTGCTCAAAACATTCTCCTTTCTCAGCCAAAGCTGCACATATTATCTCTTTATTACTCTTCTCAGCCCCTTTGGATACTTATTTTTAAGAACACCGGATGACTCTTTACCCCAACCAATAGAACACCCTTCTACACAAACTAATACCCATCCTCTTGACTGGCCAGTCTCTATGGGCTGCCCTTCAAGATACTTATATATTTCTTCACTATCATGGTCTAGGTCTAGACAGTACTTTACATCTGACTTTTTAAGGGCCATAGCTAGTGAATGTGCTGGTTCAAACCTGTTCTTTTTTAATTGTCCAAGCAGTATACCATTCCTAAGCACCTTTAGTCCTTTGAGCTTATCTTGGTCAATTGATGCAAGATAAATCATATCCTTATTTTCCACCAATCGATCTTTAAAATTCTGCAAGTCCTCAAACTGGTTCTCACTTAGGTAGTCCAAGAAAAACTTTTTTAAATCATCTGGTATTTTACTGCCGGAAGATGT
The DNA here is from genome assembly GCF_000381525.1 of Peptostreptococcus anaerobius VPI 4330 = DSM 2949. GTDB lineage: Bacteria > Bacillota > Clostridia > Peptostreptococcales > Peptostreptococcaceae > Peptostreptococcus > Peptostreptococcus anaerobius. The sequence continues at coordinate 145,922 of NZ_KB906605.1, forward strand.
TCTTTTAGATTTTGATGCCTTTTTATTTTTAGACTTAGAATTTTTGTTATTAGCTATTTCAAAATCCACATCGCCTAGTCCAAAATCTTCATCATTGTCTGAATCTGGTTTGGATATCCTAGCACAAAAATGACCTTCTCCCCTATCTATATGGGGCCAGATCCTCTCCATAGAATCTAAACTTGCCATCTTGTATTCACCTAAGAAGTCATTTATTATGTCTTCATTCTCTATCTTAGTGAAAGTACAAGTAGAATAGATAAGGCTTCCACCTGGTCTTAGCATTGCGTAGGCGTCTCTAATCAGGTCTTTTTGTATATTAGAACACTCTTGAACCTTGGCTATAGACCAATCTTCAATAGCATAGGCATCCTTCCTAAACATCCCCTGTCCAGAACATGGAGCATCGATGTATATTTTATCAAAGAAACCTTTAAAAAACGTTAATAGTCGCTTTGAATCCTCGTTGGTTATTATGGCATTCCTAGCACCAAATCTCTCAAGATTGTCACCTAGGCTAGTCACCCTCTGCTTGTTGATTTCATTTGAAACAAGAAGGCCTCTACCACCTAGTTTAGATAGGATATAGGTAGACTTGCCACCAGGGGCTGCACACATATCCAGAATCCTTTCCCCAGGTACTATATTACTTTTGCCAACTACAGATATTGCAGAGGGCTCTTGTAGGTAATAGGCTCCAGCATCGTGGAGTGGATTTTTACCAGGATTGGTTTCTTCGTCTATATAGTAAGATTCATCAGACCATTCAATTCTATCCCTGTCAATATCTATTGAAAACATCGCCAAGTCTTCAAACCTTTCCTTGGTCATCTTGAGTGTGTTTATCCTTATTGCACTGGTCTTTTTTTCGTCGAATGATTTTATAAAATCATTATAAGAAGGACCTAAAAGGTCCTCCATTTCTTTTAAAAATTCAATTGGTAACTTGTTTTTACTTATAGTCATACGAATTTGTTGCCTCACATATCTGTACTCTTATGCTATCCCCAACTATTACCCTATAATTGGCTATAGCCTTGTTGATATCTTCATCACTAAAGTCTATCTTATTCTCACTTATAACTGTTACATTCTCTCCATTAAATATAATCTTAAGGTCATTCTTGTCGTTTTTAAGATCAAGCTGGATAATATTCTTTTCGTAGGCCTTATCCTCAAAGTCCGCCCTCAAGCTTAGGAGCGCCGAAGTACGGATCATAGACACTGGATTATTCATGTCAAGACTTTTAAGTTTATCAATATTAGCCTTACTGTTAAGAGATTTTTTTATTTTTTCAAGTTCTTCAGGAGATGGATTTACTAATTCAAAACCATACCTCTCCATAAATTGCTTTTGCATATCTAGAAATTTCTTGTTCGGTATATTATTTTCCTCTTGGTAATCAGAAACCTTCTTGATAAAATCTAATAGGTTTAAATCTCCTTCGTAATCCAAATCCATTATTTCTTCACCAATAAATTCTTCAAATAGGTCAATATCAGATTCCTTAACCCTATTTCTAATATCTTCAAAACTTATTATCTTTTCATCAGACATACCTATACCTCACCTTTCTCTTCTTGATTTACCTTGTGTTCTAAGACATTGTCCTGGTCATCACTGCTCTTTTCAGTCTCCTGATTCTCTTCATTTGTCCTGGTCATCACTGCTCTTTTCAGTCTCCTGATTATCTTCATTATTCTGACCCTCTTCTGAGCCTTCCTCAACATCTTTATCAATTTCTTTATGTTCCTGATTGTTATCATTATCCTCATCTTTTATCACCTCTAAACTTTCAGTATCGACTACTCTATACTCATTCATCTCAACAAAATCATTATGAGATACTAGACCCACTTCATCGGCCAACTCAGCCTTGTCTTTTAGTAGTTCTACATAGAATATACCCATACTTGTCATAATATAAGAATTTAAAAACAATATTCCTATACCTAAAGTCAATATTGACAGCAATGACCAACCTATAAACGATAGATAAAGACCAAACAACTTAGCCTTACGCTTTTTCATAAGCTTTCTCGAATACTTCATAGATTTTATAATTCCTATGTCAGAATTTTTTTCTAGTATTATATATATAACCATTGAATACATAAGGTCTATCAAGATCAATATAAATACCATCACTAATAAAAATCCAACCGCAAGACCAATATTTTCAGGGTGCATATGTTTTATTGATTGAGCCAAATCGAGATTACTAGGCTTTCCAATAAGGGCCGCAACAGAATTTGAAACGATTAAAAATACAAAAACGATCTCTATTGCTACAACCATCAGTCCTATTAGGATATTATATCCAAATGACCTTAAGTATTCTTTAATACCAACAAAAAAGTTACCGGCACGCCACTCTTTTCCCTTGGCTATATTAAAAGTTAGGTTTGTCTGCCCTGTAACTAGTATTACAGATATAATAGACATAACTAGTGTAATGTAGATAGCCTCCTTTACTGTTGAGAAATAAGAACCTGCACCTATTATAGCGCACACAATTATATTCACAAGTAACATTTTTAACCAGTTACCCGACAGTCTTTCTCTAGCAACTGCCCTAATTTCTTTATTAGTCATCATTTTTGTAACCTCCATTTTATATATTTTATTAAATAAGTTTATAAGTGTTTTTAGACAAGCCCTTGATTTAGGTTGTCTGACCACACAAGTTACCTAACCTCACAAGCTAGATTGTACCTATCTTTTCTCAGGTGCTTTATAAGGGGTAGTTGGTTTCTTACGGATTCTATCTTTGAACCATCTATATCCGCATATATTATTGACTCTTTTTCATCTGTCCTAGCGATTATACTGCCCCATGGATCTATTATCCTTGAGTTTGCATAGGATACATATGAAGAGTTGACATCCCTTGCTGAAGATGCCCCTACCATAAAGATTTGATTATCCAAGGCCCTCATCCTCAATGATATCTCCCAGTGAAGGGGACCTGTAGTCATATTAAAGGCAGCCGGCAAAAGCACCATCTCTGCCCCCCTTATAGAAAGTATCCTAAAATACTCTGGGAACCTAACATCATAGCAAATGCCTATGCCTATACACCCTAAATCCGTATTGACAAGAGTAAAATCATCTCCTGGTGTAAGCACGTCAGATTCTTTAAAATACTGGCCGCCATCTATATCTATATCAAAAAGATGCATCTTCCTATGTCTAGCTATCATATGTCCATTTCTATCATAGAAATAGGCTGTATTATAAATTTTTGAACCATCAATTTCTGGTATAGACCCTGCCAGTAAGTATATGCCCAGATCTTTGGCTATGCCCATCATAGCATTTGATGTAAGTCCTGGATAAGATTCAGCATAGCTCGAAAAACACTTGGTGTCATAAGGACAATTAAAAATCTCTGGTAGCACAACTAATTCTGCCCCATTTGCTGCAGCTTCTCTAATCATACATACAGATTTTTCTATATTCTTTTGTTTATCATCAGTCACAGACATCTGACATACTGCCAACTTAAAGTCCTTCATAATAAGCCCCCTTGTCCATCCCATTTTGTTACCAATAATTAAGAAAAATTAATTTATATGCTTATATTATACTTTATTTTGGCAAAAAAAGACAGGACCTTGATTAGTCCTGCCTCAAATTAATTTACAATCCACTATGACTATACAGTTATTTCTGCAGTCTCTACAGTATCTTCCTCACTAAGGATTGGGTTTACAACATTTTCCAAGAAATCTGTAACCTGTAGTGTGGCACATCCAACATATAAGTTTGGCTTAAGAACCTCTAGGATTTCTTCCTTTGTAACACCAAAGACTGGGTCGTTGGCAATTCTATCAACTAGGTCATTTTCCTTACCTTCAACCTTTACCATTCTAGCTGCTTCTAGTGAATGAACTCTTATCTGCTCATGTAGTTCCTGTCTGTTTCCACCCTTCTTTACAGCATCCATCATTATGTTTTCAGTAGCCATAAATGGTAGTTCCTTCATAAGTCTCTGTTCTATAACCTTTGGATATACAACTAGTCCATCACTTACATTGGCACAAAGGTTTAGGACTGCATCTATAGCTAGGAAACCTTCTGGTACAGATAGTCTCTTGTTGGCTGAGTCATCAAGTGTTCTCTCAAACCACTGACCTGCAACTGTCATGGCTGGGTTTAGCATATCAGCTATAACATATCTTGATAGTGATGCTATTCTCTCACTTCTCATTGGGTTTCTCTTATAAGCCATGGCTGATGAACCTATCTGGTTCTTTTCAAATGGCTCTTCAACTTCCTTTAGGTTCTGAAGTAGTCTGATGTCGTTTGAGAACTTTGTAGCTGACTGGGCAATACCTGCTAGGATGTTTACAACCTGACTGTCTATCTTTCTTGAATATGTCTGTCCAGTAACAGGGAATACATCATCATAACCCATCTTGTGGGCAACAGTCTTATCCAATAATTTCACCTTTTCAAAGTCTCCATCAAATAACTCTAGGAATGATGCCTGAGTACCAGTTGTACCCTTGGCTCCTCTTAATCTTCTTCTCTGTAGGAAGTCTTCTAGAGCTTCAAGGTCTAGTAAAAAGTCCTGGATCCATAGTGTTGCCCTCTTACCTACAGTTGTTGGCTGGGCAGGCTGGAAATGAGTAAATCCTAGTGTTGGTAGATCCTTGTACTCATCAGCAAACTTGGCAAGTATAGCTATAACATTTACTAGTCTCTTCTTGATTAGGTCTAGTGCTTCATACATAATAATCAGGTCAGTATTGTCTCCAACAAAACAAGAAGTTGCTCCAAGGTGGATTATACCTGCTGCGCTCGGACACTGAACACCATAAGCATATACATGGCTCATTACGTCATGTCTTACTTCTTTTTCTCTAGCCTTGGCTACATCATAGTTGATATCATCCTGAAACTTCTTTAGTTCATCTATCTGGTCCTGAGTGATATCTAGGCCAAGCTCTTTTTCAGTCTCAGCTAGGGCTATCCAAAGTCTTCTCCATGTTCTAAACTTCTTGTCAGGTGAAAATAAGGCCTGCATTTCCTTACTAGCATATCTTGATGTTAGCGGTGATTCATATGTATTGTTCATCTAATACCTCCATTTAATAATCTACATACAACAATATAACTTTTAAATTACTTACTTATTATAAACATGGACATACCCTAAGGCATGCCCATAAATTTTTGTTTTGTGCCTACTATGGCATTACAATATACTGTTCTCTTTGTGCACCTACAGAAACATACTTGATCTTGCAATCAACTGCTTCTTCTATATACTTGATATAGTCTATAGCTTCCTGAGGTAGGTCTTCTAACTTCTTACAGTCGGATATATCCTTGTTCCATCCCTTTTTGTATTCATATACAGGAGTAGCCTTGAATAACTTTTCTCCTATTGGGAAGTGGTCTAGTCTCTCACCTTCAAATTCATAACCAACACATACTGGTATCTGGTCTAGGTAAGACAATACGTCAAGCTTAGTTAGGGCTATTTCATCAGCTCCCTGACACATAACACCATATCTAGATGCTAGTACATCAAATCCACCAACTCTTCTTGGTCTACCTGTTGCAGCACCGTATTCGTTACCAGACTTTCTTAATTCTTCTGCTTCATCACCAAACATCTCTGCTGTGAATGGTCCTTCACCTACACAAGTAGAGTAAGCCTTCATTATACCGATTGATAAGTCTAGCTTTAAGTTTGGTACACCTGATCCAATTGGCGCATAGGCTGCTATTGAAGATGATGAAGATGTATATGGATATATACCAAAGTCAATATCCCTAAGAGCTCCTAACTGGGCTTCGAACATTATGTTCTTACCTTCCTTTGCAGCCTTGTTTAAGAATAGACCTGTATCACATACAAATTCCTTGGCTATTGTTCCATATTCTTCAAGATATGCCCACATTTCATCAAATGAAATCTTGTCCTGACCATATCCTTTTTCTATCATTAAGTTCTTGTAATCTATTATACCCTCTAGTCTCTTCTTTAGGTCTTCCTTGCTATCAAGAAGTTCACCCATTCTAAGACCCTTCTTCATATACTTGTCACCATATACAGGTGCTATCCCCCTCCTAGTTGAACCATACTTGGCATCTAGTAGTCTTTCTTCTTCTAGACAGTCCATCTGTACATGGTATGGCATTACTATTATTGCCCTATCACTTATCTTTAGGTTGGCTGGAGTTATTTCTATTCCGGCTGCCTTTAACTTATTCATCTCTTCACTAAGGTGCTTGATATCAACTACTACACCATTACCAATTACATTTACTACATCTGAGCGTAGTATACCTGATGGTAATAAGTTAAGTATAAACTTACCTCTTTCATTAACTACAGTATGACCTGCATTGTTGCCACCCTGGTACCTAACAACTACATCGTAGTCACTAGATAGTAAATCTACCATTCTTCCCTTACCTTCGTCGCCCCAGTTAATTCCTGTTATTGCTGTTAACATCTACTAATCCCTTCTTTCAAACATTCCTTTAATATATATTTTCCTTTAATTGACATCCTATACTAGGCTTTTTGTAAAAAACAAAAAAGTGCCCATGCAGATATGCCGTTTGTAACAAACTCATCCCACAAGAACACCGCCTATTACTAATAGATTATAGCATATGTTATATACAAAGTCCATAAAAACGTAACTGTAAATACATATTTTTTTTAATTTTTATCAATAAATATTCGTTTTTTATATCTTTTTTTCTAGTGTCATACTTGAAATAATCGTTTTTCATATCCACCTTATTTTTTCCACTACTCTATATTTGGGAAAAAATTTTTTAGAACCTTCTCTTAAACATCCTAGGACTAAATATGAATAGTATTGGATATATCTCGAGCCTACCTATCAGCATATCTAGGGTCAAGACAAGCTTGGAAAAATCAGACAAGGTCGAGAAATTCTGAGTAGGCCCTATTATCTCTCCAAAACCAGGTCCCACATTGTTGATACAAGTGATCACTGAAGTTAGAGTTGTTTCTAAGTCTAATTCATTTAGGGATATCATCAGGTATGACACAACTAAAATAGACATGTATATCATAATATAGGCTGTAACACTTCTAATCACTGTATCATCCATGACCTTTCCATCAACCTTAACAGATACAATACTTCTAGGATGAACTATTTTTCTTATCTCACTCTTGATATATTTACCTAGAAGCAAGACCCTGGATACCTTGAGTCCACCACCAGTAGACCCTGCACAGGCACCTACAAACATCAACATCAAGAGTATTCCCTTTGAAAAACTAGGCCAAAGATTAAAGTCAGTAGTCATCATACCAGTTGTCGTGATTATAGTAGTAACCTGAAAAGACGAGTACCTAAATGAGGTTAAAAATGACCCGTACATAGGATATATATTTATAGTTATTAGAAGGGTCGCCACTGCTATAATACCTATATAGGTCCTCAGCTCCTCACTCTTGAATACCCTAGCAAATTTACCTAGTAACAAGAGATAAAATAAGTTGAAGTTGACCCCAAAAAGAGCCATAAATACCGTAATCACCCCGTCTATATAGGCACTGTCATAAAAGGATACGGAATCTGCCTTGTTTGAAAATCCACCTGTTCCCGCTGTAGAAAATGTATGTATTAATGCATCAAATAAGGGCATACCACCTAGGACCAAGAGCACGACCTCAGCAACTGTCATCACTACATATATAAGGTATAATATCTTAGCAGTCTGCCTAGTCTTTGGTACTATCTTGTCCATTGTAGGACCTGGAACCTCAGCCTTCATAATATTAAGAGACTTACTACCTGCAAGGGGTATAACAGCCATTACAAATACAAGTACACCCATACCACCTACCCAGTGGGTAAAGGCCCTCCAAAAGTGTATACCATAAGGAAGGGATTCAATATCTGTAAGTATAGTAGAACCCGTAGTAGTAAAGCCCGATACGGTCTCAAAAAATGCATCTACAAATCTCGGTATAGCACCAGTAAAGTAAAAGGGAAGAGCTCCTAGCAAGGAGAACATAACCCATGCTAGACCAACTATCATCAATCCATCTTTGACAAATATATCCGATCTTTTAGGTCTTTTCCTAGAAAAAACACTTCCCAAGCAAATACATAAAACTGCGATTATTAATATTTTTCCAGCTACTGTATTCTCACCATAAATAAGGGCCACAAGGGCAGGTAGCAACATCAAGGCCCCCTCTACCCTAGCTATATTCATAATGACAAACAGCATCATCTCATAATTCATAATTTAACTCCTACTCCACTATGTCATCAACATCACTGATATCTTGATGCTTAGTGACAATAATTATATTATCCTTGGCATTTACAATGTCGTTACCACTAGGGATTATTATACTGCCTTCCCTGACTATGCAGGCTAGCAATAGGTGCTTTCTAAGTTTTAAGTCAGCAAGTCTTTCACCGACAATTTTACTAGTCTCTCCTACTGAAAACTCAAGCACATCGACCTTGCCATCAACCATCCTGTAAAAACTGTTAAGTTTACTTCCGTATGAGGCTTCCATAGCCTTAACATACCTTAAAATTATACTGCCCGTTATGTCCTTAGGAGATATTACTGTATCTAAATTTAGGGTCTCTGTCATATTTAAAAATGTAGAATGACCCACCTTAGTTATGACCTTGCGAATATTTTTTGAATTTGCATACATAGACAGTATTATATTTTCTTCATCTATTCCTGTAAGGCAAACAAAGGCATCTACATCATCAATCCCCTCTTCTTCAAGCAACTGCTGGTCTGTTCCATCACCGTGAATAACGTCAACATATGGAAGTAGGTCTGCTATATTATTGCAGGCCTTTATATCCCTCTCTATAATTTTTATCTTTATATTTAGCTTTTTAAGACTCTCACATAGGTAATAGGCTATCTTGCCACCACCTATTAGCATAACTGTCTTAACCTTCCTCTTTAGGCCACCTATCCTTCCAAGGAAGTTCTCAAGTTCTAGGTGGGATGCTGCTATACTCAACTTATCTCCAGCTTCAAGGACTAGGTCACCATTTGGTATTATAACATCATTGGCCCTCTGAACAGCACAAATAAGGACTTTAAGATTAAACTTATGACTTATCTCCTTCATTTTCATTCCTACAAGTACAGAGTCTACACCAACCTTAAACTCTAGCAACTCGACCTTACCCTTGGCAAATGTCTCTACCTTTAGGGCAGATGGGAACCTCAGTATTCTGGATATCTCATTGGCTGCCACATATTCAGGATTGATAACCATACTAAGACCAAGATCGTCCTTTATATAGTTGAGTTGATTATAGTATTCAGGATTACGAACTCTTGCTATTGTATGCTTTGCCCCCAGTTTTTTGGCAAGTAAACAAGAGAACATATTAATCTCATCTGATGAAGTACAGCCTATCACTATGTCAGCTGCATCTACACCAGCCTCTTTTTGTATATCATAATTAATTGCATTACCATTGATACATGCAATATCTAAATAATTATTAATCTTTTGTATTACTTCAGGATTTTTCTCTATGACTGTAACATCATGCGATTCTTTTGATAGCTGCTCGATAATCTTGTTGCCTACCTTGCCACCACCAATAACGACTACTCTCACCTTCTACCTCCAAACCAATAATACATCTATATTTTAGACGTTTATTATATTCCTTGTTGTAAGATTGATTATAGCACATTACAATTTTAAATACTACAAATTTGCCCTTAATATCACTTACTTACTTTTCTTTGGATCATATATTAGATTTTTTTCATAAATTTTAATTTTTATTATCAGTAAAGAGGTTCTTTTATATAGATCTTTATTGTATAATTATATTGCTAGTTTTTTTAAGTGGAGGTAACTATGAATAATAAAAATAAGAAGATACTTGCCCTAGGACTATGCAGCATTATGTGTATAACAAACGTAGGATGCAGTAGCTTAGGTAAAAAAGAATCAAAGAAAAAAGTAGAAACAAACGTAGATTTGTCAAATATTAAAGATATCAGAACTGTAAAGGTAAACCAGGATCAGGCTATGCTGAGATTTACAACACAGAACAAGGCTGGCTCTATATCAAGCCTTATACTTAAGGAAAAAGATGGAAAATACATCTATTCAATAGACGGTATAGACAAAAAAGGCCAGGGAATAATCATGACTGTAGATGCTAAGACTAGTGATGTGATATCATCAAAGCCTATAGTAGCTGCAAGTGCTGAAAAAAAGGCCAACGTCTTAAACTTTTCAATCATCAAAGACTTAAAATTGGCTATACAGGCAGCATTCAAAAATGTAGACAGGGACGTTTATAGTCAGATAGATTCTTATAAATTGATGTATGCAAACAATAAGAACATATACAAGTTTACTTTTTCTAACGGAGAAACTGAAAAAGAAAAATCTAAGAAAAAGACTGTATATATAGATGCATCTAGTCTTAAGGCTATAGGCAAAGAAGAAGAAAGCCAGATTAGATCTTTTGAAGAATCATTAAACAATCCAACTCCTACATCAAATGACAAGGCCAGTGCCACTAATTCACAGGACGGATCAGGTAAAGTAACAAAATCTACAAACTAATATCACAATAAACAGACCCCTATATAATCAAAAATGATTGTATAGGGGTTTTATAGCTAAAAATCTAATATTTACTTTTTATTCTGGTTTACCATTTGGATAGAAAAGAACCTTGCCTATGCCTGGAGTTCTTTCTGCTATCTTTTCAAATATTTCAGGACCCTCACTTAGGTCTAACCTATGTGTTATAAGAGGTGATGGATCAACTGCTCCTGTCGCCATAAAATGCTCTGCACTCGTCCACTCTTTGCCTGGGAATGGTGAAGATACTGAGTTCCATGAACCAAATATTGTAAGTTCATTTCTAACTATTCTCTCAAAATAGAATCTCTCAATATTTATATCTCCATATGGTATTCCTAGGAATACTACCTTCCCACCCTTTTTAGCTAGGGCAAACACCTGGGCTGAAGTTATCTTTGAACCAGCAGACTCAACAGCAACATCTACACGTCTACCGTCAGTTATTTTTTCCAATTGTTCATGTGGAGGACCATCTAAAGAATTAATAGTGTGTGTAGCCCCTAGACTCATAGCTAGGTCCAACTTAGACTGGTCTATATCTATTGCAACGATCTTTCTAGCTCCAAATATCTTGGCCCACTGGATAGCCAATAATCCAATTGTTCCACATCCCATTACAGCTATATCATCCCCTGGCTGCAACTGAGTTTTATAAAGACCATGTAGTGCAACACAAGAAGGTTCTACCATAGATGCCTTTTCAAAGCTAACCTCGTCTGAAATTTTAAGGACATTTTCAGCAGGTAATTTTGTATACTGGGCAAAGCATCCAGGATCTTTGGCACCTATTACTTTTAGAACATCACATCTTGCAAATTCACCCTTCTTGCATGACTCACACTCTCCACAGTATAGTGTAGGACAACCTGTCACCCTGTCACCAACCTTTAGGTTAGTCACACCAGGTCCAACCTTCTCAACTACACCTGAAAACTCATGTCCCCATACCATGCCTTCAATGTATGGACCAAGTAAAGAATACCTATGTCCATCTGAACCACAAATACCAGCAACCATTACCTTTATTATTACATCGTCATCTTTTATTATTTCAGGCATTGGAGCTTCTTCATACCTAATATCTCTAGCCTTATATAATCTTAAACTCTTCATTTATTTGCCTCGTTTTCTTATATCTTTTTATTTTTCTTACTCTAATGTAGAGTTTTAATATTTTTATATTCTTAAATATTTTTATATCTTTTCTTATCTTATAATTTTGAAGAATCGACTGCTACCTTAATTTCCTTACCAGCCATCAAGTCTTCTATACCTTCATGGAATTCACCTAGTCCAACAACCTTGGTAATTAGGACCTCTGTATCTACCTTGCCCGCTGCAAGTAGTTCTAAAGAAGTGACCCAAGCACTTGGCTTTTGTGATCTTGTACCAACATATGCTATTTCCCTCTGGATTATTGTTTCCTGGTCCATTTCATTGAACTTCTTGGCAAATATACCAAGCTGAACAAAAGTAGCCTTCTTCTTTAATAGTACAAGGGCATCGTTTACTGCCGGCATAAATCCAGAACAGTCAAAGCCCTTATCTACACCATAGCCCTCAGTCATTTCCATAATTACATCTTTTAAAGACTCAGCTTGAACATTTACTGTCCTATCTACACCTAGTTTTTTGGCAAATTCAAGTCTTTCCTTATCCTTTTCTATACCAGTCATTATAACTGTAGCCCCCTGAGATTTAACTACCTGAGCAAGTAGTAGTCCCATTGGTCCTGGTCCTATAATAAGTACCTTGTCACTTGGTTCTATTGTAGTCTTTTCCAATGCTGCATGGACACAGCATGCTAGGGGTTCTGTCAATGAAGCTGCAAGTAATGATACACTTTCTGGTAGTACATGGACACTCTCTTCCCTAGACAATACATACTCTGCAAATGATCCATTTACCTGAGTACCTATACCCTTTCTAGATGGGCAAAGATTGTAGTCTTTTGATGCACAATATATACACTCTTCACAAGTTTCAAAAGTTGTCTCTGATGTAACCCTGTCTCCTATCTTTACATTTTTTACATCTGGACCAACCTCAACTACGACACCTGAAAATTCATGACCCAAAGTTACAGGAGTCTTTATGTTTGCGTATTCTCCCTTGAAGGAATGAATATCAGATCCACAAATACCACTGTATGCCACCTTAATCTTTACCCTATCCCCATAAACCTGAGGTTCTTCTAGGTCTAATAACTCGACATTGTCATAACCTGGCCTTGCCTTTACCACTGCTTTCATACTTTTCTCCTTTCAAATTACCATAATCATTTAATGCTATATCTAGCCACACTCAAACGACTATCAAACTAGCTATATTGTAATTGACCTTAGCCTTATATTGTAATTGACCTTAGCCATTATGGAAAACATTTCCATATATAAAAAACTCTCCTTTGTACACCTGTACAAAGAAGAGTTTTAATAAACTTAGAATAAGCCCATCGCCTTGACTATCTCTGAGAGCTTGAATATACCCCATTTATACAAGTTACCACCAGCATCTATAGAAGATACCATTGTAGTTCCCTTTGGTAGCATATTTGCCTGAGAAAGTAGCTCTGTATGTACAGGTGCAAGATCTGTTGCCATATATAACGCTAGTGCTATTACTATTGTTCCTGTAATTACTGACTGTACTATGTTACCCTTTCTAAAGCATACGATGAATGCTATATAGAATGGTATAGTAGCCAAGTCACCGAATGGAAGTACCCTGTTTCCCGGTAGTATTACTGCTAGGAATAGAGTTATAGGTACTAGTATTAGAGCTGTTGAAAGAACTGCTGGATGTCCAGTTGCAAGAGCTGCATCTAGACCTATGTATAGTTCTCTGTCTCCATACTTAGACTGTAGATAGTCTCTTACTGCCTCTGAGATTGGAATTAGACCTTCCATTAGGATCTTAACCATTCTAGGCATCAAGAACATTACTGCACCCATTGATATACCTGTATTAAATACCTTGGCTACATCATAGCCTGCAAGTCCACCAAGAATGAATCCTAGGATTATACCCATCATCATTGGCTCACCGAAGATACCAAATCTCTTCTGGATTGTATCTGGGTCTGTATGTATATTACCGATTACTGGTATCTTTTCTACTATTTTACCAACTAGGAAACCAAGTGGTGCGAAAGATGCTGTTGAACCTGTTGGTAAACAAACACCCTCAAGTCCATAGAAGTCTCCCACATACTTGGCTGTTTTGTCTGCCGTAAATAGTACCAATAATTCCATTATGATTGCACATATGATTGCCCATGTATAACTTCCTGTTACAACGTAACCGAATGCACCGGCTACTATAAAATGCCAGTAGTTCCATAAGTCTATGTTTAGAGTCTTAGTCAACTTGAAGTAAATTAATATTAAGTTAACACCCAAGCAAACTGGTATTATTATCGGTGCTACTGGTGATGCCCAAGTAGCTGATGCTGTTGTCGGCCAACCAACATCTATTACTGTCAATGAAAGACCGAAACGTTTTACCATTCCCTGTGCTGCTGGTCCTAGAGTTGAAGTTAGTAGGTTAACTACTAGTCCAATACCAACAAATCCTATACCTATTGTAAGACCTGACTTTAAGGCCTTGGTGAACTTGATCTTGAATACCATACCTAATAATAGGATTGTAATCGGTAGGATTACTGTCGCACCCATGTTAAGTATGTACTGCACTACTGCTAATACTTTATCCATTTTCCCCTCCTGAGTTATAAATTATATATAATAGCTTTTTACTAATATAAACAGATAAATTAGATTGATTTTATTATACTAAGTGGTCTAGTATCTTCTGGTCTAGAGCCTTAGTATTGATACCAGTAATGTATGATGTAGCTATTATTGCTGGTATCTTGTATGTAGTTGGTAATATTGTTGTAGAAACTATAAGGTCAGCTTCATCCTGTTTAGAAGCAACCTCAGCTATCTTACACTGGATTATTTCTGCATCTATGTTGTTGTCTTTTACTAACTGCTCAACCTTACCACATACTACTGTTGATGTTGCTATTCCTGCTCCACATGCTACTAAAATTTTCTTTTTCATTTTTCTACCTCCAAATAATTAAATGTTAAATATAATGTTTTCTAATTCTTCTTTACTAGACGAATTAATAATCTTTGCCATTCTTTCCTTGTCCTGGAATATGCCCATCAATTCTGTTAAAACTTCTAACTGACTGTGTGGCTGGTTTAAACCAAGCATAAATGCTGCTCTTACATCTAGTATAGCGCTTGCATCTTCCATAGAACTAAATTTTACTGGTTCCTTAAACACTGCTACAGCTATGAATTCTTCTTTTACATACTCTGCATCAGTGTGAGGTATAGCTACTGCAAAATCTTCTAGCTGGATACCTGTAGGGAAATTATCCTCTCTCTTCTTGACATTCACTTCAAACTCATCTGTCACCTTGCCTAGTGAACATGCCTTCTGTGATAGTATTGTAAAAAATTCTCCCTTATCTGCTACAGATAAATCATGGAAAACTAATTCTTTTTTAAAATATTCCTTTAATTGCAAGTTTTTGTCCTCCTAACATAATCCATATAGTCGGCCTATTGAGTAGCCAGTATATTTTCTAATGCCTTATATATAGCAACTACCGTGCCAACTTTGCACAAAAAAGTAAAATAACGTTTTTTTGCTTTCAATTAAGCTGTGGCAAAGGTTTCGACTTTAATTTTTTTCAGAAAAATATTTTCCTAAACATAAAAAACAAATATAACAAAAAAAACCACAATAATTGCGGTTTTTTCTGTTATAGACCTAGTCTACAAATATGTCCATTATCTCTTTTTTACTAGTAGCCTTACTTATCTGTTCTATCTTGTCATCATCTCCAAGTATCTTGAACAATTTCTTCATCTCAGCCTGGTTGTTCTCCTTGATAGCTATAAGGGCAACACAGTCAACCATGAACTCATTGTCCCATACTATCGGCTTGCTAAGCTTGGCTATGGATATTACTGGCTTTTTTACATTCTCAGGTAAGCCATGAGGTATTGCTACCTTTGACTTAAAGACAAGGGTGCCCATGGACTCTCTCTTGTATACACTAAGTATGAATCTCGAGTCTACATAGCCTTTCTCCTGTAACCTTGCAACCATGCTGTCTATCACGTATTCTTTGGATATACCTTCAAAATTTTCATAGATAAATTCTTCAAGGATTATATCACTTAATCTACCCTCACTTGTTCCTGATAGTTTAAGATCGTCGTCTTCTTGATAGCACAAGTTTACAACCTCTTCTATACCATACCCAGAAAGAACTTTTCTGTAATTTATATATGGTATATTCTTGTAATTTATACCAATCGTTCCTACTATACATACAATTTTCTTAGTCTTTTCTATTTCTTCAAGCCTGTTTTCAACACCGATTTCATCCAAAAATCCTACAGGTATAACATTTATATCCAAACCTCTCGTCGATATACTACTGTCTAGTAACTGCTTTAGGTTTTTGGCATTTCCATGTCCACTCAAACAAAGGGATATTACAACCTTTTCTCGTTCTTCTTTTTCAGTATATTGGTCCTTATTTTCATCACTTGGATTTTTGTTTATCTTATCGCAGTAGTCAGATATATCTTCAAACTTTTTAGATTCTATAGCCGCCATCTTACCTATTTCCATGGCTAACAAGGTATCTACCCTAGATATAGTCTTGGTCTTTATCTTAAATCTTTTTTCAACTTCATTTCCAATTATGACTAGTGAACCCATGTCTATTAAAATTATAAGTCCATTGGGTGCATTTATAGAGCTTATCTGAGATATACATTTCTCAATTCCCTCTGATGAAGAGGATTCTAGTGGTATTTCAAGACCTATAGTGCATTCTACACCCATAAGGTTGTTGACTACATTGGCCATTTCTATACCAACTTTGCCGTGGGTTACTATTAGTACCTTTACATTTTCCTTGACCTTGTCATCCTTTATGCAGAACTTATTGATATAGTAGGCAAGGTATCCCAACTCATCTTCGGGAATAGATAACTTGGATATATTTTCTGATATACTCGCAATGTACCTAGCCAACTCGTATTCTTCCGGCATAGATGAAGATATCTTAGAAAGACTTGGATTTACTATTTTCTTTCCATTTTTTATCCTTTCTAGAGTATGTTGAATATGTATAGCAAGTGCTGGATACAAGGATGAGTTTATATGTTCATACTGGGTCCTTAACATTGCTATGACCTTCTGCATTATCTCAAATACCTTCTCAGACATCTCACCGTTTATATATGACTTTAGCTCTTCTCTAACTGCTGCAGACCTGTCTAGGATCAACTCATCAAACTTCTTGTCTAACTTTCCAAGGAATATATTTTTTATCTCCTCTTCACTATAGTGGCTGTGACCCAGGATCTTAAGCTCTTTTTCGGCATATTGGTGGATTTCTGATATTGCATTTTTATGCATACCTGTAGATGTTGACTTAAAGTCACTTATATCTATAAATACATCCTCTATCCAAGAGAATACCTCCTTGTCAGAAGACTTTCTAACATAAGACCTCAATGAATCTTCCCCGACAAATACAAAATCTTCCCCGATTTCAATCTTAGAGAATGCCCTAGCACAGGTAACCTGTATATCACTTTTTAGCTGACCTATATTCCCACTGCACTTGTAATTCATCAGCTTGTTTATGACATTCTTGGCTATAACAAAGTTTTTATTCACCCTCTTTGCCTCTATTTCAAAGAACTTGAGTATAAGTTTGTACCTTTCTTTTTTTGGTCTCGAATCAAGACTTGGAAGCTCTATTATCATGGGAATCCTTCTCTTAAATGTATTGAGAAGGTCAGAATTTGGGTCTCCAGTTGTGGCACAAATTATCAGGACCTTGGCCTTTCTCTCAGCTGTTGTCTCGCCAAGTCTCCTATATACTCCCCTGTCAATCAAGGAAAATAGGATTTCCTGACCTGTTGATGGTAGCCTATGGACCTCATCTAAAAATAAAATACCACCGTCAGCCCTCTCTACGATACCCTCCTTGGAAGAATCAGCACCTGTGTAGGCCCCCTTTTGAACACCGAACAAGTGAGCTATAAGCAAGTTGGGATTTTCTGCATAGTCAGCACAATTAAAAACTATAAATGGACTTCCCTTTTTCTTGAAGCCATTAATTACAGAAAATCTGTACATACACTCAGCCATATCGCTCTTACCAACTCCTGTCGGTCCGTGTATAATTGTGTTGAGTCCATTTGGAGGATACATCATGGCAGACTTGAGTGATGATATCTTTTCCTTAAGACTTCCATCTGCACCTATCAACCCTTCAAATCCATCCTTTTCGTCAAGCTTGTCTTTTACAACCTTGATCTTGTTGGCGTAATCGCTAGCATGACTATAGTCTATGCCATCCTTATTTTTTGCCTCTATCTCCTTCATAAGACCTCTTACCTGAGACCTTGATATCACAAAACCATCATCTAGAAGAATATCCGTTATATACCTATCCGTATAATCAGCCTTTGCCAGCATTATCTTTTCCATAACACCTATAATCAGGGCCTTTCTCCTATTATTAGAAGATGCTATATTAGATCTAGTTCTAAGGCTCGTAACCTTACTCCTAGAAATGCCTAGCTTTTGTGCTATCTCTTGGTCAGTTAGAGGATTTTTCTTATCTTCATTTTTTATAATACTCAGTAATTGATCTTCCATAATTACTCCCCCTCTTGTCTTGCTATAAATTATTCTGCATATATATTTATTATCTATTCTACATATATATTATATCTTCAACTTTACTTATAGGCTAAGAACCCTAGTCAACGGATTTTAATGCCTCTAACATATTCAGTTTCTTTAGTATGTGGTTTACAAAAAATCCCAGTAGCAACAAAATCCCAACTACTGCTATACAAGGAGCAGTATATACAAATAGACCTATACTTGGATTAAACATTATATTGTCTGGTGGTGCTGAATTGAGGATAATCTTATGAAGTATGCCTCCCATAAATATACCAAATCCAATACCTATAAGAGATAATATTATAGTCTCCCTGTATATATACATGGTCACTTCCTTATTCAAAAATCCTAAGACCTTGACCGTAGATAGTTCACGTATTCTTTCGTCAAGATTGATATTTGTGAGATTGTATAGGATTACAAGAGCCAGAGACAATGACATGACAGTAAGTACAAGCATGACTTGTGTCAGCGAGCCCGTAATAATATCGACTTGAGAAATGACGTTGGTATTTTGCCCTACTCCCCTTACTCCCTTCAAGTTCATAAATCTTGAAGTTACTTCCTTGATATTTTTAGGCGACCTGTCCTTCATTGATACTAGGTAGCTATTTGGTTGAACAAGCTTGCCATAGACCCTTGAGTAGCATTTTGAATCCATAAATACAAAGTGGCCTGCATACATTTCACAGATTCCTCTAACCTTGAGATTATAGTCCTTGTCTTTACTATTCAATTTAAAGCTATCTCCTACTTTTAACTTGAGGATCTCAGCCAATTTTTCAGACACTACAATACCATCTTGACCTAGGTCTAGCTTAGTAGAGTTCTTACGGTCTTTAAGGACAATATATTCCGAGAAGTCATCTCTAGGACTAACCATCAAATTTATATCTTGAGGATCAGATTTTCCTTCTACCTTCTGACTGATTGTCTCTGCATATATAGGAAGGTATCCACTGATATCTTTAGACCTGAGTAGCTTGTCTATAGCAACTTGCTCATCCTTAGTTACCCTATCTTCCTTAGATACAAGGGCATCATACCTGATTATATCCTTAAATTGCCTGTCCTTGACTCCGTTTATAGATGATGCTATACCCAGTCCAGCAAATAATAGGGCTACCGAACCAGCCACACCGAATATAGTCATCAGCATCCTTTGCTTGTAGCGGAAAATATTACGGGCTGTGACCTTGTGGTTAAAACTCATCCTTGACCAAACAAAAGTTAAACGCTCCAAAAATATCTTAGAACCCTTGCTTGGTGGCTTTGGTAGGAGTAGCTGTGATGTGGTTTCCTTTAGCTCCTTGTGGGCTATGTAGACTGCTGGAACGACGCTACACATCATAGAACAGATAAATGCAAGGGCAACTATTCTCCAGTCCCAATAGAGACCAATACTTGGCATTGTAGTATCTGCTAGAAGAGATGTAGACAAAATATATGGTATGCCGTACATTCCCAATATAGAACCTAGCAGACTTCCACTTCCACCGGCAAATAGACCATATATGGCAAACTTCTTGATAACATCCCTATCAGTATAGCCCAGGGCCTTTAAAATTCCTGCATTATTGCGCTCTTCATTTACAAACCTAGTCATAGTAGTAATGGTCACTAGGGCAGCAACTAAATATAAGACAAGGGGGAATACATCAGAGACCTTGTTAATGCCCATAGATGTAGATTGGACTGTCTTGATTCCGTCCCCTCCTGGTAGGGTCCTCCTAGTATATACTGTATATTTAGGAAGGCTCAAACCATTGACCAAATCCTGTGCATGGCTAAGGTCAGACTTGGCGTCTTTAATTTCTTTAATCGCTTTTTCTTTCTCTACTATATAATCTTGTCTTTTACTGTCCAATTCCTTTTGAGCCTTGCCTATTTCATACCAACCCTTGTCAATTTTAGACTTACCAGCCTGGTATTGGGCCATACCCCTTCTGTATTCTCCCTCTTTGGAAGATATGACGGACCTTGCCCTGTCATATTCAGCTACCCTTGCCATGCCAGATTCATATTCCTTTAGACCAGTCATATACTTTTCATAGGCAGGTTGGAGCTGACTCTTGTCCCCATCAGGTCCTAGACTCTCAGACTTATGGTCGAGGTCTTTCTTCGTGGCATCCAACTGGGCCTTGACTGATGCTAATTTGTTACGTGCCTGTTCTACTTGGTCTTTCTGAGAATCCAGGCTAGCTATTGACCTGTCTAGGGATAGCTTGGCATTCTTTAATGTCTTACGGCTACTTTCTAACCTGTAACTAGCACTTTTAAGTTCAGCCTTCTTTTGGTTTATAGTATTTTGAGCCTTGTTTAAGCTTGTCTCACCTTGCTTTAATTTATCTTCAGCATCCCTTATCTTGGACTTGCCCTCATCGATTTCTTCCTCTACCTTGGACCTTATAGTATCAAGCCTAGCCCTTGGATTATCTGCCAAGGCCTTTTCTAATCTCTCTTTATGGTAGTCTAGTCTCTTAAAATAGTCCTCACTGGATGAGCTGATTTTTCTTAGATCATCAAATCTGAATCTAGCTATCGTATATGTATCCGCTTTAAAATTGTCCTCTGTAATTAAGCAATATCCATCTAAAGACCCCGAACCCACAGATGAATTTCCCATAGCAGACTTGGATATAATTTCACTAGAATTTACAAATCCACTTATAGTATACTTGCTATCCCTAAGTTGAGACTTGTCTTGGTCTTTTTCAACTAGTTCTATCCTATCTCCCAATTTATATTTATCCATATAAGTTGAGCCCAGGGCAATCTCACCTTTTTTGTCAGGAAACCTACCAGATAATAGGTCAAATTTGGAGATAAATTTAGGCTTTGAAAATGCACGTATAGAACTTCCAGACTTAGCTATAGTAGCATCTGTAAAATATCCAAACTCTAGATCTCCATTCTTGACAAGACCCTTCAACTCCCTTGTATCGTCTTTGTCAAGACCATAATCACCGATAACAGCCAGGTCTAGGAGTCTTTGCCTTTCAAAATATGCATCAGACCCCCTATCAATATCAGGACCTGTCACCTTGAGACCTATCAAGGTCATAGAACCCAACATCATCAAGAGCATAATAGAAATAAATCGCCCCTTGCACTGGATAAAGGCCTTGACTATGGATTTATTTAAAGTCTTTTTCATATCATGCCTCCTAGTACTCTAAACTATCTATGCTCTGTGGATTTGGATTTAAGTCTATTGACCTAACTCTTGAGTCATGCATCCTTATAACCCTATCAGCAATCGGTGCTAGTGCTACATTGTGGGTAACAATGACCACAGTTGCCCCTTGGTTTTTGGACATATTCTGGAGTATCTTGAGAACCTGCTTACCAGTTTGGTAGTCAAGGGCTCCAGTAGGTTCATCACATAGGAGAATCTTTGGGTTTTTGGCTACTGCACGAGCAATTGCAACCCTCTGCTGCTCTCCACCAGATAGCTGAGACGGAAAATTGTCCAAACGTTCTCCTAAACCCACTGCCAAGAGAGCCTCTTCAGAATCCTGGGCATCTTTTACAATATCAGAAGCTAGTTCAACATTCTCCTTTGCCGTCAAGTTAGGTACTAGATTATAGAATTGAAATACAAATCCTACGTCATTTCTACGGTACAGAGTCAGGTCCCTGTCGTTGAATTTGGCTATATCAACCCCATCAATTATGACCTGGCCCTCATCACAGGTATCCATGCCACCTAGTATATTTAGGACAGTGGATTTACCGGCACCGGATGCCCCTAGTATCACCACTAGCTCCCCTTTTTCAACCTCAAAATTTATATCGTTATTGGCTATGATCTGGGATTGACCTGAGCAATAGCGTTTATAGCAGTGCTTCATCTCAATATAGGCCATGTCTACCTCCTTAGATTTATATTTTAAATAGTATCATATTTTGAATTTATTTACACCTAATAATTGCCTTATCTGTAGCAATTGATTTACCTATATTTATCATAATCGAGTAGGGAGGACTTTCTCCTCCCTCTCACACCACCGTACGTGCCGTTCGGCATACGGCGGTTCAATTCATGTAATAATCTAAACAAC
>NZ_KB906606.1:0-5365 GCF_000381525.1 Peptostreptococcus anaerobius VPI 4330 = DSM 2949
CAGAGTGAAAGCCAGCGCCTTTAGACGCTGGCCGGTAACCCTTGGGCTTATAGCCCGTGTGCAAACCACCCGTTGGACGGGTGGTCATGATTTAATATGGAAGATTTCCTAATTTGCGGGGGTATTTTTCAATTTTTTCATAAAACTAAAGAAGAATGTTGATGTTAGTATTGCTGAGCTCAAGTCTGCAAACGGGGCTGAATATAGAATACCATTTAGACCTGCAATTTTAGAGAATATAATTATAGCAGGCATCAATATTATAACTTGTCTAGTTAATGTAAGCAACATGGCTATTTTTGGTTTTCCTATAGCTTGGAAGAAGTTGGATCCAACTATCTGGAAACCTACGACTGGAAGACACATTATCCAAATTCTCAGGGCCATTACTCCGAAGTTCATCAGATTTTCTTGTCTATTAAATAGTCCGACTAACGCACGTGTTCCAAACATGGCGAGAAGAAATCCTGAGAAGGATATTATTGTGGCAACTATGATAGATGCAGTTGCAGCTTGCCTTACCCTTGTGTAGTTCTTTGCTCCGTAGTTAAAGCTTACAATAGGTTGTAGACCTTGGTTTAGACCTATTATAGGCATGATCATCAGCATCTGTATGGAGTTGATAATACCCATGCCAGAGATAGCTATGTCGCCACCATATCTTGCAAGATAGGTATTTAGTATAAGGTTAAGCACACTAGTTGCTAACTGAAGCATAAAGCCTGGTAATCCCAACATTAATACTTCCTTAGATATTTCGGGAACGATTTTCATATTTTCTATTCTTAGTCTATGAGGGGCATCCTTTTTTAGGAAGTGGCTTGCAGACCAGACAAGAGATACAATCTGAGATATTACAGTTGCTGTAGCAGCTCCACTCATTCCCATCTTGAAAACAAATATAAATAAAGGATCAAGTAAAATGTTTATACCAGCCCCTACAAACATAGTTATCATAGCAAGTTTAGGTTCACCACTGGCTCTCAAAAAATTATTAAATCCCATACCAAGGACTTGGAAAATAGTTCCCATAAAAATTATTCTCATATATTCCATTGAGTATGGAAGGACAGCCTCACTTGCTCCAAAGACTGTCATAAGGGGCTTTAGAAATACTTCTCCAAGAATTGTTATCACGGATCCTACAATTATGAGCATAGCTACTGCATTTCCTATTGATTTTTCTGCCTTATCGATTTTTCCCTGACCCAAACTTATTGAAAAAACTGTTGCACCACCTTGACCGAACAGTATTCCTATAGCAAGGGTTATAATCATAGCTGGAAATGAAATTGTTATTCCAGCTAATCCATTTGCACCCAAATCTGGCGCATTACCAATGAACATTCTATCTACTACATTATATAGGGCATTAACCATCATGCCAATAATAGCAGGAATAGAAAACTGATATAGTAATTTAGAAATTTTTTCATAACCTAGTGGGTTATTTATCTGTATTTTATCTCTTGTTTGTTCCATTAAATATCCTTTCTACATTATTTGCCATTCTATTTAAATAGTCATAGGCTAAATTTTTTTCTTCTGGTGTCATATCATAGGTTAGTATGTCTACCCATGACTCCAATATGTAATGCATGGGCTCTATTATTTCTATACACTTGTCGGTTAGGTATATCTTATTTTGTCTTTTGTCGTGTTGACACCTAATCTTTTCCACCATACCCTTTTTTATTAGGGACTGTATGGCTCTTGCTGTGGAAGCCTTGTCTATATTCAAATAACTTGATAAATATTCTTGAGATACACCCTCATTTAAATATATAGTTATTATAAAGGGCTGTTCCGAACTTGTAATATTCAAATCTTTCAGATGGATGTTTTTATAAACCTGTCCCTTTCTGTATAGGAGAGAAATTATTCTACTAGGACTTATTTTGGCAGATTCTTTTATTGTTTCCATGCTTATATTGGTTTTTTTTATCATAAGTACCACCTCTTTTTATATTGTTATATTAAAAATAGACTTAAGAGTCTTATATTGGATAATGTATTTATGAAACTCCTATTTAGTTGATATGACAACTATATAAGAGTATATATCTTTTTAGTTGTTATGTCAACTAAAAAGTTTATATGGATGTATATTATGGTATAATCAAAATATATAGTCACATTTTGGGAGGTTATTATGAAATTTACATTATGTTACCTAATAAGGGATGGGAAGTATTTGATGCTTCACAGGACCAAAAAAGAGGTGGATGTCAATAAAGGCAAATGGATAGGTGTTGGTGGTAAGCTTGAAGAAGACGAAACTCCAGCTCAGGGTATAGTAAGAGAAATTAAGGAAGAAACTGGATACGATGCTCATGATTGTATATTTAGGGGAGTGGTGGTATTTAAGTACAATAACAACCCACCAGAAGATATGTATTTGTTTACATGCCAAGACTTCTCTGGTAGCCAAAAAATATGCGATGAAGGAGACCTAGCTTGGGTAGATATAGACAAGATAGAAGACCTCAATATATGGGATGGTGACAGGATATTCCACAGGTTGTTAAGAGAGGGTAAGGGGCTTGGTGAAGACAAGATATACCTTACACTCGACTACAAGGATGACGTGCTCATGTCTGATAAGCTTGAGTACAGGAAGGACTTGATATAGTCTAGAAAGGAATAGTATGAGATTAAAAAATACATATAGGGGCTTGCCCAAGGAACTTTACAGTGATCTTTTAGATAGGGTTTGGTTGGGCGAGTGTGATATGGATAAGTTAGAAAAATTAATAGATAAAGATCTGGATTCTAGGTCAAGGGATGCCAATTTGAGTAAGAAGGGCGGTGTAAGTACCCTACTTGTAAATGAAGATCTTGCCAAGGATATGGGTCTTGATCCAAAGCTACTATATAGCAAGGATATGGCCTTGGTCTTGACTGGGAAAAATAAAATTAAGGGGACAGAGCCTATAGCACAGGCCTACATGGGTCACCAGTTTGGCTATCTAAATATGCTAGGTGATGGCAGGGCAATTCTCCTAGGAGAGCTTGAAGAAGGCGACAAACTAGTAGATATACAGTTGAAGGGTTCTGGAAGGACTATCTACTCAAGAGGAGGAGATGGCAAGGCAAGTCTAGGTCCTATGGTCAGAGAATATCTTATAAGCGAGGCTATGGCTGGATTGGGCATAGCTACAACAAGGAGTCTTGCGATTTGTTTGACTGGCGAAGATGTGTTTAGGTACAAAAGAGAAAAGGGGGCAGTCTTAACTAGGATAGCAGATTCCCATATAAGGGTTGGAACATTCCAGTTTGCTGAACAAACTGGTGGCAAAGATATGGTCAAAGACTTGGCAGATTACTCAATTAAGAGACACTATAGGGATATTTTAGATGATGAAAACAAATCATCTAGTTCAAATATATACATAGAATTTTTCAGACGAGTTTTGAATAGACAGGCCAAGTTAATAGCTGATTGGATGTCTGTAGGATTTATCCATGGAGTCATGAATACGGATAATATGGCTATATCAGGTCAGACTATAGACTATGGACCATGTGCCTTTATGGACACTTACAGGCTGGACACAGTATATAGCTCAATCGATAAGGCTGGTAGGTATGCCTATAAGAACCAGCCTACAATAGGGGCTTGGAACCTATCATGGCTAGCCCATAGTCTTGTTGATTTGTTTGACCAAAATCATGAAAAGGGCCTTAACATAGCGAAAAAAGAGTTAGAGAAGTTCCACTTGATATTTCACTCATTCTGGTTTGATAAGCTAAAAAAGAAAATAGGTATATACGGTAGTGAAGAAGATGATAGTAGGTTACTATTTGAACTACTGACTATGCTTGAAAAGTATGAAGCAGACTATACAAATACATTCCTTGCAATGACCTATGATGAGCTAGATTACAGGGAACTTACAGGAATAAAAAACTTATTTGAGTCAGATGAGTTCAAGGCTTGGAAGGACAAGCTTGACTCTAGGAGAAGCCTAGACATACAAAAATCAAGGGCAAAAGAAAACGACTATAAGAATTTGATGAAACAAAACAATCCTGTGATTATAGCTAGAAACAGATTGGTAGAAGATATTATAAGCGGTCTTGAAAACGGTGGTGACTTGTCAGAACTAATTGAACTTGCAAGTGCCCTTAAAAACCCATACGAATTAAATCAAGTCAATATAAAGTTGGTGAAAAAAGATATTTCAACACCACTTACTTATAGGACATATTGTGGTACATAGGAGCCATGATATAGGACACATATACACTATGAAATACAAGATATATACAATATGTATATAATAAATACTCCATTTATGGTAGAATAGTCTATAGTATAGCTCTAGGTTAGAGGAGGAAAAAAAGTGAATACTAAAGTGATTATGGAAAAGTTTAGAAGGGCTATTTCCTACTTGATGATCTTGTTACTTGTTGTCACAATGGCAACAGGATGCTCTCAGAATCTTACGGATTCACAAAAGAGTAATGTTTCATCGAAGGAGAGGGAAGTTAGCCAGAGAGGGCCAAAGAGGATAATATTTTCAAATGACGGATTGATTTATTATACTGGTGACCACTATAAGACGTTTGAAAAATTGTATGAGGAGGATGAATAGTGAAATTAATAGTTGACTTTAACAAGATAAATAGTTTAGAAGAGTTCCATGAATTTATGGCTAAGGAACTAAATTTTGGGGATGAATATGGATATAATTTAGATGCACTACATGATGAAATCAAGTCTTACAAGGATTTAGATATAGAAGTAATCAAGGGTGGCAAGGTTCAAATGGAGATGCAAGAACTAATAGAAGATATGCTGACTAGATAGGCCTAGTTATAAATTTAAAATATTTTATTAAGGTGATATTATGTTGGATATAAAAAATATAATGGAAGATAGGGGTCTTGATATAGGACTTCTAGGAGCAGCCTTGAATATTAGCGATGAAGAAGTATCTGAGATTTTAGAAAACAATAATCCTAGTATGCTGGATGACATATTATTAGGAGAATTGGCTAGGGTCTTGGATATAGATGTTCAAGAATTGATAGTTGAATAGTTAAAGTAAAAAAACCTAGTTGGGACTCAGTCCTGACTAGGTTTTTTGAGTATGACGGGCATGCCGTCAGTCTGTGGTGAAAGTCCACGTAGGGCGTAGTTACCGACGAACCTCATAGCAACTTGCAAGGTTATCACCGTGAGGTGATGGCGAGAAGAAGCAATAGCAAAATCGTAGCCTGACGTACAGAAACCTAATATAAAGGCTTACATAAAGGATGAGTGGGCTCAAAGTCACGAAGTCCAAAAGGCAAACGTAACTTATGTAAGTAAATTAGGCAGGTAGACGAGGAAAGACTGACGACTTATCCCGTGAGGTCT
>NZ_KB906606.1:5375-71199 GCF_000381525.1 Peptostreptococcus anaerobius VPI 4330 = DSM 2949
GAACAGAGTGAAAGCCAGCGCCTTTAGACGCTGGCCGGTAACCCTTGGGCTTATAGCCCGTGTGCAAACCACCCGTTGGACGGGTGGTCATGATTGGAATGATATTTATATTGAATAATGAGAGCTGCCTAATTTTTGTAGTCTATATCATTGTAGATAAAGTCTTTTAGGAAAGAAACAGAAGTAGGGTCAAACCTTATTACCCAACCATGTGATCCGTATATACCGCTAGTAGTGTATTTTGGATTATCGACTAGTGGAAACTCCATCTGCTTTATATTAGATATATCCTTAGTCATGATACTAAGTCCATACTTGATAAGTTTCATTGTGTCCATATTTGTAGTTATATATGGAGCGGCAGTTTTTAATATAGATAGATATTTAAATTTTGATGTAGCCTTTAATTCCTTCATAAGGCTAGAAAGTATCATTCTCTGCCTGTTGTCCCTACCAAAAGCACTGTCATTATGCCTGATCCTTGCAAATGATAGAGCCTGGTAACCATTAAGCTTTTGGATTCCACTTGACTTGACTAGCTGCATATCACCCTTGTCTTGACGTGTATCCCAAGAATATGTTTCAGGTATAAACTTGTTTAATTCATTTATATCATGGTCCTTGACCTCTACAGTAACGCCGCCGACTGCATCAATTATTGCCATAAACGATTTAAAGTCAATTGCTACAAAGTCATCTATATCTATGTCAAAATTATCTTCCACAGTTTTGATTAACAATTTTTCCTTACCAAAAGCATAGGCATGGGTAAGTTTTGACTTGCCATGATCGTCTATATTTACTAGGGTATCTCTAGCAAGAGATGTTATTTTAACATCATCATGAATAGAGTCAATACTCATAATCATAAGTGAATCACTTCTAGAAACTTTGTCTCCTGGACGTGCATCTGAACCCATTATAAGGATATTTTTAATGCCATCCTTGTGAGAGTGACTGTATTCAGTTAAACTACTTGTATCAATGTTCTTGTCGTGGATTACTCCAGATATCTTAAATGTTAAAAAATAAGCTATGATTGGAATAACAATGACCATTACTAAAAGAAGCTTTACTATTCTTCTAAGTATTTTCATATTATTATATCCTTTCTTTTAATTGCCCTAAGTTTACTATAGAAAGGTTAAGTTAACCATAAATATAAATTAAAAACCACCTGAAGCTCAAGTGACTCTCAAGGGTTAGATCTAAAAATCCAACCATTAGGAGTGCCTAGAGCCCAGGTGGTTTAATTGTAAATTTTAGAGTAGAGCTATGAATTACTTGAATTTATCTAGCTAATAATATATCGTTCAAATAATATTGCTCAACTAATCTAATAACCAACGTTAGACATATACTCAGGGTCGTTTATATACTGGGTAGTTTCTCCAGATTTTTTCCATTCCTGAGTTGCCTTTTTAATCGTATCAGCTGTTGGTTTAACATTGTCGAATATGTATGAGTGAAGAAGCTTTACTTCATACTGTTCAAACGGTATTACATATCCTGATGCAGGAAGCCTTACTTCATTTTCAGGGTGAAGAGGGAACTGCATAGTGTCTAACTTGAGATCTCCAACTTTCAATATATCCATACCCAGATAAAGTATATCTTTTGGATTCATATTTGTCTTAACATATGGTTTAACTGCATCTAATAAAGCTGGATACCTGGTGATAGAAGTTGATTTTACCTTTTGCATTATAGCTTCTATTACCTGCCTTTGTCTATCATCTCTTTGCATAGTACCGTCGTTATGTCTTATTCTGGCAAATGCAAGAGCCTGATATCCTAGGAGATGATGTTTACCAGCTGTTTTTACATACTGGATTTTATTATCTCTATTTTTCTTATCCCACTTGTGACATTCTGGTATAAACTTGTTAAGTTCTCCAATTTCTTCTTCTGTAACAGTCACTTCAACGCCATCAAGGGCATTTATAATATCAATAAATGAGTAAAAATCGACTTTGGCATAGTTCTGAATATCCAATTTGAAGTTTTGCTCGATGGTATTTATCAATAATTCTTCCTTACCATATGCATATGCATGGGTAAGTTTTTCGTATCCATGTCCCTTTATAGCGACATAGGTATCCCTTCCTAGTGAAGTCAGTTTTAGTTTGTTATTTTTAGTGTCGACTGTCAGTATCATCATCGAGTCTGATCTAGAGACTTCTTCTCCTGGTCTAGCATCACTACCGACAAGCAAGATATTGGTAATTGCATTGTCATATTTATAGTTTTGTGAAGCCAACATAGAGAAATTACCATCTACATTCATAGCCTTTAGTTTTGAGTACATTAGGCCTACAAATACAGCTGGTATGGTCAATACTAGAACAAGTAGAAAAATAACAAATTTTCTAAGTCCAGACAAGTCCTCACCTTCCTTTCTTTAAAATCACATATATATTATATTAGATATGATTACTATAGTAAATACCATATATAAAATTTGATTATTTATTTTGACTAGGTGTTTATATGGAAATACAGGGTATTAATATGGTATAATAGAATAGATTATGGAAAAATTGTAGTGAAATAGGAGGATTAGATGATAAAATTTGTAGTGGTAGATATGGATGGTACTTTTCTTGATGACAACAAGCAAAAGAGTCCAGAATACGAAAGGGTTATAAGGGAGCTATTGAATAAAGGAGTCAAATTCGGCGTAGCTAGTGGTAGACAGATGGCTAGCATAAAGAAGGAGTTTCCTACTTTAAAAGATGACATTGTATTTATAGCTGAAAATGGAACTCTAGTAGAATATGAAGGCGAAATAATCCGTGAAGAATGCATGACAGCTCAGGTTAGAGATATGATATTAGATAAGGTAGAAAAACTTGAAGACAAGAAGACTATATATTGTACTAAAAACTGTACTTATGTAGATGACCTATCGCCTGAGTCAATGGAAAACATTAGAAAATACCTTCCAGCATATGAGTATATTGATAGTTTTAGGAACTTAGATTTACTACCACTTAAGATATCTGTATATTCACCAAATGGGCATGACAAGGATATAGAAGAAATATCCGAATTAGTCAGCGATTGGGCCAAGGCTTGTACATCAGGTAATGAATGGTTGGATATAATTCCTAAGGGTGCAAATAAGGCTACAGGTATAAAGGCAGTAGCAGAAAAAATGGGCATAAGCATGGATGAAATTATGGCCTTTGGTGACGAGATGAATGATTTTGAAATGATGACAAGTGTTTATTACTCATATGCAATGGACAATGCTGCTGACGAAATCAAGCAAGTGGCTAGGTTTACAGCTCCTAGCAATAATGAATACGGTGTAATACAAGTGATAAAAGAAAGATTTAATATCGACTAAAATGGATATATATAAGATAGATGGCGGTGTAAAATGGCGAAAAGAAAGAGGATTAATAAGAAAAAGCTTATATTTGTAATTCTTGTACTTGTCTTTGTTTTATATTTAGTATTTAGGATAATATCTGGCATAGGCAACTTTATAGAAAAGAAGAGGAATCCAGAACCAATACCAAGGGTTAAAACTGCAGAGGAAATACAAGAGGAAGAAAATAGAAAAATAAATATAATAATTGATCCTGCCAAGGGTGGTAAAGAAAAAGGCTTGGTTGGCTTCAGGGGAAGTCAATATGAAAAAGACTTGAATTTAGATATAGCCAAGTTGGTTGAAGCTAATTTATCAAAGCATTCAGATGTAAATGTTAAATTAACTCGTAGTTATGACAACTCAATGACCACTGCGGAGAGGGTTAAGTTTGCAAAGAAAAACAAGGGTGATATCTTGGTATCTATCAGGATAAATGCCCAAGGTGGCAGCAACGAAGCGAGTGGTATGGATGTATACTATTCAAACCCAAACTCTGCATCAATAGCCCAAAAGTCTATTATCGATGAGGAAAATCAAAAAAATAATAGCCAATCTAATAATGGCAAAGTTGCAGATAAATCTTCAGACAAGATAAATGATAAAAATTCCGATGACAAATACGGTCAAAAATCTACAGACAAAGATAAGGATATAGGTGACAACAAGGGTCAGGATGATAAGACTGGTGATACCAAAAATAATGTAAGGCAAGAATTGTCTAAGTCTATGGCGGAGCAAATACAGTCTACCAGCCTATCTTTTGTACAATTTAAAGACAGGGGCATTAGAGAGGCTACATATGATATACTTGGGTATGCCGAGATGCCATCTGTAATTGTCCATACAGGTTTTATTACCAACAAGGAAGACGTAGAGATATTAGAGACCCCATCTACAAGGGAAGAATTGGCCAATGGAATAAGTGAGGGTATATTGAGGTTTATAGATCAAAACCGTAAAAACATAATAAAAGACAGGATAAATTTTAGATAGATAATTTTATGAATATAATTCAAAAAGATATGGAAAATTTCCCGTTTTTAGAGTAAAATATAATTAGCGAGATTTTTTAAGTCCAACTAGGACACAAAACGACCAATGGGTCATTAAATGATAAAGTAAAAGAAATAATTTGAATTTAAATTGGAGGTAAATTATGGAAAAGAATGTAACAATAATCAATGAAACTGGTCTACATGCAAGACCTGCAAGTATGTTTGTAAAGAAGGCATCAGAATTTAAGTCAAGTGTTGAATTGATACACAATGGCGAAAAGGTAAACGCTAAGTCAATAATGGGTATAATGAAGCTTGGACTAGCTAAGGGTACAGAAGTGACAATAGTAACTAATGGTGAAGACGAAGAACTAGCACTAAACTCAATGGTAGAATTAGTTGAAAACGGTTTCGGTGAAAAATAGTCTATTATGGATGTCAGGAGTTAGTCTCTTGGCATCTTTTTTATGGATAGTTATTATTCGTAAATACTGATTATTAGGTGAACTGTTTAATGGGGTCATATATAGTTTTATAATTATGGAGATTGACCCTTGCTTAAATTGGAGGAATTGATTATGGAAATAAAAGGTATAGGAGCATCTCCTGGTATAGCTATAGGTAAGGCACTTGTTTTAGAGCACAAGGAGATGGTAATTGAAAAGAAAGAAAATGTAAATGTAGAAGTAGAAGTTGAAAAGCTAAACTCTGCTGTAGATACATCAAAAAAAGAATTAAGTGCTGTCAAGGAAAAGGTAGCCAAGGAATTAGGGGAAGAAGAAGCTGAAATATTCGGTGCCCATCTATTGGTTCTAGAAGACCCTGAATTCATAGGAGAGGCAGAAAACAAGATAAAGAATGAATCATTAAATGCTGAGTATGCCTTAAATGAAGTAAAGGATATGTTCGTTTCTATATTCGAGTCAATGGATAATGACTACATGAGGGAAAGGGCAGCCGATGTAAAGGACGTAACGAATAGGGTTCTTAGACATATACTAGGCATTAAGATAATAGACCTTTCAAACCTAAGTGATGAGGTAGTTCTAATAGCCCATGACCTTACACCATCTGATACAGCGACTATGGACAAGAAAAAAGTTCTAGGATTCCTAACAAATATAGGTGGTAGAACATCTCACACTGCTATAATGTCTAGGACACTAGAAATACCTGCTATAGTTGGTCTAAGTGATGTCACTGACAAGGTTAAGGATTCAGATATGATAGTATTTGATGGAGACAAGGGTATTGTAATTGTCAGCCCAGAAGAAGATGTTGTAGCTGAATACCAGGAAAAGAAGAGAATATTTGAAGAAGATAAAAAGGCTCTTGAATTATTAAAGGGTCAGCCATCTGTAACAACTGATAAAAAGCACGTTGAACTAGCTGGTAATATAGGTACACCAAACGACCTTGAAGGTCTAATCAACAATGACGCAGAGGGTGTTGGACTATACAGAACAGAATTCTTATATATGGATAGTGATGAATTCCCAAGTGAAGAAATACAGTTTGAAGCCTACAAGAAGGTTCTTGAAGGTATGAAAGGAAAGCCAGTAGTTATCAGAACACTAGACATAGGTGGAGACAAGAAGCTAAGTTACTTTGAGATGGAAGAGGAAATGAATCCATTCCTAGGATACAGGGCTATAAGACTATGCCTAGATAGGACAGATATATTCAAGACTCAGTTAAGGGCCTTATTTAGAGCTTCTGTTTATGGTAAGTTAAGAATAATGTTCCCTATGATATCTTCACTTGAAGAGCTACTAGCTGCTAAGGCTATATGTGAAGAAGTGAAGTCTGATCTTAAGGCAGAGGGATTAGGATATTCAGATGATGTAGAAATAGGTATGATGATAGAGATACCATCAGCAGCTGTAATATCAGATCTACTTGCAAAGCACGTTGATTTCTTCTCAATAGGAACAAATGACTTGATCCAGTACACTTGTGCAGTTGACAGAATGAACCAGAAGATATCTTACCTATACAACCAGTTCAATCCAGCAGTTCTAAGACTTATCAAGATGGTAATCAAGAATGCTCATGCTGAAGGTAAGTGGGTAGGTATGTGCGGTGAGTCAGCTGGAGACCAGATGATGATACCAATACTTCTAGGATTTGGACTAGATGAGTTCTCAATGTCACCAATCTCTATATTAAGGGCTAGAAGG
The DNA here is from genome assembly GCF_000381525.1 of Peptostreptococcus anaerobius VPI 4330 = DSM 2949. Lineage (GTDB taxonomy): Bacteria > Bacillota > Clostridia > Peptostreptococcales > Peptostreptococcaceae > Peptostreptococcus > Peptostreptococcus anaerobius. The sequence goes on from NZ_KB906606.1 coordinate 11,930, forward strand.
CTGATAAACTCAGTATCAGAAAAAGATATGCAGGCTCTTTCTGACAAGGTGTTAGAATTTGGAACAGCGAAAGAAATAGAAAGTTATATGAAGGACTTTATTGCTAGTAAGTAATTAAGTTGAAAAGATAGATTTAAAAGATAACAAATTATATGTATTGTATTCTAATAAGTTAAGTCAAATATGTATGTATATTTTAGCGTTGGTAGTTATGGGTTTTGCCATAAGGTGAAACTTAGCATACCAACGCTATTTTTATGAAGACCAAGATTGGATTTGGTTTTGAGCGATTAATACCAAAATTGTATTTGGTTTTTGGTAATTACTCTTCATCGAAATAAGACGGGTTGAAAATAAATAGTAGTCATATATATGATAAATGACTTATATATCTTGTCTTTGCGAACATATAAATATGGGTATAATCATAAAAAAGTATTTAAACAAACTAAAAAACACAATTAGTATATTACATATAAAATAAATGACCTACAAATATAGTGGGACACAAAAAGTACAACTAAAATTTTTTTGGTATTTATATTTAATAAAATTAACTCAAATTGCCAAATTATCAATATTTACAAAAAATATATGGTGGGACACTTTTGTTTAACGCTTTCCCATATGAAAATATCTTGCTTAAAGCTATAGACGAGCGCACATAAATATGTTATTATTTAATTGGAAATCAATTTCCTAGATAAAATAAAATATGTGATGGAGGATTTTAGTATGTTAGGAGATATTGTTAGATATAACTTTTTTGCCTTGGATGAAGCTGATAAGGAAACTTATTCATTAGACTACGCTGTAGTATTGGATATTGATGAAGCGAAGGATGCTATAAAGATCCTGCCAATAACTAATAAGTTCTGCAAGGATTCAATAGAATCATTTTGTATAGGACATATACCTGGATTTATGGAGATAAAGAATGAAGGGTATGTAAGCAATAAGCAGTATGTTCGTTTTGATAAAATAATGGATGTTCATGAGAGTGAATTGATACCAGTACATATACAGGATGAGTATGGTATGATACATAAGAATGACAAGGGAGATGCTATATCTGTAGCCCTTACTGAAGACCAGTTAGAGAAAATAGTTAAGAAATACAGGATATATGAAATAGGAGAAGAGAGGAATTTAGTAAACTTACTTTACAAGTCAGATGCAAAATTCCAGTTAGCTAAAGATGAATGCGACCTAGATATTATATCAAGAGTCTGCAAAAAAGAAATGCAGAAATACAGGGAATATAATCATGAAGGAAGAAAAGTAGTAGTATTCTTTGTAGATGGTAATCGTTACTCAGTTATAATGAATGAAACTGACAATCTAGATATAGATATGAGAAACAAGGACTTGAAAATGGCCCTAGGTTTCTAAGTTGCTATCACGTTTTGTTTACAAAACTACCATAATCACTTAAAGTAAAAACCTGTGGGTCACCACAGGTTTTTGCTTTATATTTTTATAAATATTTGATTTGATAGATACTCCCTTGTTCCTACTATATATGAAAGTTAATAAATAATCGTGTATTTATAAGTATTCATTAGCTAGGGGTTCTGGATCTTTTTTAGGGACAGGGTCTTTTTAAGTATTATAGGAGTAACAATCGTAGTTACAACTACCACCAGTATAGTAGGTGAGAACATACGCTTGTCTATAAGACCAAGTTTGAATCCCTTTTGTGCAACTATAAGGGCTACCTCTCCTCTAGACACCATACCAATACCTATATTCAATGATTCGAACCTGTCATATCCACATATTCTAGCCCCTAATCCTGCGCCCAGTATCTTAGTTATGATGGCTACTACTAGCAGGATCATTGAGAAAATAACTAGCTCTTTAGTAAAGTTGCCTAGTTCCGTTTTAAGTCCTATACTAGCGAAAAATATAGGTGAAAAGAATAGGTAAGACATGACATTGGTTTTCTTGATAATCTCGTTTCGTATACTAAACTTAGAACATATCATACCCACTAGGTAGGCACCAGTGATATCTGCAATACCTACATATTTTTCTGAAATATAGGCTACAAAAAATACAAATGCAAGTACATATACAGAAATACGCCTTTTATCTTCCTTAAAGTCCAAAAATCTTGCTCCAAAAACTGTTATTAGAGACAGTATAAACATACATATAAAATAAATAACTATTTTAATAATTACAGTAGAAACGTGTATGTTTGAGTCCTTAAAACTACAGATTATACTAAGTACAATAATTCCTATAATATCATCCACTATAGCGGCTCCAAGTATGGCATTACCTATACTAGAATTAGCATATCCAAGCTCTTTTAGAGCCTCTATTGTTATGCTGACAGAAGTTGCAGTAAGTATTACTCCTATAAATATAGCCATCAATAAATCCTGCTGGTTACCTGGATTTAGATGGAAGAACCACATATAGGCTATAGAGCCACCAATCAATGGTATAATCACACCGAATAAGGCTATTAAGAGATAGGACAAACCTTTTCTTTTTAACTGGCCCATATCTGTATCAAGACCTGCCATAAACATTAGTATGATAACACCAATCTGAGAAACACTATCCAAAAAGCTAGTGTCATGAACAATGTTAAATACAGCGGGTCCTATTAAAATACCTGCTACAAGGGCACCAACTACTTGGGGAAGATTTATTTTCTCAGTAATACTTCCAAGAAATTTCGTGGAAATTAAAATAATAGAGATACTTAATAAATATGAATAATCAAGCATACTAACCTCCTATATAGTTTTGAAAAATTTGAATTGTACACAATATATCCATTATAACATACAAGTGCGAATTATTGAATTAAATAGAAAAATTAAACAAAAAAACTTTTACCAAAATTTGAATAAAAAAATCCCCCAGATTAAATCTAGGGGATAGGTATTATCTTGAATAGTAGGCAGCTCTAAATGCACTTATAAATATTGCTCTTGCTTCAGAGACCTGACTTCCTTGTATAGGATTGTCGCCTTCTAGATCATCGAATAACTGACCTGCAGTCTGCTCTATCTGGGCTTCTGAACCACCGCTCTGTTTGAAATTTGCACCTGCACTATAACCTGCAGATTTAATTTCATTTCTGATGCTGTTGTTTAGGCTTGATACCTTTGGAACAAAGCCCTGTGAATCATTTGATCCTGAACTACTTGAGTTGCCTGGTTTTGTCCTGATAGTGCTAGAAGAATCACCTGAATTTCTGCCTCTGTCTGATCCACTTCTGCTGTTTGAATCATTGTCTCTGTCCTTGTCATTAGACTTATTGTCTGAAGAGTTATCAGAGTCCTTCTTGTCCTTGTCCTTATCTTTGTTGTCTTTTTCTGCTACTTCAGTAACTAAATCATCCTTTTGATCTTCTGTCTTAGGTGATTTACCTCTTACCTTTTCTACATCCTTACGTATCTCATCCATCAAGTCCTTGAACTTTTTGAAGTATTTGTCATATTCTTCTAGGTCTTTTTTATACTTATCAGGATTTGAAACTACGTCCTCAGCCATTGTTTCAGATACATCATACATGTCAACTAGTATCTTTTTAGCATCCTCCAAAGGCTTGTACTTAGGTTTTACACTAGCAAGTAGTGTAGTTCCATTCTTGATGGAGTCTTTTGCAGCTATAGCATCACTCTCAAGATTACTGTTATTGCTTACATCACTAAGAGTTTTTAGGTTATTTTTTAAGTCATTGTAGTATGACAAGATTTCCTTGTATTCTATTACAACTTGTTCTACATTATCTTTCGTTATCTTAGTTATATATTCAGTTTTTTCGGTCTTTGTTTCTGATTGTTTTTCTGTTGTTTTCTTACTTGGGCCACAAGCAACAGCTGATACTGATATCGCTATAGCCAAGGAAGAAACAAGAAACTTCTTTAACAATTTCAAATTTACTCACCTCCATGATTATATAAACCTTATTATACCATAAATATATAGATTTAAAAACACCAAACTGGAAATTAGACAAGACACTACTTATTTGATTAATTTTAAAGCTAAAGCATAGGTTAGAGTGTTAGACCTATAATGTTGGTGATATAGGTAGAATATTTTTTTATATTGTATACAATTTGTGGTATAATAAAATGTAAAGCTGATTTGTAAATTTTTATATATTATTATACAAGGTAGACTTTAAATTTATACTATAGGATTTCTATAGTATAGGCGAGGCATTATACAATTTATAAAATATAACAAGGGAGGAATATATTTTGAAGTTGATACACAAGTACAATATGAATGGATACAATATCGTAGTAGACGTGAATGGCGGTGCTGTCCACGTTGTAGATGATGTTACATATAGAGTCTTAGATTATTATGAAGATAAGAAAGTAGAAGATATAGTAGACCTACTTGCTGGAGAGTTCTCAGAGGACAAGGTGAGAGAAGCTTATGAAGAAATTGAGGGACTTGTTGAAGAGGGGCTATTGTACTCAGAAGATGAGTATGAGTTCCATCCTAGTTTTGTAAACAGGCAGCCAGTTGTCAAGGCACTCTGTCTAAACGTTGCCCATGACTGCAATCTAAAATGTAAGTATTGTTTTGCCAAGCAGGGCGACTTTGGTGGTAAAGCAGAACTAATGCCACTTGAAGTAGGTAAAAAAGCTATAGACTATTTGATAGCCAATTCAGGAAGTAGAAAGAACCTTGAGATAGATTTCTTTGGTGGTGAACCACTTATGAACTGGGAGGTAGTCAAGGCCCTAGTAGCCTATGGTAGAGAGGTAGAAAAACCAGCAGGCAAGAACATAAGATACACAATAACAACAAATGGTGTCCTACTTGATGATGAAAAGATAGACTTTATAAACGAACATATGCATAATGTTGTCCTATCACTAGATGGTAGAAAAGAGGTAAATGATGGAATGAGACTTACCCTAAATGACAAGGGTAGTTACGACCTTATAGTTCCTAAGTTCCAGAAACTAGTAGCACAGAGGCCAAAGGACAAGTACTACTATGTAAGAGGTACATTTACTAGAGACAACCTAGATTTTTCGAAGGACGTAAATCATTTCTATGATCTTGGCTTTGAACTTACATCAGTTGAGCCGGTTGTTGATGATGAGACAAACCCATTTGCCCTAAGAGAAGAAGACCTACCAAAGATCTTTGAAGAATATGAAAACTATGCAGCTGAACTAGCTGAGAGACAATTAAAGGGAGAAAAAAATAAATTCTTCCACTTTACGATAGATCTAAACCAGGGTCCATGTGTAATCAAGAGGATTACAGGTTGTGGAGCTGGTAACGAATATATATCTGTAGTTCCAAACGGAGATATCTATCCATGTCACCAGTTTGTAGGCAAGGAAGGATTTATATTAGGGAATATAAATGACGAAGAGATAGTTATTCCAGAAAATATAAAGAGCATGTTTAGGAATGCCCATGTATATAATAAGGAATCATGTAGGAAGTGCTGGAACAAGTTCTACTGTTCAGGTGGTTGCCACGCAAATGCCATCAACTTTAACGGAGATATCACAAAGCCATATGACTTGGGTTGTGAGATGCAGAAGAAGAGAACAGAATGTGCAATTATGATCCAGGCTAAGCTTTTAACTGAGGGAGAATAGGCATTACATAATAGTACCAATAAAAAGTAGGTGAGATATATGAGAGTCAGCTATAAATATCTAGGAAGATACAGGGAAATTGCAACCGTACTCATAAAGTACGGTTTTGGTTTCATTGTAGACAAGCTAAATAAGGAGTCTGTGGCGGGAAATGTGACTACACATGGACCGGGTTCTAGTGTCAAAAAAATGACTACAGGTCAGAGGTTGCGTTTTGCCTTTGAAGAACTCGGACCTACCTATATCAAGATAGGGCAGATTATAAGCACCAGAAAAGATTTATTTGACGATGATATAATTAGTGAACTCTCAAAGTTAAGAGATGATGTTGAGCAGTTTGATGACTATATAGCCATGGACCTACTGGACAAGGAGCTAGGAGTAAGCAGAAAAGAAGTCTTTTCGTATATAAGTGAAAGCCCAATAGCTGCAGCGTCAATAGGTCAGGTCTATAGTGCAAGGTTAAAGGACGGTACAGATGTAGTTATAAAGATACAAAGGCCTAATATAGAATCGACTATAAAGGCTGATATAGAAATCTTAAAGAGGCTATCATCCAACCTTGAGTTCCTAAAAAAAGAATGGAATGTAGACATATACGATCTTATCTCTGAGATGGAGATGCAGCTAGTAAGAGAGCTTGACTACAAGTTTGAAGCAGTCAATGGTACCAAACTTAGAAATATATTCAAGGACAGCAAGGAAGTATTTATACCTAGGATATATGATGAATACACTACTAAGAGATTGTTGGTAATGGAAAAGGTCAATGGCCTATGCCTATCAGATATATCTAGTCATAAATTATCTGATGACAAGAAGAAAAAAATAGTCGACATAGGTGTGAGGTCTTTTTTTAGGCAGGTTATGACTTGTGGATTTTTCCATGCAGACCCACATCCTGGAAATATATTTGTAATGGACGATATGAGGTTGGCATATATAGACTTTGGAATGGTCGGCCTGATAGATGATAAGACACTAGGCCAACTCAACCAACTTATATTGGCTGCTACAGATAAGAATGTAGACAAGATAATAAGGATACTGGCGGACATGGATGCGATTAGCAAGAGCTCAAACGATGAAGGTTTAAAAAGAGACTTACTATATCTTGTTCACTATTATTTTGATATACCTTTTGACAGGCTGAGGATATCTGAAGTACTGGATGAAGCCTTTAGGTTTATGAGAAATCACAGGGTATCACTTCCGTCACAACTAGTTATACTAGGCAAGACAATGATTACCCTAGAGGGGACGTCAAGGGGGCTATACAAGGAGTTTTCAGCTGAGACAATAGCTAGTTCATATATAAGATATTACAAACATGAAAAACTTGACATAAGGAGGAATATCAATAACCTAAAATCAGGTTTTGATGAATATTATTTTGATTTAGTATCTGTACCGGGCCAACTCAAGAATATTATAAGCATACTTGAGAAAAATGAGCTAAAGTTGGATATAGGAGAGATGAGATCTCCGAAGATAGAAGAAAATATCAGAAAGTTTACGACTCAGGTTTCAATGGCCATAATGTTGACTGCTTGCATAGTTGGTTCATCCCTTATACTTGCATCAGAAAACATACAAAAGTCAAGGACAATAAAATTTGTTGGTATATGTGGTTTCATTTTATCGTTCATCATAGGGCTTGCCCTAGTATTTCTGATATTTAAGAATAATTACCATAGAAAAGACTAGCAAATAATCAGATTAATTAAAAACTAACTTATAACAGGATCAATTAAAAGCAACTTATAACAAGATTAATTAAAAACCAACTTACAACCAGATTAATTAATACTAACTTATATGGAAAGAAGATATAACAATGAAAAATTGGATAGTAAAGAGCCTAGGCAGGTCCAAGGGCAATGAAGTCACTAAAAAATTTAATATAAATGACAATATTGGTCAGATACTTATAAATAGGGGCATAGAGACAGAGGACCAACTAGACCTTTATATGCATCCAGACCTTACTAGTCTTAGGGATCCATTTCTTTTGAAGGACATGGATAGGGCTGTTGACAGGATCAAAAGAGCCATATCAAACAATGAAAAAATATGTATATTTGGAGACTACGATGTAGATGGGGTATCATCCACATCAATACTGTGCCTGTATTTTGAATCTATAGGTTATCAGGTGGAATTTTATATACCAAATAGGCTTGAAGAAGGGTATGGTCTAAATGATGAAGCTATAAGACAGATTGGTCAAATGGGAACAGACCTGATAATAAGTGTAGACTGTGGTATCACATCTGTAAATGAGGTAGAGACAGCTAGGAAACTTGGAATCGACGTTATAATTACAGACCACCATGAGCCACAGGAAAAACTACCCCAGGCCTATGCGGTTATAGACCCCAAAAGAGAAGATTGTAGATACCCTTTTAAGGGGATTTGTGGATGTGGTGTTGCCTTTAAGCTAATCCATGCCCTTAGTGGTGATAGAGACTTTTACAATAATATAAATAGATACCTTGAGATAGTTGCCCTAGCTACCATATGTGATGTTATGCCAGTCCTAGATGAAAATAGGATAATAGTCAAAAATGGACTGGAGATAATGGGAAGAGGAAACAATATTGGTATGAGGGAACTTTTGAGTGTATGCTCAATACTAGACACAAAGATGAAGAGTTCTCATCTTGGCTTTGCTATTGGTCCAAGGATAAATGCATCAGGAAGACTTGGCTTTTCTAGGTTGGGTGTAGAGTTATTTACATCCAAAGATCCACAAAAAGCTAGGTTATTAGCAGAATCCATGAACTTAAAGAACGAGGAAAGACAGATGGTTGAAGCCAAGATACTCATGGAGGCAGAGGCTATGATCGACTCAGACTCTAAGTACCAAAAGGAAAAAGTAATAGTATTGGCAGGTCATGGCTGGCACCATGGAATAATTGGTATTGTAGCATCAAAGCTTACAGAAAAATACTACAAGCCTACTGTACTACTTTGCATAGAAGATGGTGTAGCCACTGGTTCTGCAAGGTCTATAAAGGGATTTGACCTATTCAAGGCCATGAGCGAATGCAAGGATCTTATGATGAAGTTTGGAGGTCATGAACAGGCTGCAGGTCTTACTATGGCAGAAGGAAATATTCAGGCCCTAAGGGAGAGAATAAATGCTATAGCGGATTATGAACTCAAAAAAGATGATCTTATAGAGAACATAAATATAGAATTTGAACTTGAAGAAGATGCGATAAGCCTTGACCTAGTCAAGGACCTACATATACTTGAACCATTTGGTATTAATAATCCAACGCCGTATTTTATGGTTAGGGATTATAAGGTAAAGAAGGCCTACCTGATAGGCAAGGATAAAAACCACCTTAAACTCTCTATTGAAAAAGAATATACATATGACTGTATAGGATTTAATATGGGCCACTTGATGGACAAGTTTTCTGTTGATGATAGGGTAGATATTGTATTTCAGTTGGATGAAAATACCTTTAAGGGAAGAACTACAGTTCAGATGCTTATAAAGGACATTAGACTATCCAAGCCGGATAAGATATACAAGCATAATAATATTTTAAAAGTCCAGTCAAAAATAGTAGATTTTGATGGTTTATCATCTATAAATGGGTATAAACAAGAAAATAAAACTTCTTGCGATACTATAGGTAGATTTAGAGACATGTTTAAAAGAGATACGTCAAGAGATATTGAAATATCAAATAAGATTGATGATGATACTCTTGTTATAGTAAATACTATAGAAGGTTATTTTAGGGCTATGTCAGATATTAACATATCGAATAGTGAAAAAATAAAACCTATATTCCTTTCAAATATTGATAAAACCTATTCAAAAGTATATAATAAAATTGTTATCTATGACTACTTTGATAATATTAAAGAAGTAGACAAATTAGAGGGGATATTGTTAGCTGATACAGAATTAATTTTTAATATGGATGAGTTAGATTTTATATACCAAGCGAACAAGATAAAGGACTTGGAGTTCTCTAGGGATTGCTTTGTAGATATATACAAGAGATTGGCATCACAAGTAGAGTTAAATGTCAAGTTATCTAGCTTTGTAGCAGCTACTAGGATTTCATTTACCAAGCTGGTATCTATACTTAGGGTTCTTGAATCAGAGCAGCTTATATCCTATGAAATAGATTATGATGAGGGCATATTTAAAAATATTATGCTCCCAAAACCAAAGAATAAATTGAATTTAGAGGACAACAGCCTTGTAAGGGGACTGGAGTCTTTGATTAATAATTTTAAGACTAGCTATGGTATGTAGCAACGGAGGAAAAGATGAATTTAGAAGAGAAGATTAGAAACGTGCAAGATTTTCCAAAGCCTGGTATAGGTTTTAAGGATATTACAACCCTAATAGCAGATGGACAAGCCTTTAGATATGCTGTAAGTCAGATGGCTGACCACCTAAAGGGACTAGGGGTTGAAGCCATAGTAGGCCCAGAGGCGAGAGGATTTATATTCGGAACACCAGTGGCATGTGAGTTAGGTGTAGGATTTATACCTATTAGAAAGCCAGGAAAATTGCCAGCAGAAGTAGAGTCATTTGAATATGATCTTGAGTATGGTAGCGACACTCTAGAAATTCATAAGGATGCTATAAAGCCTGGAATGAAAGTAGCTATAGTTGATGACCTACTAGCGACAGGAGGAACAGTAGCTGCTGTAGTTAAGCTGGTTGAAAAATTAGGTGGCCAAGTAGTAGGCCTAGAATTCCTTATAGAGCTTACATTCTTAAAGGGAAGAGATAAACTATCTAATTACAAGGTGAATACATTAGTAGAATATGATTCAGAATAGGAACCTATATAATATAGTTTATAGTAATGTCTGATAGGATATAAGACACGTTGAAATTTAGTCGTTAGGAGGTGTAGTCTTATGCATGAAAATGAAATAAATAAGTTAATAAAAAAAATTAAGACATATGCCCCCCATGCCGATTTCGACAAGGTAGTGAGGGCTTATGAATTAGCTGAAAAAGCCCATGATGGACAGGTTAGAAAGTCTGGAGAACCCTATATTATCCATCCTCTAGCAGTAGCCAATATACTTGCTGATATGCAGTTGGATATGGATACAATATGTGGTGGAATACTCCATGATGTAGTTGAAGATACAGAGTATGAAGAATCAGATATTGAAGAGATGTTTGGCAAGGATGTAGCAGTCCTTGTGGATGGTGTTACCAAGCTAGGTAAGATCCAGTATATGACCAAGGAAGAATCTCAATCAGAAAATCTTAGGAAGATGTTTCTAGCTATGGCCAAGGACATGAGAGTAATCCTTATTAAGTTGGCGGATAGACTCCACAATATGAGGACTCTTGAATATATGGACAGTAACAAGGCTAGATATAAGGCTAGGGAGACCCTAGATATATATGCCGGTATAGCTCACAGGTTGGGTATTCAGACCATCAAGTGGGAATTAGAAGACCTATCTCTAAGGTTTTTGGATCCAGAAGGATATTATAGCCTAGTCAAAAAAGTTAACAAAAAAAGAGAACAGAGAGAATGCTATATAGCTAATATAGTGGATATGTTAAAGGGCAAGTTCCAGCAGATGGAGATACCATCAGATGTATATGGTAGACCAAAGCACTTCTATTCTATATATAGGAAGATGAAGAAAAAGAACAAGTCATTTGACGAGATATACGACTTAACTGCTGTCAGGATTATAGTTGATACAGTCAAGGATTGCTATGGGGTGTTGGGTGTAGTACACACTTTGTGGAAGCCTATGCCAGGTAGGTTCAAGGACTATATAGCAATGCCAAAGCCTAATATGTACCAGTCACTCCATACAACAGTTATAGGTGCTGATGGTGAGCCTGTTGAGATACAGATTAGGACAAAGGAGATGCACCAGGTTGCAGAATATGGTTTTGCAGCCCATTGGAAGTACAAGGAAGGTGTAACAGACAAGGATGTATCAGCCCTAGACGAAAAGTTACAGTGGTTTAGGATGATGATGGAATGGGAAAAGGACGTAAAAGATCCTCATGAATTCCTGGATGCCCTAAAGGATGATGTCTTGACATATCAGGTCTATGTATTTACGCCACAGGGTGAGGTAATAGAACTACCTACAGGTTCAACTACAATAGACTTTGCCTATAGGATACATTCAAAGGTAGGTAACTCATGCGTGGGTGCCAAGGTCAATGGAAGAATTGTACCACTAGACCACATACTTAAAAATGGGGACATAGTTGAAATACTTAGGTCCCAATCTTCACTAGGACCTAGCCGTGACTGGTTAAATATAGTAAAGACTTCAAATGCTAGAAATAGGATTAGGCAGTTCTTTAAGAAGGAAAGACGTGAAGAAAATATTGAAAGAGGTATAGCAATCTTAGATAGGGAGCTAAAACGTAACCACCTTAACAGGACTGATCCAGAAGTTTTGGCAGCCCTAAAGGAGATAGGTGTCAAGTTTAACCAACCAAACTATGAGGACTTCTTGGCTACAATAGGCTATGGTGGTATCATGGGCAACCAGGTTGCTACAAAGACAAAGGACCTACTCCTAAGAGATGTAAGAAAACAAGAAAAAGAGCAGATGGCAACCCTTGAGGAGGATGTAGAAGTCCACAACAAGGTTGACGCATCTAAAAATAGATCAAAGAAAAAAGAAAAGAGACACACAGGGGTCATAGTAGATGGACTAGAAGGAATCTATGTTAGGTTTGCAAAATGTTGCAACCCATTGCCAGGTGATGAAATAGAAGGTTACATCACAAGGGGAAGGGGTGTTACAGTCCATAGGTCTGATTGTCAGAACCTTATAAGGGACAAGGAAAACTACAAGAATAAGATGATCAAGGTGTCTTGGGTAGAGGATAACAACTCTAGGTTTGAGGCTGATATCCAGCTAAAGGCCAATGATAGGAGGGGGATTGTAAACGAAATCACCCACGTTATATCCAACGAGAAGATAGGCCTAGTCAGCATTTACGCTAGAAGAGGTAACGATATTGGAATAACGATAGACCTTACCCTAGAAGTATCTGGCATTGACCAGATGAACCAAGTAATGAAAAAAATTATGAATGTACCGGGTGTTGACGATGCCTACAGGGTGCATAGTAAATAAGGAGCAAGTATGAGGGCAGTAGTTCAAAGAGTTACTTCATCAAGCGTCACAGTTGAAGGAGAGACGACTGGTAAGATAGATAAGGGTCTGATGGTCCTACTAGGTGTTGCTGATGGAGATACAGACAAAGATGTAACATATATGGTTGACAAGATAGTAAACCTTAGGATATTTGAAGATGAAAACGACAAGATGAACCTATCTCTTCAGGATATAGGAGCAAGTCTACTAGTTGTCAGTCAGTTCACCCTACTTGGTGATTGTAGGAAGGGTAGGAGGCCTAGCTTTATTGAAGCTGCCAGACCTGAAATGGCTGACAACCTATACCAAAAATTTGTGGACAAGGCTAGGAGTATGGGGATAAGAACAGAGACAGGAAGGTTTAAGACCCATATGATGGTTGAACTGATCAACGATGGACCAGTTACAATATTGGTCGATTCCAATAAGAATTTTTAGGAGGAAAAGATGAAGTTAGAAGTGCTAGTAGATAGGATGATGCAAGAAAATACATATGTATACTATGATGAACAAACTAGGCAGGCAGTTATAGTAGATCCAGCCCTTAATTTCAAGGATGCTGTTGATACTATAATAAGACTTGACCTAGATGTCAAGTACATACTACTAACTCACGGTCATGCAGACCATATAGGTGATGTTGAGGAACTAAAGAAATATACAGGGGCTAAAATTGTAGCCCATATAGATGAAAAAGAAATGTTAAATGATGCCAGCAAGAACCTAAGTGTCCAGTTCTATCCAGAGAGTATAGAGTTTGATGCAGACATATATGTTAAGGACAGGGACAAGCTTAAGATGGGAGAAAATACCTTCTCATTTTTCGCAACACCGGGTCATACTAAGGGTGGTATGTGCATAAGATGTGGCATGGATATGTTTACGGGTGATACCTTGTTTAAGGATTCTATAGGTAGGACAGACCTATATGGTGGAGACTACAACCAGATGCTCAAGTCATTAAAGAAGCTTAGCAAGATGGAAGACGACATCACAGTATATCCAGGCCATGGACCAGCTACCAAGCTAGGTATAGAAAAGAAAGTAAACTACTATATGCAGTTGATAGGATAAGTTGTAATGTTAAATATAGCACTAAAGGGACACAATTATAAATACGAGATATCTGAATTTTTGAGATTGTTTACATCTAGCTTTGATTTTATAGAAGATGTAGATGGCGGAATTTTTGAAAGTCAGATAGAGGACTCAGAGGACTTAAAGGCTTCTGAGCTTTCTTGTCTAGCCAACAAGTTGGATATAGAAGAAAAAGACCATATTATGTATATTCGATCAACAACATATGCCTATGAGTATGGCCTTAGGGTATATTCTAAGTCTACTCAAGATATAATAGACCTGAAAGAAAAAAAATTTGCAAACAATCAAAAAAAGATAGATAATAGAGTAAAGACCATCTCAAAAAGACTCATTCAAAGGTCTATGTTTGACTACCTCAATGACAAGTACGATGCAAATGTACCTTGGGGGATATTGACTGGTATTAGGCCAGTCAAGTTGATACATAGCCAGTTGGATGAGGGGATTGATGAGTCTACAATCAGGGATACCATGAAGAGGGAGTACCTGATAAGTGACGAAAAACTAGACCTTATAATAGATATAGCCAAGAGGGAAAGACCTTACATATATCCTCTTGATGGGAACAAGATTTCCCTATATGTATCTATACCATTTTGCCCAACGAGGTGCCTGTATTGTTCATTCCCATCAAATGCCCTTGGAATACAGGGGTCAAAGAGGGGGCAATATGTGGATACACTCCTAGTAGAGGCAGAGGGACTAGCTGATATAATTACAAAGCAAGGCAAGACTATAGAGTCATTTTATATAGGTGGAGGAACACCTACAGCCCTAGAGGCTCATGATTTAGACAGGTTAATCACAGGCCTATTTGACATATTTGATCTCTCTAGGATTGAGGAGTTTACAGTAGAGGCTGGTAGGCCAGACACCATAACAAGAGAAAAACTCCTAGTCCTTAAAAAGCATGGTGTAGGCAGAATATCTATCAATCCACAGACTATGAATCAAGTCACACTTGACAAGATAGGTAGACGTCATAGTGTTGAGGATATAGTAGACTGCTTTAATATGGCAAGAGAGTTGGGATTTGATAATATCAATATGGACCTGATATTGGGTCTTCCAAATGAGACTCCAGATATGGTTGCTCATACAATGAATACGATAGTTGGTCTGAACCCTGAAAATGTGACAGTACATACACTGGCACTCAAGAGGGCATCAGACTTGAAGATAAATATAGAAGACTATGAAGACGATTTGACGTCATATAGGCAAATGGTTGAAATGATAAAAATATCAAGAGATGCCATGTCCCAAAACGGCTACAATCCATATTATATGTACAGGCAAAAGCATATGCTAGGCAACCTGGAAAATATTGGTTATGCCAAAGAAGGTAAAGAATGCCTATACAATATGCAGATAATGGAAGAAAAACAGTCAAACTATGCAATAGGTGCTGGTGCAGTATCCAAGTTCGTCTATCTAGATGAAAATAGGATAGAGAGGGTTGACGATGTCAAGGACCTTGACCACTACCTAAGTAGGGTTGATGAAATGATAGAAAAAAAGAGGCGGGAGGTTGAAAAGAATGAAAATTAGTGCTCCAAGAGGAACAAAGGATATAACTTCAAAAGAATCATTCAAGTGGAATTATCTAGAAACTAAGTTTAGACAAATATGCTCGATGTATGGTTATGAAGAGATAAGGACACCTATATTTGAAAACACAGAACTATTTCAGAGGGGTGTAGGTGATACTACAGACATAGTTCAAAAAGAGATGTACTCATTTAAGGATAGGGGAGATAGGGATTTAACTCTTAAGCCTGAGGGTACAGCAGGAGTGATCAGGGCATTTATAGAAAACAAGATGTTTGCAGATGCCCAGCCTACAAAGTTATTTTATATAACACCTTGTTTTAGGTATGAAAGACCCCAGTCAGGTAGGCAAAGACAGTTCCACCAGTTTGGTGTAGAGGCAGTAGGAAGTGACACACCATCTCTAGATGCAGAGGCCATATCACTTGCTATGCAGTTCTTGGGAGAATTAGGACTTAAAGACCTGTCAGTATCAATCAACTCAGTTGGATGTCCAGTATGTAGAGAGTCATACAACAAGTTACTTAAGGAATATTTAGAGAAAAAGTCAGATGTATTATGTGACTTATGTAATGAAAGACGTGAAAAGAACCCTATGAGAGTTATAGACTGTAAGGTTCAGACTTGCCAGGACAACATCAAGGATATACCACTTATGGCAGACCACTTGTGTGAAGACTGTCAAGACCACTTTGAAAAACTAAAGGCTTACTTAGACGAGATGAATATCAAGTACCATGTAGATAAGAAGATTGTAAGAGGACTAGACTACTATAAGAGGACAGCATTTGAAATAATATCAAATGACCTAGGTGCCCAGTCTACTGTATGTGGTGGAGGTAGATATGACGGACTAGTAGAACAGATAGGCGGTCCAGAAGGCTATAGTGGAGTAGGATTTGGTATGGGTGTTGAAAGACTGCTGCTTACTCTAGAAGCCAACAATATAGAAATAGAAAATCCAAATAAAACGGATATATATATAGTAACTCTTGGAGAGATGGCCAAGTTAAAGTCATTTGCTATACTAAAGAACCTAAGAGACAACCATATATCAGCTGATAAGGACCACCTTGACCGTAGTTTCAAGGCCCAGTTCAAGTATTCAAACAAGATAAATGCCAAGTACACAATTGTAATAGGCGATGAAGAACTTGAAAAGGACGAGGCTAGGCTTAAAAATATGGAAACAGGTGAGCAAAAGTCAGTTAAGATTAGCAATCTAGTAGAAGAATTTAAAGGCTTGTTATAGGAGGAGATAGAGTGGATAATATTAAAGGCATGCATAGAACTTGCTATGCAGGAGAACTAAGAATTGAAAATGTAGGTCAGGAAGTAACCCTAATGGGATGGGTACAGAAGAAGAGAAACCTAGGTGGACTAGTATTCGTAGACCTTAGAGATAGGGGAGGAATAGCCCAGCTAGTATTCGATATTGATGTAGACAAGGAAGCTTTTGAAAAGGGCGAAAAGTTGGCATCAGAGTATGTAATAGCTGTAAGGGGTAAGGTATGTGAGAGACAGTCAAAGAACCCTAACATGGCTACAGGTGATGTAGAAGTATTCGTTGAAGAACTAAGAGTCCTAAATGAATCACAGACACCACCAATCTATGTAAAGGACGATGATGATGTATCAGAGGCCCTAAGACTAAAGTATAGGTACCTAGATCTTAGAAAACCAAAGATGCAGAAGAACCTAATGCTAAGACATAGGGTGACAAACATAGCTAGAAACTACTTATCAGACAACAATTTCTGTGAGATAGAGACTCCATTCTTGGTAAAGCCTACTCCAGAAGGAGCTAGAGACTACCTAGTACCATCAAGAGTAAATGAAGGAAGGTTCTACGCCCTACCACAGTCACCACAGTTATACAAGCAGTTGTTAATGGTATCTGGAATGGACAGGTATTTCCAGATAGTAAAGTGCTTTAGAGATGAAGATTTAAGAGCGGATAGACAGCCAGAGTTTACACAGATAGACCTTGAGATGTCATTTGTTGAAGAGAACGACGTAATGACAATGATGGAAGGTTTCCTACAGAAGTTATTCAAGGAAATCAAGGGAATGGATATAGCCCTACCACTTCCAAGACTTACATACAAAGAAGCGATGGAGAGGTTTGGTTCAGATAAGCCTGATACTAGATATGGACTAGAATTTGTAAACATATCTGATGTAGTTGCAGACTGTGGATTTAAGGTATTTGCAGATTCAACTAAGGATGGAAAATCAGTAAGAGGTATCAATGTTAAGGGTGGAGCAGAAGAGTTCACTAGAAAGGCGATATCTCATTTAGAAGACCATGCCAAGTTATACAAGGCAAAGGGACTTGCTTGGATGAAGATTACAGAAGAAGGAGTAACTTCACCAATAGCTAAGTTCTTCTCAGAAGAAGAACTAGAATCTATAAAGACAAAGATGGGAGCAGAACTAGGAGACTTGTTACTATTTGTAGCGGACAAGGATTCTGTAGTATATGATGCCCTAGGTCAGGTCAGAATAGCAGTAGCAGACAAGCTAGGCCTAGCTGATCCTAACAAGTTCAACCTATTGTGGGTGACTGAGTTCCCAATATTTGAAGAAGATGAAGAAAATGGAAGATTTGCAGCCAAGCACCATCCATTTACATCACCAATGGATGAGGACCTAGACCACCTAGAAGATGAAGATAAGTTAAAATTAAGAGCCAAGGCTTATGATATAGTCCTTAATGGATATGAAATAGGAGGAGGATCAATTAGAATATCTGATTCAGAAGTCCAGAAGAGAATGTTTAAGGCTCTTGGATTTACAGATGAAGAAGCCTACAATAAGTTTGGTTTCCTAATAGATGCCTTCAAGTTTGGTACACCTCCACACGGTGGTATGGCATTTGGTCTAGACAGACTAGTAATGCTACTTGCAGGAGCAGACAATATTAGAGAGGTCATAGCTTTCCCTAAGAACCAGAATGCTGTTTGTCCTATGACTATGGCTCCGTCTATTGCAGAGGACGATCAGTTAAAGGAATTAAGCATCAAGGTATCTATAGAAGAATAATAAAGGTGGCTAGATTATAGATGAGTGGTTGTTGCACACATGAGGTGAACAAGGATAGAAAATTGAATTCTAAAAATGACAAGGATGCACTAATCAGGCGCCTTAAAAGGATTGAAGGCCAGGTCAAGGGTATCCAGTCAATGGTTGATGACGAGCGTTATTGCATAGATATACTGACACAGGTTACAGCAGTAAAGTCAGCTATAAATGCTGTAGGAGTCATGATACTAGAGAACCATATAAAGGGATGCTTGATCGATGCTATTGAGAATCAGGAAGAGGACAGAGATGCCCTAATAGAAGAACTGATAAGCTTGATAGGCAGGTACTCCAAGTAATTGAATATGATATGTGTTCAATAGGAGGTAGCATACAGGTGTTCAATAGGAGGTAGCATAATGGATCAAAGAGGATATATAGTAGAGGTAATGGATGATAAGACAGCCAAGTTTCAGATGAGGAGAATGTCAGCCTGTGCTAGCTGTGGTAAATGTATAGGTGCTGCAAAGAGTGAGTCTATGGATATAATAGTAGAAGTAGACAACAGTATAGGTAGTCAAGTAGGTGATTATGTAGAGGTCAGCATGGAACATATCAATGTCATGAGGGCTCTAGGAATCCTATATGGCCTACCATTGATAGCCCTAGTAGCAGGCACAGTAGGCTCCTACTATGCACTTGGATCAGTGGTTGCTGGTCATTTACTTGAAGTGTATAGTTTTGGAATAGGCCTACTAGTGACAGGTATAGTATATGGATTGATTAGGTTAAGGGATGAGTCCTTTAAAAAATCCAAAAAATATATGCCGACAGTCACAAGGATATTAGAAGATTTAAAACCTATACCTGGATTTTAGGTCCGGGTATGGGATATTTAATAAAATTTTAGGAGGTAAAAGATGGAATTAATCGATGGATTAAAGTCTCAAATTGCGGGTAAGTATATAAGAATAGTACTACCAGAAGGAACAGAACCTAGAATAATAGGAGCTGCTTCAAGATTACATAAGGAAGGTATCCTAGTACCAGTATTGGTTGGTGATCCAGCTGAAATAGGAAAGGTAGCTAGCGAAAAATCAATCGACATAGAAGGTGTTGAAATAATAAATCCAGCAGACTATGCAGAATTTGATGAAATGGTTGCAGCATTTGTAGAAAGAAGAAAGGGCAAGGTTACTGAAGAAGATGCTAGAAAATTACTTCTAGACGAAAACTACTTCGGTACAATGCTAACTTACATGGATAAGGTGGCAGGTATGGTATCAGGTGCTGTTCACTCAACAGGTGACACAGTAAGACCAGCCCTACAGATAATAAAGACAAAGCCAGGCGTGTCTAGAACTTCAGGTGCATTCGTAATGATCAAGGGAGATACAAAGTACATATTCTCTGACTGTGCAATAAACATAGAACTAGATGCAGAAGGCCTAGCAGGAGTAGCAGTAGAATCAGCTAAGACTGCCAAGATATTTGGAATAGATCCAAAGGTTGCAATGCTATCATTCTCAACTAAGGGATCAGCAAAGCATGACCTAGCAACTAAGGTCCAAACAGCTACAAAGATGGCTCAGGAATTAGCTCCTGAACTTCCAATAGAAGGAGAAATCCAGTTTGATGCTGCTATAGTTGAGTCAGTAGGCCAGCAGAAGGCTCCAGGATCAAAGGTAGCAGGATTTGCCAACGTATTTGTGTTCCCATCACTAGAAGCTGGTAATATAGGATACAAGATAGCTCAGAGACTAGGTGGTTTCGAAGCTTTGGGTCCAATCCTACAGGGTCTAAACAAGCCAATAACTGACCTGTCAAGAGGATGCAACGAAGAAGACGTATACAAGCTATCAATAATAACAGCCTGCCAGAGCTTATAATTTTAAATTTTAGGAAGGAAGTGGTGTTATGAGACATTCGATTAGCAAAGAAATTAGAAGATTTCTTTGCTTTTCAATTACTATGATAATGATATTGACATCGATGCCGGTACACTTATTGGCAGCTAATGTCAATCACAATAATTTGTCAAATAATAAAAGTAAAATCATAAACAAAACACCTGTTAAGGTTGCAAAACTTGAAGCAGGTAATACGGCAGCGGATCTGATCAAGAATCCTCCTCAGCCAAAGATATATACCCTAAGGACAGACTACAAGGTCCAAAGAGGTGAGAAGTATAAGGTTAACTACCAACCTTATATTGCTAGTGTAGGGGAAGCAGCAACTAAAGTAGAAAAAGATAAGGTCAATAAGACTATAGACCTACCTGACATTGCAGGTTATAAAAAACCACAAAAAGATTTTACAATTGACTACAAAACTATAAAAGATGCTGCAGATGGAAAAAACGAACCAGGAAATGATGATAACGGATTAAGATATTCCGTTAATAAAGAGTTTAACTACTCTGCTATAAGTAATGAAATTAAAATCAAACACGTCTTCCAAAAACTTGACGATTTTACTAAGTATACAAATCCAGACGGAAGTGTTGGAGATGAAGGTGCGCTTATTACCACTCAAAATGGAAACACTGGTTCCACTATGCAAGCCAGCCCCTTGAGTGAAAGTGATTCTAGAAGAAAAGGATTTGTTCCAGAAGCTGACTATATAAATTTGCAAGTTCCACAAAATGCTGAGAACTTTGTCTTGGAATACCGTTACAACCGTGCCCACTACGATGTAGTTTTTGATACTGCAGGCGGCACTCCTATTCCAACTCGTACACTTTATTATGAACAAGCCATGCCTAAAATTGCAGATGCAGATATTCCTACAAAAGTAGGCGGAGAGTTCCAAGGTTGGAAGCCATCTGTTGATTTAAAAACAAAGGATGAAAAAACATATAAGGCAAATGAAATAATTAAAGTTGGAACTAATGAAGCTAGCAAAAATCTTGATGCCAACTTGATTATGCCGGCAAGCAAAGTTACTTTCACAGCAGTGTGGAAGGACAAAGAAGAGGCTGACTACGCAGTACAATTCTGGGCAGAAAAGTCAGACCATGCAGATGGTGCAAGTCTATTGGATAAATATGACTACATGGGAACTCGTGTCTATAAGGACAAAGACACAGGGTCAAGACCGGTCTTGGATACAGAACCTGTAAATGGATTAAAATTCCCAGATCTAGACCAAGCTCGTCTAAATAAGATATGGAATGGCGATAAATTTAATCGTGGCAGAGATCTTTATCTAAACAAATTCTTTGTCTACAATAAAGAATTAACCGATAAAGAAAATGAAGACCAAAAAAAACCAGGCGTGGTTAAGTCTGTGTCAGCTACAGGCAAGACTGTCTACAACATCTACTACGACAGACAAGTCTACGACCTATACTTTACAAAGTCCAATGCACAACCTAAAGATAATACTATCTACCCTGAGATTTGGGGCTACGACCCGGCAAAGGGAAAATCTGTCATGTTAGGCGGTCCAGGTAATCTATACCACTATAAGGCAAGATTCAACGAGATGATGTATAAGTGGCCTAACGATGCCAAACAAACCAAAGGATTCACTCCTGGTTATCAAAGTTTTGGTTGGGGACCAAACTATACTACTCCAAATTGGCCGACTCATTTAGACACGCCTCCTTATAGATTAAATGCCGATGAATTCCTGGACATGGAAAACTACACTAGCTGGGGCGGCTATACTAAACATATAGACAAGGGTGATGGTACAACGATCGATTTGGATCCATTAGACTTTAAAACTCTTTCCTTTGGTATAAAGCAGGATAAACCTTCCATCCCACACCACATGGACTTTTGGATGGACGGCTTTAAGAAAGGCGAAACCATCATCCGTTACGACCTTGTTAGGACCAAGGCAGATACAGCTGGCCTGGACTATGGTCACAGATATCCGCAAGTTACAGGCTTCACCCCTTATGACTATAATCCTAGAGCTTCTTGGCCAGTAATCAAAGAGGGAAGTCAGGAAGATGGCCGTGTGAATGGGGATGAAATTAACAATCTAAATGATGAGCGTGATGAAATCACTCCTAACACTTGTGGGACATACTATAACAACTACGGAACTAAACTTCCTATCGGTCAGCTAGATTTTATATCAGTCTTCTTTAGCGATGCTGATGAATTTGGTGATCCATTGAATGATGAAGATGGTAATCCTATAGTTAAACCATTTGAAGAAAACGGCTATCTTCGATTCAAATACACTCGTAACAAGTATCCATTGAGATTTAACTACGACCCATCAAAGATTAAAGATGACAAAGAATTTGGAGCAACTAATTCAATAAATACTTTCTACGAATTTCCTCTAAAGGCCCTAAGCCCTAACTTGGTAGATGACAAGACACCAAGAGAAGAAAGAGAGTATTACAAAAATAATCCGAAAAACTTACTAGACAATCCAGAAAACTTGAAAAAATTAGGCCTTACAGACCTTGTCTTTAACGATCCAAATGACGAAAATAAGTTAAAGGTTAAAAGACCAGACAATCTTTCCGACCAAATGGTCTTTAAGGGCTGGGCACTGGACCCTGCCGGCACTAAGCTTATTTGGGAGAACCCAGGTGAAAAGATGCCTTTCCACCCAGTAAACCTCTATGCTAAGTGGGGCGAACCTGATTATCAATGGAAGGTAACTTTCGACCCGAACGGTGGAAATTTAAGCTCAATTGACGAAGCAAAAGTAACTCAAAAACGCAAGACCATCCAAGTAGGGGACAAAGGTCAAGAAGAGATGAAGGCTTTTGCGCAAAAAGAAAAGAATGAAGGCGACAAGCAAGTCTTTACAGTTATACAAAGACAAAAACTTGTAGAGCCACCAAAGCCTACAAGGAAGGGCTACGACTTTATGGGTTGGGAAGCAATCCGTTATACAAAGGATGCTAAAGGCAACTATACAAACCAAATCGACGACTCATATCGTAAAACTTATAAAGTTGCAGAACTCTACACCTTTGGCAATGATGTTGTATCTCCAATCTATCTAAAAGCAATTTGGACTCCAAACAACAGAATAGATGTAAAAGTAGTACATCACATTCTAAACTTAGATTTAAGTAAAGAAACAAAAAAGATAACTGAGACTTTGCCTAGCAAACGTGCAGGTAACCTCGTTGCCACAAGTGGAGACAAGCAAAATGAAAAATATATTTTGGCAACTCACAAAGATCTTGAAGAAAAATTAACAGGCGACTTAAAGAAACTATACGAAGATTATAATGCAAGAGTAAAGGCCAACAACACCTTCTTCCAAACTTTTAAAGTAGAGCCGGAAAAGATTCCTGATCCTAAGGATTCAAGCAAAACGATAGACAATCCTAAAGCAACAGACAATGTCTTCCACTTCTTCTACAGACCATTTAGAACTCGTGACTACAAGGTCAACTATATAGATGAAAGAGGTAAAGCAGAAGTCGAAAAATTCTTTAAGGGATTGAATCTTACAGATACAAGCGGATTAAAAGATGACGCTCTTTTAAAAGCAAATGAAGGAAATAAAAAGAAATTTGAAACTAAGAGAACAGATTTTGAGAAACTTATTAAGGAATACAAAATTGTAGATCCAGAAGCTGTTTCCAATGGTAACCGTCACTACGACGCAAGAAACTACAGACAAATTCCTGGTTGGGTTTTAGCAAAAGATGAAAAGCCTCAACAACAACTATTCTTCGATGTAAATGAAAAAACAAATGAATTCTTAGGCATCAACGGCACAGGAGCAGATCAAGTTTTCTTCTATTATAAGGATGTAAGAGTAATTGAAACCAAAAAAGATGATCCAGTACCAGATGGCTATGTAAGAGTAACGTATAAAGCAGATAAAGGCGGAGCATTTACTGACAAGGACGGAAAAGAAGTTACTGAACTTTACTACGATGTCATCAAAGGACTTCAATCACAATTATTACCAGTTCCGCAAGAATGGATTGGTGGAAAAAATGATGATGGTAGTGAAAAACAAAAAGAAGAGGGCAAGTACTATATCACACCAGAAACTGGCAAGAAATTTATTAAGTGGGACAAGAGTCCACTATTAAATGACAACACAATTATCAAGAGAGACTACACTTTTACAGCCTACTTTGAATGGTCAGGCCTAAGCGCATCTGGTCTTGTAAGAACAGAAGCATTCAAAGATTCTAGTGGCAAGTGGACAAATGACTTTGCTCCAAAAATTGCAGACTTAAAGAAACAATTAGTTTGGAGGGAAAAAGACCAAGTAAAAGATCTTCCGGCTGGAACAAAAATACAATTATTCGACGAAGCTGGAAATGAATTAGCAAAAGACAATCAAGTTTATGATTTAGTAAACGAAAAGGGAAAAGCCGACAAGGACGAACTTTTTCGCACAGTAAATGTCAAGGCTAAGGTTACATTCACAGATGGTAAAGACCCACAAGAACTTGTTATACCAATTACAGTTTACAAGAACGTCTACGAAGCACTTACAGCTGGCGACAAACCACTATTCTTAAAAGAAGCTGAAGAAAAGAAAGCAGAAAAAGGCGGTTTAAGTGATGTAACAGGAAATTACGTAAAAGTAACAGTTAACCCAACAAATAAACCTGGTAATAAAGACTCAAAGATTTATTATGTAAACAAAAATGCTTGGGTAAATATTCCTGAAGTAGATATTTCGAAAGATGCGAAGGAATTAGGATTTACAAGTTGGTCTGCAGACAAAGATGCACAAAACGAAAATGGAGTATTTGATTTTAATAAACGTCATAAATTCACAGAAGACACAATTATTACTCCAGGATTTACAAAGGATGTAGTAGAACAAACAGATCCGAATAAAAAACCAGATGTGCCAGATGATTATGTAAAAGCCATTGTCAAAACAACTGACAAAGCTGTAACTGAATTTACAAAAACCTTCTGGGTTAACCCAACAAAAACAGTTACTATCCCAGTAGTGAAGCCAGTAGGAAAAACTGTAGATAAAACAGCTACAGAAGCAGCCAAGGCTTGGACATTTACAAAATGGCAATCAACTGAGCAAAGTCCAAAAACCTGGACAAATGAAATAAAGGGACAATTTACAGAAAAAGAAACAACAATTATAGCTCAGTATGACGATGTTGATAATATTATCCCTTATGACCCAAGCAAAACAGATCCAATGCCAAGACCAGAAGGCTATGTAAGAGTAAGTTTTGCAGCAGATGATGGATTAAGCTTAACAGAGCAAAAAGCATATTATGTAAAGAAAAATGCAGGCATTAAACTTGGAAATTCTGAACTTATAAAACCAGGACACAAAGAAGAAACTGGTTACAAGTTTGAAAAGTGGGATAAAGAAGATACGCTTGAAATTAAAGAGGATGATGTACTTGTAACTGTAAAAGCTAAAGTATTACCGGATTTTGATACAGTAAAGCACACTGGCTATGTAAAGGTAACTTTCAAAGCAGGAGCTAATGGTGTAATAAAAGAAAATGGTAATACAATAGGCGAAAAAGTTTACTATGTAAATCCAAATAAGTATGTAAACTTAAAAGCACCTACACCAGACGGCAATACAGGTTATGATTTCAGCACGTGGAAGAGCGACAAGTCTCAAAGTGATTTTAGTCTAGCTAACTTTGTGAATTATAAAGAAGATACAACTATAACTGCAATGTTTAACCAAAAGGACGCAGTATATCCAAAACTAGATGGCTCAACAAAACCGGCTGGCTATGTAGAAGTTACATTTAAAGTAACCGGCACATACGGTAAGATTGCGGACAATGAAATTACAACTTACTATGTAGACCCAAATAGACAAGTTTCACTAAAAGCTCCTAAGACAGTAGCTGGAACAGGATTTGTATTTGATGGCTGGAGATTAGAAGATAATACTACTGCTGATAAAATTAATCCTGCTGACCAAAGACAATATCCAAATAACACAACTATCTATGGTAGCTTTACTAAACTGAAAGACATCATACCATCAACAAATGACGATGGAACACCGAATTTACAACCGATAGACTATGTAGCTGTCTTATTCATTGGAGGAGACCACGCGAATAAGTTGGATGGACAATTCTTATATTATGTCAATCCAAAGGCAGATCCTGCGAAAACTATTGGAAGTTTAACAAAGCCTACAGTAACACCTGATGTAGGTTGGAAGCATACAGGTTGGGATGTACAAGATTCTACAGTTATAAATGATTATATGTTCGTAGTTGCACAATATGAGGCACTTAATGATGTAATACCAAAGACAAAAGCTGATGATTCGGAAAAACCGGCAGGCTATGTAACAGTCACATTCAAGTCTGGAGCAAATGGTACGCTTCAAGGAGGAGAAAAGACTTACTTTGTAAACCCTGCTAAGTATGTACATCTTACTCCACCAACAACAGTTCCAAATGCTTCCTATGAGTTTTCAACTTGGTGCAGTAATGGTGAGGAGTTTATATTGGCAAACAATATAAACTTCACTAAAGACACAATTATAACTGCAAAGTTTAATACAAAAGGCGATGTTATACCAAAGACAAAGAATGATGATTCACAAAAACCACAAGGCTTTGTAACAGTTAATTTTGTAATTGATCCGACAAATGCTGGCAAGATTGAAGACGGCCAAACTACCACTTATTTTGTAAGGCCGAATACAAATGTTACAATACAACCACCAAAGACAAAAGCTGAAACAGGCTATGAATTTAAAAAGTGGAGTATAGACACGACAGAAGCTAAGCAATATACTACTGACACAACTGTTAAAGGCGAATTCACAAAGCTAGATGAGATAATTCCGTCTAAAAATCCCGACGGTACAGTGAATGCCCAACCGGAAGGCTACGTTATCGTGAACTTCCTAAAGGGAGAGCACGGCGTGCTAGATGGAAAAACAACATTCTATGTCAATCCAAAGGCTGACAAGAAGCTAAAAGACCTTGATATTAGTGGAATTACTGTAGTACCAAGTCCAACGTACAAGCATGACGGTTGGGATACAGACTTTGCAACTGTTATTGATAAGGATATAAATGTAACAGCTAAGTATACGCAACTTCCTAATATAATCAAAGCAGGACCTAAGGATACAGCACCAGCAGGCTATGTTGTAATCATCTTTGAAACCGATGGAAGAGGCACGATAACAGGAAATGCAGCATACGAAGATAAAACTAATCCGAAAGCAAATGAAACAGAAATAGTTTACTTTGTAAATCCAAAGAAGGGTATTAAACTTGCAAAGGCAGATGCAACAGCAAGTGATAAAGTTTTACCTGTACCAAGTACCGCTCCTTATGACGCTACTAAATATGGATTCGACCAATGGCGTGCAGACATTGACACTGAAACACCTATCACAAGAGGTAGGGTTCATATAGCAATGTTCAAGCCTAAGGTAGTAAAATTAACTTACGATGCAAATGGAGCTACAGGCGATGTACCTCCTGTATCGACCGTTGATTATAACACAGATGTTAGACTTGCAGGCAAGGGCGATCTTGCTAAGAAAGACGCAAGTTTTAAAGGCTGGAAGATTGGCGATAAAATTTATCAAGCCGGCGATCAAATCAACTTAAAAGAAGATACTACAGCTTATGCACAATGGACGAATGACCAAAATATTATCCCATATGATCCAGTAAACAATCCTACAACGAGACCGGATGGCACTTATGTAAAAGTGACATTTGCAGCAGAAGATGGATTAAAATTAACAGAACAAAAAGCATACTATGTTAAGAAGGATGCAGGTATAAAGCTTGGTGACACAGGACTTGTAAAACCTGGATACAAAGTTGAAACAGGTTACAAATCTGATAAGTGGGATAAGGAAGACAGCCTTGAAATCACAACAGACGTCCTTGTAACTGCAAAGGCGACTAAGCTTGGAACAGTTATTCCAGAAAAAGATACTGATGGAAATCCAAACACTAAGCCAGAAGGCTATAAGGAAGTAGTATTTAAGGTTAAGGATGAAGACCAATCTAAGGGTACACTTGAAGGAGTTACAAAGTTCTACGTTAATCCAACAGAGTATGTAACAATTAACACACCAACAACAAAAGCAAACACAGGTTTTGAATTTGGTGCTTGGGATAAAGATGCAACTATTCCAACAGTTTACGAGGAAGATGCAACAATTACAGGTAGTTTTAATGGATTGAAAGATGTCATTCCAAATAAAAATCCAGATGGAACAGAAAATAAAAAACCAGACGGATACAAGACAGTAACATTTGTAATCTATCCAGCAACTGGCGGAAAGATTGCAGATAAAGAAGTTACAGTTTATTATGTAAACCCAGCTAAAGATGTAACAGTTCCACAACCAAAAACATCAGCTGATACAGGCTATGTATTTGAAAAGTGGGATCAAGATACAGCAACAGCTAAAAAGTATACAGATGACACAACGGTTAAAGGATACTTCAAAAATCATGAAGATATTATTCCTTTAACTGATGAAAAAGGTAATCCAAATGCAAAACCAGAAGGATATGTAACAGTTACTTTTGAAAAAGGCGAACATGGAGCAAAAATCGAAGGTCAAACAGTTTACTATGTAAATCCAAAAGCTGGTAAAAAGTTGTCTGAAATTAAAAAACCAACAGTAAAAGAAACAGAAATTGGTTGGAAGCAAAAAGCTGATGCGGAAGCTTGGGATACAAAAGATACTTTTGAAATAAAAGAAGATAAAACTGTAAAAGCACAATACAAAGAAATCGCAGATATTGTTCCAAAGACAACAAATGATGAATCAGAAAAACCAGATGGATATATCACTGTAACATTTGTAAAGGGCGAGCATGGAAAAGAATTAACAGGACAAGCAGTTTATTATGTAAATCCTAACAAGGCAGTAGTTCTTAAAGATAAAGCTCCTACAGCTGTTCCAGAAACAGGATATAAATTCGCAAGATGGGATATATCTATTGACCAAGCAATTCAATACAAAGACGGTGCTGAAATTACAGCTCTTTATAATGAACCAGGAAATATTTCAACAACAGAAGTAGAAGGTTATGTAAAAGTTGAATTCAAACCAGGAACTAACGGTTCACTAGAAGGAACACAAACTTACTGGATCAAACCAGAAGTTGAAGTTAATATCCCAGCACCAACTGTAAAGCCAAATGTTGGATACAAATTTGATAAGTGGGACAAATCATTAACAGTAACAGCTAATAAAAATGACCCAACTTATGAAATAACTGCGGGTTATACTCAACTTGACAATATCATTCCTCAAAAGAATACTGATGGAACTGACAAACCAAATGGTTATGTTACAGTAACATTTGACAAGGGAGCTAACGGTAACTTAACTGGACAAACTTCATATTATGTAAATCCAAATGCTGGCAAAAAGTTATCTGATATTACAAAACCAGAAGTAAAACCAGAAACTGGATTCAAATTTAAAGCTTGGGATACAACAGATGACTTTGCAATAAAATCCGACAAAACAGTTACTGCACAATATAAAAAGTCAACTGGCACAACTCCAGGTGGAACAACACCTGATCAACCAGGTGGAACAACACCTGATCAACCAGGCGACAAACCAGGAGATAAACCAGGAACAGTTCCTGAAAATCCAGGAGCAATTCCAGGAACAACTCCAGGCGTGGTTGAAAAACATGGCAACAGATACGTTGAACGTGTTGCTGGAAAGAACAGAGTTCACACAGCTATCAACACTTCTAAGAGATTCTTCAATAGGTCAAGATATGTAATCATTGCTGATTCAGGAAATTATCCTGACGCATTGACCGCAACCGTTTTGGCTCACGTATTGGATTGTCCAATATTGTTGAACAACACAAGATATCTTGAAGATGATGTCGCAAGAGAAATTGTGAGATTGGGAGCTACAGAAGTTATTATCGTTGGTGGTCACAAGTCTATTTCTGAAAATGTTAAATCACAATTAGGAAAATTTGATCAAAACAAAGTACAAAGAATTTGGGGTCGTGACAGATATGTAACTTCATCTGAATTAGCTTACGAAATCGAAAGATTAACTGGCAAGGTGAACAAGGCCATCATTGCATCTGGAGAAAATTTCCCTGACGCATTGGCAACTGCACCTCTTGGTTCAAAAGAAATCGCACCAATTCTATTGGTTAGAAGAAATCAAATGGACAAGAAGGTAAGTAAAGCTCTTAAAGATTTGAACATTAATAAGGTTTATGTTGCAGGTGGACAAAATTCAGTATCCAAGAAATTGGAAGCTCAATTGCCACAAGTAATCAGAAGATTTAGCGGACATGATAGGTATGAGACTGCAATTTTAGTTGCAAGTTACACATATCCAGAATCTAAGGAAGTATTTGTAGCATCGGGAGAAGTTTTCCCTGACGCATTGGTAATCGGACCTGTATGTGCAAGAAGAAAAGCACCGATACTTTTATCAAGAACAACACCAGTAAAAGTAACTGATGATTATATCGAAAAATCTAATATAGAATATCTATATATTATCGGTGGTACGAATACAATTTATGCTGAAACAGCACACAAATACGCCATAGAAGATTAAAAAAATATTTTTAGCCGGGCACTTAGTGTCCGGTTTTTTTTATAGGGACGTGTCCCTGTTGAGCTCGCAAAGCGTGCGAAACAATAAACCACCCGCTATGCGGGTGCGCGACAGATGTTATACAAAAAAATCACCATTCCATAGTATAATTGAATTGTTCAAGCTCAATAATACGAATAGGAAGGTGATTTTATGGCAAACAAAGCGAACAGCTTGTCTCATACAAAATGGATGTGTAAATATCACATTGTGTTTACTCCAAAATACAGGAGAAAAATAATATACAATCAATACAGAAATAGTATTGGTAAGATATTGAGACAACTATGTTCATACAGAGGTGTTGAAATACTCGAAGGTCATCTGATGCCTGACCATGTCCATATGTTGGTGAGTATACCACCTAAGTTAAGTGTATCACAGTTTATGGGATATCTCAAAGGAAAAAGTGCATTGATGATGTTCGATAAGCACGCAAATTTAAAGTACAAATTTGGAAATAGACACTTTTGGTCTGAAGGATATTATGTAAGTACTGTGGGATTAAATGAGGCAACAATAAGGAAATATATTCAGGAACAGGAAAGACACGATATAGCTTTGGACAAATTAAGTGTCAAGGAGTATGAAGATCCCTTTAGGGATGGCAAGTAATACAAATACCCTTTAAAGGGTAGCGACGAGTCAAAGGCCGAGCTTGAACAGAGTGAAAGCCAGCGCCTTTAGACGCTGGCCGGTAACCCTTGGGCTTATAGCCCGTGTGCAAACCACCCGTTGGACGGGTGGTCATGATTGTGGCTCTATATATTATTTGAAAAATTATCATTTACATATTTTTTAAATGGTGATAGTATATATACTTGTACAGGTATTATTTTTAAACCAAGGAGATGGTAAAATGTTAAAAGAAAGAAAGAAAGAAAGAAAGAAAGAAAACTTATTAGTGTACCAAAAGGAAGACCTTAGTGAGGTTACATTTGGAGTAAGTAAGATTGATTCAAGTACAGTAAACTACTATTATGAAATTAAGTCAGATATAAGAGGTGAAAGACATGAGAATTAATAAATTTAAAAATAAAATATCTATATTAATTTCGACAATGATGTTATTATCTTTTGGTTCAACATCGTTAGCCGACAGTGTAATTGATATATCTAACCTACCATCTGGAAAGGGTGTTGCTGTTGGCAATCAGCTTCCAGTGAATAGCCAGTCTAGTGATGGGAATATTGTTGTAGATAATGGAACAAAGCTATCAGTTAGCAGGATAGCTGGCAAAAATAGGTATGAAACGTCATATAAGGTAAGTGTGGCTCTTGGGGAGTATAAAAATATAGTAATAGCCAGTGGAGAAGATTTTCCAGATGCATTATCTTCAGGTCTGCTTGGAAGTATTATGGGGGCACCTGTTTTACTTACAGAAAAAAACTCACTCAACCCATATTTGTACTCAGCTCTAGATAGTCATAGAAATCAAAAGTACTATGTAGTTGGCGGAGAATCAAGTGTTTCAAAAAGGGTTAAAAATGATATACAGACTTTTTCAAAAATAGACTTAAAAAATTTAGCTGGCAAGGATAGGTATGAAACATCAGTTTTAGTTGCTAGCAAGGTTAATGAGGATATTATGGGAAATCCATATTTAACAGATATGCTTGCCGTATATAGTGGTGAAAATTTTGCTGATGCCCTGTCAGCAACACCTTTTATGTATCAGAATGATATCGATAAAAAAAATACCATTCCACTGATGGTTGCATTGAAGAATGGAAGTAAAATAAATTCTGAGTTGTATACTTTTGTGTTCGGTGGTGAGTCATTCATTCCAAAGGGCAAGGAGGAACTTAGATTAGCTGGCTCTAACAGGTATAGAACATCTGTTGAGGTGGCAAAGGCATTTAAGACTAGATTAAATAAGGATATTGATACAATAATAATTGCATCAGGTGAAACCTACCCAGATGCCCTATCATCTGGACCGCTAGCTGCCAAGAAGAATGCAGCAATCTTGCTGACAGAGGCAAGGGAATTAAATAAGGATGTTAAAAAATACATAGAAGAAACAAAATCCATTAAAAATGTAATTATAGTCGGAGGTGAATCCTCAGTATCAAGTCAAGTTGAAAAAGACCTTTCAAGTATTGTAAGGTAAGTTAAATTGTAAAACAAAAATTATATAATGTAAAATTTCAATAAGAATAGAGCGGATTCAAAATCCTATTAAAACACCGAAGGCCAAATAAAATATCGCCTTCGGTGTTTATTTTTAGAAAGTACTCTCCAGATTAAAAATAAGTTTGATAATATAAGTGGTAGTACACGTAAAAATAAGAGTACATATTTATTTTCATGTGCTTATAATATGTACCCCTATTTGATTAGTATAGTCTTATTTAATTGTTATATACTACGGTTTAGAAAGTTCTTAAGGGCACCTACCATACCGGCATCATTTTTAAGGCTTGCAAATACTATATTTGTTTTTTCTAATATCATAGGGTTTAGGTACTTCTTTAGTGCTAAGTTCAGCCTAGGCTCAAAGTAGTCTGACCTAGCCATTATGCCTCCACCTAGGATTATTGTGCCTGGATTGTAGATATAGGCCATTGTTGATATACCTACTGCTAATTTGTCTATCATGTAGTCTAGTTCCTCTATATAGACCTGATCATCTTCTTCAACTTTTTCAAATATCATCTGTCCATTTACGCTATCCCTGTCAAGTCCGAGTCTGTCTTCTATCCTGTGGCAAAGGGCACTTGTAGATGCTATATCTTCAAATACACCACCATCTATATGGATCTTACCTATTTCTCCAGATGTCATAGAGTCCCCACTGATAAGTCTACCCCTATGGATTAGGCATGATCCTATACCTGTGCCAACAGTAATCATAGCCACATTCTCACTCTCTATATCAGACCTGTTCCATAGTTCTCCCAAACCAGCTGAGTTGACGTCATTTTCAATATGGCATACTAGTCCAGTTTCTTCTTCTACTTTTTTCTTTACATTTAGGCCGCTGTATTTAGGAATTAGGTGGTCATCTGCATAAAGTACTATGCCCCTATTCGAATCTACCATTCCATGTGTGGATATGGCTACACCATTTAATTCATAAGTATTTTTCAATTCATTGACCTTAGTTACAATATTATTTATTATACCAATTCCGCCTACTTCAAGAGCATCTGAGGGGAATGAGTCTTTCATAAGGATAGAGGAGTCTTCCTTTAGTATACCGTATTTTACGCTTGTTCCTCCTATATCAAAACATATATAATTTTTCATTATCTTAAATCACCTTTCTATAAATTGTATCTCTATAAGTTGCATTAAAATTGCCTTTTATAGCTTGTATCAAAAGTTGCATTGTATATCTTGTATAAAAAATTGCATTGTATAAAAATGCACTCAGAAATATATCGAAATTGCATTGCATAAAAAATGCACTGAGAGTTATATCAAATATAAATATGTCTATTGCATAAAGTGATAGCTATAGTATAAGGTATAATAGTTTATTTTTCAATTGCTAAATTACGTTTAGGCTGAATATTAGAAAATTTATATGTTTTTTAAAAAAAACTATTGCAATCGCTTTTTTTATGTGATATATTCATAAATAAGAAATATCGAAACCGGTTGCATAGATTGTGCAAAGTTTTTCGGAACCGGTTGCATAATATGAAACTATTGTTTTAAAGGGGTGAGATATTTTGGTAAAGAAGGAAAAAGTGACCATTAAGATGGTTGCTGATGAGGCAGGTGTTTCAAAATCAACTGTTTCAAGGGTTATAAGTGATTACCCAGATATCAGTGATGACACTAAGAAAAAAGTTAGAGAGGTAATGAAAAAATTGAATTACCACCCTAGTGCTATAGCCAGGAGCCTAGCCAACAGAATCTCTAAGAATGTAGGACTTGTTCTACCGTCGGATGAAGATTTTTTCTTGAATCCATTCTTCCAAGAGAGCCTTAGAGCGATCGCTATAACAGCAAGTTCAAGGGGATACGATACTATGTTGGTCTACAATGACAAGGATGAAACAACAGCCATAAACAGGCTGGTGAGTGCCAACAAGGTGGATGGAGTGATTCTTATGAGGGCCATTGTAAACGACAAGTCAATACAGTACCTCAAGGACAACAAGGTTCCATTTGTGCTTATAGGAAATTCTCTTGAAAACAAGGATATATACTCTGTAGACACTGACAACTTCAAAGCTTGCAAAGAACTTACAAGGATCTTGGTGGAAAATGGTTGCAAGAAGATTGGTTTTATAGGTGGAGACAAAAACTCAGTAGTTACACTTGATAGGCTTAAGGGTTATATGAGTGTTGTCAAAGAGAAAAAACTGTATAAGGACAAGACCATGATCCAAGAAAATGAGTTTACAAAGTTAAATGGTTATAGGTCTATAGAAAAGATACTGAGTGACAATGAGGATATAGATGGCATGATAGTAACAGATGCCCTGATATTTAGGGGTGTTGTTGATTATCTTACAGAGGTCAACTACGGTAAGGATATAATCCTAGGGACATTTGGAGCTGAGCACCAACTTGGATATGACGATAGGTTCAAGGTATTTAATGTGGATGTTCAGTGTATGAAGATGGGCCAGGCATCATGTAACAAGCTTATAGATATACTAGATGGCCAAAAGGTAAATAAGATGGATATTATTGATTATAAAATCATGTAATATATATAAAAAAGTGTACTTATATTTTAAGGAGGTAAACCATGAAATTCAAAAAAGTATTAAGTTTAGCTGCAGTAGCTTTGATGACAACATCTCTACTAGCAGGATGTGGAAATTCTTCAAGTCAGAAGTCAGGTGGAGGAGCTACAACTGTAGATATATTCCAGTTCAAGGTTGAATTTAAGGACCAGTTCAACAAGTTAGCTCAGGAATATATGAAGGAACATCCAGATGTTAAGATCAACATAACAACTGTTGGTGGTGGTGGTGACTACGGTGCTGCCCTAAAGTCTAAGTTCTCTTCAGGAAATGAGCCAGCTATATTCAACATAGGTGGACCTCAGGATGTTAAGGACTGGCAGACAAAGTTAGAAGACCTAAGCGATGTTGCAATAGCTAAGCAAGCCCTTCCAAAGACTCTTGATGCTGTAACAGTTGACAAGAAGGTTTATGGTCTTCCATTCAACCAGGAAGGTTACGGATTTATATACAACAAGGAAATATTTAAGAAGGCTGGAATCAAGGCTGAGGACCTAAACACTCATGCTAAGTTGATGGAAGCTGTTAAGACTCTTGATTCAAAGAAGAAAGAACTAGGCTTAGATGCAGTATTTGCTCTACCAGCTAAGGAAGACTGGGTAACAGGACTACACTTATCAAATGTATTCCTATCACCAGAATTTGGAGGAGATATAAATAAGGCATTTACAGCTAAGAATGTAGAATTTAAGTATGGCAAGCAGTTCAAGGATGTACTTGATATGCAGAACAAGTACTCAGTACAGCCAACAGCAAGCCTTGACTACTCACAGCAGGTTGAAAAGCTGTTCTCAATGGGTAAGGTTGCTATGATCCAGCAGGGTAACTGGGTATACAACTCAATTGAACAGATAGATCCTGAACTTGCTAAGAACATAGGTATAATACCAATTTCAGTAGAAGGTGCAGTAGAAGGCAAGATGCCAGTAGGTGTTCCAATGTACTGGGCAGTAAACAATACAAAGGATGATGCTACAAAGAAGGCTGCTAAGGACTTTATAAACTGGATATACTCTTCAGACAAGGGTAAAGAATATGTTCTAACTCAGTTTAAGTTCATACCTGCATACAAGGGATTTGATGAATCTAAGATCAGTGATCCACTATCTCAGGAAATCTACAAGTATGCAAAAGATGGAAATACAATTAACTGGGTATTCATGGGATATCCATCAAGCTGGGGTCAGAAAACTCTAGGTTCAGAAATACAGAGATACGTAAGTGGTCAGGCTAGTTGGGATGATATAGTCAAGACTTCACAGAAGGCTTGGGGACAGGCTAGACAGTAATAAAGATTTAGATTTAGGTGCTGCTTGGTGATTTCAACTAGGCAGCGCCTTTTTTATAAAATAGGAGGCTATTATGAATAAGAAGTTAGGAAAAAACGGTATATTTTTCTGGTTGTTTTTGGCACCGGTATTAATAGCACTGTTCATGGTGGTTGTTATTCCTCTATTGTATGGAGTTTATTACTCATTTACAAACTGGGACGGGATAAATACACCTCAATTTGCGGGAGTTACAAACTATATACAGTTGCTTGGTGATGAAGGTTTTAGAAATTCTCTTTGGTTCACTACTAAGTTTGCTGTTGTATCAATTGTTTTAATAAATGCTATAGGTCTTGGACTTGCCTTATTGGTTACTCAGAAGATCAAGGGTAGCAACTTGATGAGGACGGTATTCTTTATGCCAAACCTAATAGGTGGTCTGATCCTAGGATTTATATGGCAGTTCGTATTTATACAGGGGTTTGATGCTATAGGTCAGGCTGTCGGTACTGAAGCACTTCAGGGATGGCTATCTACTACTAGGACTGGTTTTTGGGGTCTAGTAATACTTACAGCATGGCAGATGTCAGGTTATATAATGATAATCTACATAGCCCACCTAGAGTCAATACCCGAAGAGTTGGTAGAAGCAGCCCAGATAGATGGAGCTAATGTAATGCAGAGGTTTAGACATATAATATTCCCTCTAGTTGCACCAGCCTTTACTGTAAGTATGTTCCTTACACTATCAAACTCATTTAAGTTATACGACCAGAACTTGTCACTTACAGGAGGGGCTCCATTTAACTCAACACAGATGGTAGCCATGAATATATACAATACTGCATTCTTGGAGAACAAGATGGCATATGCCCAGTCTAAGGCCCTTGTATTCTTTGTAATAATTGCAGTTATATCATTGACTCAGGTCTACTACAACAAGAAGAAGGAGGTAGAGATGTAATGAGTACTACAAAAAAGAAAAATATAATACTAGTAATTCTAGGTACAATACTCAGCATACTTTGGCTTAGTCCTTTTTATTTGATGCTGGCAAACTCTTTTAAGACTAAAAAAGAAATATTTGAATCACCTATCAAGATGCCTGGAGGATTACATTTAGAAAACTACACTCAGGCAGCTGATAACCTAAGTTTTGTACAGACATTCACAAATTCTATTTTGATAACTGTAATAAGTGTTCTAATAATAATAGTATTTTCATCTATGGCTGCTTACGCCCTAGCAAGGGTAAAGTCAAAGGTGAGTGCAGTGGTATTCTTTATATTTGTAGCCGCTATGCTGATACCTTTCCAGGCAGTAATGATACCTCTAGTATCTTTCTTTGGAAAACTAGGTATGCTAAATAGGCCGGGTATAGTATTCCTTTATCTAGGATTTGGGTCTTCTATGGCGATATTCTTATACCATGGAACAATTACAGGTATACCAAAGTCACTTGATGAAGCAGCTATAATAGATGGCTGCAATAGGTTCCAGGTATTCTGGTATATAATATTCCCAATCCTAAAGCCTATAACAGTGACAGTTGCAATCCTAAACACTATATGGATATGGAATGACTACCTGCTACCATCTCTTGTAATCAACAAGATAGGTTCAGAGACTATTCCACTTAAGATGTTCTTCTTCTTTGGAGAATATACAAAGCAGTGGCACCTTGCTCTAGCGGGTCTTACACTAGCTATAATACCGGTTATTGTATTCTACTTCTTTGCTCAAAAGCATATAATCAAGGGAGTTACAGCCGGTTCTGTAAAATAAAAGGTCAGTGATGACAACTACGGAGGTAATATGAGATTCGAATACGACGAATTTAAGATAATAGAAAAATCCCTAGACAAGGATCAGATGAGGTTGTCTGAAAGTATCATGTCCATAGGTAACGAATATATGGGTATGAGGGGCAACTTTGAGGAGTTCTATAGCGGAGATAGTTTGGAGGGGACATATGTAGGTGGAGTATGGTTTCCAGACAAGACTAGGGTAGGTTGGTGGAAAAACGGCTATCCAGACTACTTTGGAAAGATGATAAATTCACCAAACTTTACAGGCATAGGCCTACAAATAGATGGTATGGACCTAGACCTAAACAAGGAAAACTTAGTTGACTACTATAGGGAACTAGATATGAAGACAGGACTACTGACTAGGAAGTTCACTATAGACAGGGATGGAGCTAAGTTTGAGATAGGGGTAAAGAGATTTGTAAGTATAGCAAAAAGGGAAATATGTGCCATAAGTTATACTATAAAATCCCTAGACAAGGATGCTAAGATAGTCTTTAGTCCTTCAATAAATGCAGACGTCAGAAATGAAGATTCAAATTATGATGAAAAGTTCTGGCAGGTGATCGACAAGTCACTAGCTTGCGATAGGGGCTATATGGTATCAAAGACAATAGACAATCCTTTTGGAGTGGATAGGTTCTCCCTAGCCCACTACATGAATGTCAAGCTAGATGGAGACTACAAAAACCTAGAGACTAGCAGGCTAGAAGAGGACGAAGCTATAAGCCTAGCCTATAGCCTTGACTTAGAAAAGGGTAGTGAGGTCAGCCTATACAAGACAATAGCTGTAACCACTTCTAGGGACTACAAGGAAGAAGACCTAGTCAATAAGGCAGAGCTTGTCCTTGAAGAGGCAGTGGGTCAGGGATTTGACTCCCTACTAAAGGACCACCAAGACCTATGGGCTAAGAGGTGGAAGATGGCCGATGTAATCATCAAGGGTGATGTCAAGTTACAGCAGGCTATAAGATACAATATATTCCAGCTATTCTCTACATACTATGGTGATGATATGAGATTAAACGTAGGTCCTAAGGGCTTTACTGGAGAAAAATATGGGGGCGCAACATACTGGGATACAGAGGCATATATAGTACCTATGTACCTATCAGTAGCACCGCAGTCAGTAACCAAAAACCTACTTATGTATAGGTACAAGCAGTTAGACCAGGCCTATGAAAATGCCAGAAAGCAGGGTCTAAAGGGTGCCCTTTACCCAATGGTTACCTTTACAGGTATAGAGTGCCACAATGAGTGGGAGATAACATTTGAAGAAATCCATAGAAATGGGGCTATAGCCTATGCTATATACAACTACTCAACATATACAGGTGACTATGACTATGTAAGAGACTATGGTCTTGATGTCCTAGTTGGTATCAGTAGATTCTGGGCTGATAGGGTCCACTACAACAAGAAAAAAGACGTCTATATGATCCATGGGGTTACAGGTCCAAATGAATATGAAAACAATATAAACAACAACTGGTACACAAATACTTTGGCAGCATGGACACTTGAATTTACTAGTTCAATGCTTAAAAAGTACGAAAATAGAAAAGAAGACCTAGCTGTGACAGCTGATGAGTTAGACAAGTGGAAAGACATCATAGACAAGATGTACTATCCATTTGATGAAGAACTAGGAGTGTTTGTCCAGCATGATACCTTCCTAGACAAGGACCTTATGAAGGTTGAAGATCTAGATCCTAGCAACCTTCCACTTAACAAAAACTGGTCTTGGGACAGGATACTGAGATCTTGCTTTATAAAGCAGGCCGATGTCCTACAGGGTATATATATGTTTAGTGACAGGTATTCAAATATAGAAAAGAAGAAAAACTATGAGTTCTACGAGCCGATGACAGTACATGAATCAAGTCTATCTGCTTGTATCCACTCCATACTTGCCTGCGAGATAGGACTTGGAGACAAGGCGGTCAATATGTATGAGAGGACTGCTAGGCTAGACCTTGACAACTACAACTCAGATACAGATGACGGACTACATATCACGTCTATGTCAGGTAGCTGGCTATCAGTTGTGCAGGGATTTGCAGGAATGAGAACAGCCCAAGAGGTCCTATCATTTAGACCTATAGTTCCAAAGGGATGGGAAGGATACTCTTTCAACATAAACTATAGGGATAGGCTTATAAATGTAGATGTAAGCAAGGAGGACATAGTATTCAAGCTTATTGAGGGAGATAGGCTAGATATGAAGGTGTACTCTGAAACTATATCATTGGATGGAGAGTATACAGTAAAGCTAAAAAATAACTAATAAAAAGTGAGGTAAAACAATGACGTGGTGGAAGAAATCAGTAGTATACCAGATATATCCTAGAAGTTTCTACGATTCAAACGGAGACGGACTAGGTGATATAAGGGGTATAATAGAAAAACTTGACTACCTAGAAAAATTGGGGATAGATGTTATCTGGCTTAGTCCAGTATACGAGTCACCTCAGGATGACAATGGATATGACATAAGTGATTATAGAAATATATGGTCAAAGTTCGGTACAAACGAAGATATGTTTGAACTTATAGACAAGGCCCACGAAAAGAATATAAAGATAGTGATGGACCTAGTAGCCAACCACACTAGTGACGAGCACAAGTGGTTTGTAGAGAGTAAAAAGTCAAAGGATAATCCTTACAGGGACTACTACTTCTGGAGAGACGAAAAAAATAACTGGGAATCATATTTCTCAGGTCCAGCTTGGCAATTTGATGAGACAACAGGTCAGTACTACCTACACCTATTCACAAAGAAGCAGCCAGACCTTAACTGGGAAAATCCAGTGGTAAGAAATGAAATATGGGACATGATGAAGTTTTGGATGGACAAGGGTGTAGATGGATGGAGAATGGATGTTATCAGTTCAATATCCAAGTACACAGACTTCCCAGACTATGATCTAGAAGAAGGCGAGATTGGTATAGGTGACTACCATACAAATGGTCCAAAACTACATGACTATATCAAGGAAATGAATAAGGAAGTTCTTTCTAAGTACGATTGTATGACAGTGGGAGAGGCTCCAGGATCATCTCCTGAAAACGCCCTTTTATTCTGTGGTAAGGACAGGGATGAGCTAAATATGATATTTACCTTTGACCATATGGACCTAGACAGGAATATGGACAGCGAAATAGGTAAATGGAGCCTAAGAGACCTAGACTTAGTTGAGTTTAAGGAGACTTTAGAAGCATGGCAGACATCCCTATACAATAAGGGCTGGAACTCACTTTACCTAGAAAACCATGACCAGGCAAGGGTAGTATCAAGATGGGGTAATGACAAGGAGTACAGAAAAGAATCAGCTAAGATGTTTGCCCTAGTCTACCAGATGATGCAGGGTACACCTTATATATATCAGGGCCAGGAAATAGGCATGGTCAATACAGATTTTGATATAGAAGACTACAAGGATGTTGAGATCAGAAACGCCTACAAGGACCTAGTTCTTGAAAGAAAGTTGACAACAAAAGAAGACTTTATGAAGGCAGTTCACAGGATATCAAGAGACAATGCAAGGACTCCTATGCAGTGGAATGATAGTTCAAATGGTGGATTTACAAGTGGAGAGCCTTGGCTAAAGGTCAACCCTAGCTACAAGACAATCAATGTAGAGGAGAGTTTGGCTGATGAGGATTCAATCTTCTACTTCTACAAAAAGCTTATAGACCAAAGGCATGATGACGACATGATAACAGATGCTGAGTTCAGATTGGTTGACAAGGACAACAAGAAGATATTCGCCTATGAAAGATACCTTGGTGACAAGTCTATACTTATAATAGCTAACTTCTACTCTGAGCCAGTTGACTTTGACCTAGACACATACAAGCTAGAAGACTACAGGTTAGACCTATCAAACTACAAGGATATGGTAGCAGATGGAAATAAGATTAGCCTAAGACCATACGAGGCTATAATGTTAAAGAACTACTAGGAGGTCTATATGATAAAAGGCATTATATTTGACCTAGATGGGGTCATAACAGATACAGCAAAATTTCACTATAAGGCATGGAAGAGACTGGCAAGTAGGCTAGGCATAGATATAGATGAAGACTTCAATGAAGGTCTAAAGGGGGTATCTAGGATGGATTCCCTAAAGAGAATACTAGAACATGGCAATGTGCTTGACAAGTACTCAAGAGAAGATCTAGAAGCCCTTGCAGAGGACAAGAATGAAGACTACAAAAAACTCCTAGAAGACCTTAAAAAAGAAGATATTTTAGATGGAATAGAAGACTTTATAAATGAAATAAGGTATAATAATATTAAGATAGGATTGGCATCAGTATCCAAAAACGCCCCTATGATCTTGGACAAGCTAGGTTTGATAGACAAGATAGACTTTATAGCAGACCCAGCCAAGGTAGAAAAGGGCAAGCCTGCTCCAGACATATTTATTGAAGCAGCTAGGGGACTAGGTCTAGACATAAAGGATACAATCGGTATTGAGGATGCGAGATCAGGAGTAGATGCCATGAAAGCATGCAATATGAGAAGCGTAGGCATAGGGGTAGATGCAGACTTGAGGCTAGAATCTACTAGCCAACTTAGTCTTGATACCCTAGGTATATTAGATAAATAAGAGTGAGGTATACAAATGGCAAAAGTAAAATTAGAAAATATATGCAAGTCATATGATAACGGATTTAAT
Source organism: Peptostreptococcus anaerobius VPI 4330 = DSM 2949 (assembly GCF_000381525.1). GTDB lineage: Bacteria > Bacillota > Clostridia > Peptostreptococcales > Peptostreptococcaceae > Peptostreptococcus > Peptostreptococcus anaerobius. The sequence continues at coordinate 55,369 of NZ_KB906606.1, forward strand.
GCAGTAAAAGATGTAAATATAGATATAGATGACAAGGAATTTATAGTCCTAGTTGGTCCATCAGGTTGTGGTAAATCTACTACACTTAGGATGATTGCAGGACTAGAAGAAATATCTAGCGGTAAGTTGACTATAGATGACAAGTTAGTCAACCATGTAGAACCAAAGGACAGAGATATAGCCATGGTTTTCCAGAACTATGCCCTATACCCACACATGACAGTTTATGAAAATATGTCATTTGCCCTTAAGCTAAGAAAGATGCCAAAAGATGAGATAGACAAGAAGGTAAAGGAGGCTGCTAGAATACTACAGCTTGAAAACCTACTAGATAGAAAGCCAAAAGCCCTATCAGGAGGCCAGAGACAGAGAGTTGCCCTAGGAAGGTCTATAGTCAGAAACCCTAAGGTATTCTTGATGGACGAACCCCTATCAAACCTTGACGCCAAGCTAAGAACAGAGATGAGATCTGAGATATCCAAGCTACACAAGGACCTTGGAGCTACATTTATATATGTAACTCATGACCAGGTAGAGGCCATGACAATGGGAGATAGGATAGTTGTAATGAAGGACGGAGTTGTTCAGCAGATCAACAAGCCAAAAGTCCTATATGATAATCCAGCCAACAAGTTTGTAGCTAGCTTTATAGGTAGCCCTCAGATGAACTTTATGGAAGTTGAAGTCCTAGAAGAAGGCAAGGATATAATAGCCAAGCTAGCTAAGGGACAAGAAAGAATTCTTATACCAGGTGGCAAGGGTGCCTACCTAAAGGAAAAGGGATATATCGGCAAGACTATTATAATGGGTATCAGACCAGAAGATATACACAAGGAGAAAGTATTCCTAGATATGTCTCCAGAAACTAGCTTTAAAGCAAGTGTTATTATCAGAGAACTTATGGGTTCAGAGATATTTGCCTACCTTAAGTTTGCAGGTCAGGAACTAATAGCCAAGTTCGATGGTAGAAGAGACCTAGAGCCAGGTGAAGTGTTGGAATTGGCATTTGATATGAATAGGGCTCACTTCTTCGATATTGAAACAGAAGAAAGTATACTATTTACAGAGTAATTACTGAATATAACTAAAATGAAAAACGGAGGTTAACATTCAATTAGGATGTAACCTCCGTTTTTTTGGCTTACAAGAATTGTCAGCCGATTTAATATTATATTATATGGTTAAGAAGATTTTACTTATATACCTCTTTCAGCCATGATGATTTCGATTTCGTCTTCGTTGATACCAACCATAGCTTCTCCAAGGTTTTCAGATACTTCTGCTATTATAGCAGGATTGTCGTAGTTCTGAACAGCCTTAACGATTGCCTTAGCTCTCTGTTCTGGGTTGCCTGATTTGAATATACCAGAACCTACGAATACACCTTCAGCACCCAACTGTCTCATTAGGGCAGCATCTGCAGGAGTTGCAACACCACCAGCAGAGAAGTTTACAACTGGTAATTTACCGTTGTCGTGTACATACTTGATTAGGTCGTATGGTACTCTGAATTCCTTAGCCTTTTCAAATAGTTCATCTTCGGCTAGGGCAGTCACCATCCTGATTTCTCCCTGGATCTGTCTCATGTGAGATACGGCCTGAACAACGTCACCAGTACCAGCCTCACCCTTAGTTCTGATCATTGCAGCACCTTCCTGGATTCTTCTTAGGGCTTCACCTAGGTCTCTAGCACCGCATACAAATGGAGCTTCGAACTTAGTCTTGTCAACGTGGTGGATATTGTCAGCAGGAGACAATACTTCTGATTCATCTATATAGTCTATACCGATTGATTCAAGGATCTGAGCTTCTACAAAGTGGCCTATTCTACACTTTGCCATAACTGGAATAGATACAGCAGCCATGATTTCCTTTATCATAGAAGGGTCACTCATTCTAGATACACCACCAGCTACTCTTATGTCAGCTGGGATTCTTTCAAGTGCCATAACTGCAACTGCACCAGCTTCTTCAGCTATTCTTGCCTGTTCTGGAGTAGTTACGTCCATGATTACTCCACCGATAAATTTCTTAGTTACTTCTTCTTTTGTGATTCTCATAATAAATATCCTCTCCTTTATTAAGTGTATTGGTACACTTGATGAAATACTATCAAAAGTGTATCGCTCATAGCCTTATTATAGGATAATATTGATAGGTTAAAAAGAACCAAAATAGATTAAATTTATGGGACCAGATTTTGGTTTTTATAAATTTTTACATATAGTTTGCATATAGGTGGAGGTTGTTTTGAAGAAATACGAAGAGATATATCATGAAATAAGGAAAAAGATACTGATGGATATCTACCCTGAAAAAACAAGAATACCATCAAAGAGGATCATGGCAGACAGGATGGGTGTAAGTATCAATACTGTTGAGATAGCTTATTTTCAGCTTATAGAAGAGGGTTATATAGAGGCTAGAGAAAGGTCAGGCTACTACGTTGCAGAGCTTGATGATTTGAAGCATATGAGAGGGAGCTTTGTAGGCAGGGGGATAGGTAAAAATATTGAATATCTGCCACAGGAACAAGTTTATGACTATGGCTTAGAGAAAGAAAAAATTGAAGACAAGTACCAGTACAATTTTTCCTATGGTGGTGTAGACAAGTCATTTCCATTTGGAATATGGAAGAAGATAAATAGGGAGGTCATAGATTCCTACCAGGATACCCTACTAAATACTGTGGGAGGGATGGGCTATGAGCCACTTAGGGAGTCTATATGTAACTACCTATATGAGACTAGATCAATAGTAGCCCAAAAAGATAATATGATTATCAGTTCGGGTACAGAGGCCATGTTTGAAATCCTATTTCGACTTTGGGATGATGATGTTAGCTTTGGTCTTGAAAACCCAGGTTTTGAGAGGTGGTCAAGTTTTCTCAAGACAAACAAGGTAGCATATTCCTGTCTTAGTATGGATGGTGAGGGTATAGTCCTAGATGATTTGGTTACAAATAATGTTGATATTGCCTGCGTTACTCCCAACCACCAATTTCCAACTGGAAAGATAATGCCTATAGCTAGGAGGATCAAGCTCCTTGACTGGGCTATTGAAAATGATGGTTGGATAATAGAGGATGACTATGACGGCGAGTTTAAGTATACGGGTAGCAGGATACCAGCCCTTAAGAGTATGGATGATATGGATAGGGTCATATATATGGGTACCTTTTCTAGCACAATCAGTCCTGCCATAAGGGTGAGCTATATGATTCTTCCAGACCAACTCTTGGCTAGGTACAAGGATAGGCTATCCTACAAGAGGTGTCCAGTGACAACCATGACCCAGATAGGGCTGGATATATTTATTAGGAGGGGCTACTACCACAGGCACGTAAATAGGATGAAGAAAATATACAAGGCCAAAAGAGAGATGATACTATCTATACTTGAACCATGTGACAATCTTGTATGTAGGGGGGCTGATGCAGGCCTACATATGGTTGTGTCATTTAAGAATATAGATGAAGCAGAGTTTGTAAGGAAGGCTAGGGAAAATGGAATTATGATAAGAGGCTTGTCTGACTACTATATAGAGGAAAATAAAGACTATGAAAGAGATAGTGTGATTATTGGTTTTGCTGTTATGGAGCTTGAGGATATAGAAATTGCTACAAGTAAATTGAAAAATATATTTGTTTAGATAAGATTATTATATAGATAAATTACATAGATAAGACAATTACACAGAGATCCTATAGAACATGACTTATGTACAATGATTTAGGGCGACAGTTTTACCTGTCGCCCTAAATACTGCATTCTTTGATTTTCGTCACTATCATGCTAATTAACCTACCATCATAATCATTCTGTAAAGTATGTTGTTCTTTAAGTTTTCCTTCTGGATGTTGTCTAATTCTCTTCTTTTCATTTTGATTTCCTCCTTGATTACTTTGTTTTTAATTAATGTTTGTGTTTTTTTTATCTTTTTCTTAACTTCATTATACCACCTTTAAAAAAAAGGTCAAGGGGTTTTTTACATGATTTTTTTAAATCATACTCTCGAATATTCCGACTATTTTATAGTATTAATCAAAAATATGCTTATATTAATTTTAATTAAGTTTTATATGCTAAAAGTGATATTTTACTAAAAAACCATAAGATAATAAGACAGCTAAAAAACATAAAATTTTTCACGAGTCTATTATATGAATTGTTTTATACAGGCTGTAAGCTAGTAATAACAAGGTTTTGAGCCTTTCTTATGAAAATTATGTTTTTTATATTTTATAGGCATATAAATTTAAAAAATAAGGGTTTTTGACACTTTATATAAAAAAGTTACAGGGTCCATACTAATGGATTGTGTAGGAAATTGTTTTCGATTTAACAAAAGGTATATTTGATTTTACAATGTTTTTATGAAAAAGATCTAAAAAGTTGTTTTTTAAGGTGAAATTGGTGAAAGTATTTATTCAATATCCATAATAAAGGGAAAATACAGGTACTTTTATAAGGAAAAATGCAATTATGCTATAATTAATTCAAATAAAAATACCCTTTATACAACATAATTGAGTAAAAAGGGTATGGTTTATTAATCAACTTGTTTAAGCATCCTTGGAAGGATATCTAATTCTAGTTTTTTGAGCTTCAGGTCTATATTTGATATTACAAGAACCAAGTTTATCTCATCGTATACTTCATCCCACTTATAAGCAGATGATGCCTGAATAGTATATTTTGGAAATAACTTTAGAAAGTCTTTTGTAAGTGACTCTGCCTTTTCAAAATATTCATCTACAGTAGAGTCATCATCCCAATCAAAAGCCCTGTCTATTTCTAAGTCTCTTGGCTTTATTGCCAACTTAAAGCTCATAACGTCCTCTCTCTTGCTAGCCTTTGAAAGGTCTGTAATAACCCTGAATTTTGAATTTTCTTCTATTTCTTTTCTTATATCATCACTGCTAATTAGGTCGTCTCTAAATATTACGTACATATTTCACCTCATGAAATTATTTAAATAAAAGTGCGCCTAGTAGGAGTCGAACCCACAACTCGCAGATCCGAAGTCTGCAGCTCTATCCAGTTGAGCTATAGGCGCACATACTCTAAATAATATTATATCATATTTTTCTGTTGATAGGTTAGAATATTTAGTAACAAGTATCAGGTGTAATTATTGTTGTACTAGTAAATACCTGGTCTTTTTTAAGTATTATATTGCCAAGGTATGGTCTATTGATGGCATCTGGCATAATCTGAGTCTCTAGGGCTATACCCATATGTTGGGGTGGTTGTTTGCCATTTATTTTTATGCCAGGATTTGGACCATTTGCTGTATACACAACTAGGCAAGGAGCGCTTGTCTTTAGGCTTATAGATCTTCCTGTTTTTCTATGGCTAAGTAAGGCAACCTCTTCAATAGAATCAGATTGGTGCTTGTCCAAATAAAATGGGTGGTCGAGTCCATTTGTATCTTGTATTTGTGGGTGTGGATATGAAAATATATCCTCAAGGTCCATACCCCTATTAATTTCCTTGTTTAGCCTAGCTAGGCCTTGGTCAGGGTTCCAATTTGTGGGATTGTAGTCCTCTATAGGTAGTCCTTGTGAGTCTATTGGAACTAGGTTATTAGACCTTATCTTTAGGACGTGGTCTCTTAGTCCTAGGCCTGTATCATCTCCTAGGTTAAAGTAACTGTGGTTGCTTGGGTTAAAAAGAGTGTCTTTGTCGGATTTAGCCCTATAATTTATAGTCAAGCTACCATCTTCACCTAGGCGATATTCAATCCAGGCCTTTAAGTTGCCAGGGTATCCTCCTGTCATATGAGGTCTATCCAAAAACATAACTATTCCATTATTGTCTACAGATTCAACTTCAAATACACTTTTATTAAAACCTGTGCTGGCACTATGAAGATGGGTATCTCCTAGGTTTTTCTCAAGTTTGTAAAAGTCATCTCCCAGTTTGAAACTAGCATTGCCTATCCTACCAGCAACAGGACCTAGGGCAAATCCAAAGTTTGGAGGCGTATCTATATAGTCCTCAAGCCTATCTAGTGAAAGGACTATATTGGAGAATATGCCGTCTTTGTCTGGACTTGTGTATTTTCTTATACAGGCGCCATAGTTCATAATCTCTAGGCAGTGACCTCTATCGTTTTCAAATGTATATAGGTTGATTTTCTGATTACCTATTTTCCCAAAAAGCTTTTTCTTAAAATTTTTCATAAATATCCTCGAATCATAATAATATATTTAATATTAACATAAAAAAAAGGGTCAGTCTATGTATACGATTACATAATATGTGTTATAATAAGCTATGTAATCTAATTGCAATATTAAAATAACAGGGTCATATATAGCGTGGCCTTGACAGGTGGAGGTTATTATGAGAGAAAAGGTTTTATCTAGATTTTTGAACTACATATCAATTGACACACAGTCTGATCCATATTCTGAGACAGTGCCATCTACTATGAAGCAATTCGATCTTGCCAAGATGTTGGTTAAGGAAATGGAAGACATGGGACTTGAAGATGTGACTTTGGATGACAAGTGCTATATAATGGCAAAACTTCCAGCAAATACAGAGGGAATCAGTCCTATAGGTTTTATTGCCCATATGGATACTAGCCCTGATATATCTGGAAAAGATGTAAAGCCAAGAATAATAGAAAACTATGACGGTAAGGATATAGTCCTTAACGAAGAAAAGGGAATAGTTACTTCATTAAAGGACTATCCAGAGATAGAAAGATTCAAGGGACAGACTGTAATTGTTACAGATGGTAATACCCTACTTGGAGCAGATGACAAGGCTGGAATAGCTGAAATATTGACAGGTGTAGAATACCTTATTGCACATCCAGAAATCAAGCATGGAGACATAATGATAGGATTTACACCAGATGAAGAAATAGGATGTGGTGCAGACCACTTTGACGTTGAAAAATTTGGCGCTAAGTATGCCTACACATTTGATGGTGGTGAAATGGGTGAGTTAGAATATGAAAACTTCAACGCAGCATCAGCAATAGTGACTATCAAGGGTAGAAACGTACACCCAGGTTCAGCAAAGAACAAGATGATAAACTCAATCTATATATCAGCAGCTGTTATGGAAGCCTTCCCTAAGGATGAAAGACCAGAAACTACTGAAGGTTATGAAGGATTCTACCACCTAAATGAAATATCAGGTAATGCTGAAGATACTGTGATGACATATATCATCAGAGACCACGATATGGACAAGTTCAAGCAGAAGAAGGAATTTTTCCAGAAGACTATAGATGAACTAACTGCCAAGTTTGACAATAGGATATCTGTAGAGATCAAGGACAGCTACTACAATATGAGGGAAATCATAGAAAAGAATATGTTTGTAGTAGACATAGCAGTTGACTCTATGAAGGATGTAGGTGTAGAGCCAAACGTAATACCTATCAGGGGTGGTACAGATGGAGCTAGACTATCATTTATGGGACTACCTTGTCCAAACCTATTTGCAGGTGGAATCAACTTCCATGGAAGAAATGAAATGGTAAGTGTAGAAGCCCTAGAAGCTGGTTCTAAACTACTAGTTAGGATAGCTGAGAAGTATGCAGAAATGGGAATAAAGTAATAAGATACAACAAAATACAGCTTAGAATAATTTAGGATAGCAGTAGACTTTTTCTCTTGCTATCCTATTTTTTATAGTTTTTACTGAAAAAAATTCTAATTGGTGATAAAATAATAAAAACTTTTGTTTTAGACGTCTATTTTGGGTATTTAATTTAATAGGAAAACAAAAGGAAAAACCGATTTTAATAGGAGGAATAAAAATGGCCAATATTGGTGTAATAGGAATGGCAGTAATGGGTAAGAACTTAGCCTTAAACTTGGAATCTAGAGGATATGAAGTGGCTATATACAATCGTACTCATTCTGTTACAGAAGAAGTATTAAGAGAAAATGAGGGTCTAAACTTGGTAGGCTCTGAAAGTATAGAGAAATTTGTAGGACTACTTGAAAGGCCTAGAAAGATAATAATAATGGTAAAGGCAGGCAATCCTGTAGATATGACTATAGAGTCCTTAATTCCATACTTGGACAAGGGCGATATCATAATAGATGGTGGCAACAGCTTCTTTAGGGATAGTGAAAGAAGGTATAGGTCACTTAAGGAAAAGGGCTTAAACTTTGTCGGACTTGGAGTATCAGGTGGAGAGACTGGTGCTAGATTTGGTCCAGCCCTTATGCCAGGTTGTGACAAGGAAGTCTACCAGGAAATAAAGCCATATCTAGAGTCTATAGCAGCAAGGGCAGAAGACGGTCTTGCTTGTTCGGCTTGGCTTGGAACTGGTGGTGCTGGCCATTATGTAAAGATGGTCCACAATGGTATAGAGTATGCAGATATGGAACAGATAGCGGAGACTTATTTCCTACTGAAGAACCTAGGTGGCATATCAAACCTAGACCAGGCAGACCTATTTGACCAGTGGAACAAGGGAGAGCTATCTAGCTACCTAATAGAGATAACAAGTAATATTCTAAAAGAGGCTGATGACACAGCTAAGTCTGGTCAGCTCCTTGACTATATAGAAGATATATCCCTACAGAAGGGAACAGGCAAGTGGACCAACCTAGAGGCAGTTGAACTAGGTGTTGACTCTTCAGTTCTTGCAGCAGGCCTAAATGCAAGGGTCATGAGTATGCTAAAGGACGAGAGGATAAAGGCAAGTCATGTATTTTCAAGACCTCAGCCCAACCTAGGTGGTATGGAAATAGAAGAGTTAAAGGATGTTGCTAGACAGGCCCTACTTGCTACAAAGATTATAGCCTATGCCCAGGGATTTGCCCTTTATAAGGCAGCGGGTGCAGCCTATGGTTGGGACTTGGAATATGATGTTATAGCCCAGATATTTAGGGCTGGTTGTATTATCAGGTCTAGCCTTCTTAACCCAATGATGGAGGCCTTTAAGAACAATAAAGACCTAGAAAATCTTATGCTAGACCCATACTTTACAGGTCTACTAGAAGAAAATATCCAGGGACTTAGGGACTTTGTGACTCTAGCAGTGCAAAATGCTATACCAGTACCTGCTATGGCAGCTGCCCTATCATACTTTGATACCTATATATGTGAAAATGGGTCTGCAAATATGATACAGGCACAGAGGGACTACTTTGGTTCGCATACATATAGAAGAGTAGATATAGAAGGTAGCTTCCACCACGAATGGGAATAGGAGGAAGTCATGTATAAAAATTATATAAAAGACGATATAGAAAAAGATCTTCTTGTCATATTTGGTGGCACAGGAGACCTTACAAATAGAAAGCTAGTACCAGCAGTCTACAACCTCTTCAATCAAGTTGGAGAGGGCAAGGAGCCTATGAAGGTCCTGATCATTGGTAGGAGAAACTGGACTAGGGAAGAGTATATAGAAAATGTAAAGCCTTGGGTCAAGGAGTTTTCAAGGCTTGAATATACAGAAGAAAAGTGGAACCTATTTAAGGACCAGCTAGATTACTACAAGATGGACATATCTAATATTGAGGAGTACAAGGGCCTATTCGAGTATTTCGATAGCCACTACTCAGACTACAGGATGCTGTTCTACTATGCTGTAGCTCCTAGGTTCTTTGACCCTATTACTAGGGGGCTAGGACAAAAAGAGTGGACTGACGGAAGAGCCAAGGTCATAGTAGAAAAGCCATTTGGGGAAAACCTAGAAGATGCCAAAAGATTATTTAAGGATATGGAAGTTATGTTTGGAAGAGACTATATCTACCATATCGACCACTACCTTGGCAAGGAAATGGTCCAGAATATCACTACCCTAAGGTTTGACAATATGATATTTAGGTCTTGTTGGAATAAGGACTATATAGAGTCTGTAGAGATATCTGCTAGGGAACAAGTTGGTGTTGAGACTAGGGGTGGATACTACGACAAGTCAGGAGCCATGAGGGATATGGTTCAAAACCACCTATTCCAGATTCTGTCAATCCTTGCTATGGAGATGCCAGAAAAGGTCTCACCATACGCAGTTACAGTTGCCCAGCAGAATGTACTCCAGGCAATCAAGCCTATGTCAAAGGAAAATATAGACAAGCACCTTGTCATGGGGCAATATAGCGGATATAGGTCTGAGGACAAGGTAGATCCAGAATCCAAGACGGAGACATATGCTGCTATGGCCGTATTTATAGACAACCCTAGGTGGGAGGGAGTGCCTTTCATAATCAGGACTGGTAAGAAGCTGGACAAGAGGGAGACTAATGTTGTCATCAACTTCAAAAAGGCCAACGAAAACCAGTTTGCCAATAGGCTACACTTCCACATACAGCCTGATGAAGGAGTAAAGCTGTCATTCAATATAAAGACACCCGGTCTTAGCTATGACACTCAAAAGGTGGACATGGACTTTTGCCAATCTTGTGATGTAAATGCCCATGCCAATACACCAGAGGCCTATGAAAGACTAATAAAGGCAGTATCAGATGGCCAGCATTTCCTATTCTCACAGTGGCCACAGATAGAGTATAGCTGGAAGTGGGTAGATGAGGCTGTTAACTTGTGGAAAGAGGCTGGAAGTAGGATCTGCCTATATGAACCAGGAACTAGGGGACCAAAGGAAGCTGACGATATGATAGAGAGCTTTGGTACTCATTGGTATTCGAGCAAGGAGGTATAGGATGAAGATATACGACGTTTCAAGACCCATACAAGTAGACATGGCAGTCTACAAGAACAAGGACTTCAAGAAGCCATCTTGGAGAATAGATACTAGGTATGAGGATACTACAGTCAATGAATCTAGCCTGTGCATGAACCTCCATACAGGTACCCATGTAGACGCACCCTTTCATATGATAGATGGTGGAACTACTATGGAGGATATAGATCTTGACCTATATATGGGAAGAGCGAGGTTGATAGACCTATCAGGAGTTGAGGAGTTTATCCATAAAAAAGACCTAGAACCACACGATATCCAGCCAGAAGAGAGGATTATCATCAGGACTAGAAATTCATACTCTGATGAATTCGATCCTAATTTTGTATATATAGAAGAGGATGCAGCGGCCTATCTGAGGGATATTGGTATCAAGACCCTTGGTATAGATGCCATGAGTATAGAAAGAGGAAAAAAAGACCATCCTACCCATTCAATTATACTGGGTGCGGGAATTGGAGTGATTGAAGATATGAGGTTAAAGGATGTTCCGGTTGGTGAATATGAACTGAGGGCCCTGCCGCTTAGATTGGTTGGTGCAGAAGCGTCACCAGTTAGGGCTATATTAATAAAAATAGATTAGTTGATTATTTGAAAAATATTTATAGTATTTAAATAATCATTCCATAACTACTATTTAAACAAATGAAACAATAATAAGTTTAATAATTAATTGCTTGACAAATTTATCTAAATACCATATAATCAACCTTAGAGTTTTCTTGGTACCCTCTTTAAAAAACAAGGATATGGTTAAGATGATGAGTAAAATCAATGAGTTTTAGTAAGTTATACCGTGTCCTATCTTAGGGCACGGTTTTTTATATGACTACCATATCTAGGTCCCAGAATCTCTAGAATAAGAATTTCGGAGGTTTAATATGAATTTAAGTAAGCAGAATTTAACAAGACAGGCCATAGTTGCAGCCTTGTATGCAGTATTAACATGGGCCATACCAGCCCTATCTTACGGTCCAATCCAGTTTAGGTTATCTGAGGTAATGACCCTATTGGCATTTTTCAATCCTCAGTATGTAGTTGGTCTTACAGTGGGTTGCGCCCTATCTAATATCATATCATCACTAGGTATGATAGACATAGTAGTGGGTACATTTGCTACATTCTGTGCAGTTACAGCCATGTCAAAGATAAAGAACATATGGATAGCATCACTTATGCCGGCCTTTTCAGCCTTTATAATAGCAGCGGAGATAGTTATAGTGACTAAGGAACCAGCAGCATATTTTGCCATTGCAGGTCAGATATTCTTGTCTGAGCTGATAATAGTTACTGGTCTAGGAGTTGTATTGTTTAAGATGATGATGAAGAACCAGAGGTTTAATGACCTTGTTATGGGTAGAGATATTCAGATGTTAGGAACAGTTAAGTAATTTAGAATTACAGGTATCTAAGAGAGATGGATACCTGTTTTTTATTTGTTATATGAATAAGAAGTATATAAGTATTTGTTATTTACCATAAAAGATTACATCACCTTGCGTGGTGCGCTATTTTAATGTAATATATATTACAAGACAGAGAAACATTGAAATATAAAGGATGCAAGAGCTACTTTACACAAAAAATACAGGTGCAAGAGAGACTTTCTTTCATTAGACCTTGGAATATAGTAGAATTTTTTTAGGAGGTAATACAGATATGAATTTTGGTGAACAGATAAAAAAGATAAGGGCAGAGAAAAATTTAACTCAGCAGAAAATGGCGGATATGTTAAATGTATCGAGACAGGCAGTATCAAATTGGGAAAATGACAAAAACTTACCCGATATAGAGATGATAATAAATATGTCTAGAGCATTTAATATGACCCTGGATGAATTAGTATTTGGAGGTAAAGATATGAACAATATGACAGAAAAATTAATAAACGACGGTAGCGAGAACAGAAGGAAAAATATGAATCTTATAGGAATAAAAATAGGGGCATCTCTTTTAGGTGCAGGAGTATTGAGTCTCTTGATAGGGCTTGTAGTTCCACCATCAATGGAGAATCACTTTGGAATGGCATTTTCGATCCTTATATTCTGTGGAGTCCTAACATTTTTATTGATAGGTGTTAAGGATATAGTGGAGTTGGTATTAGGTAAAAATAAGGATTCTGAGAAATCCAAGATGAAGGTTTTTGGAGGAATCCTTGTTGGGGTAGGTAGTGTTATGTATTTATTGGGTCTAGTTGTAGATACAGACCTGAGTCTTGGTACATATGGTATATTGGCAATGTTTATAGGAATAGTTATGATGGTTATTCCAGTGCTTATAGGTAAGTCCAAAAAGTAAGATAAGTAAAAATATTTGGCGTGTATGATAGAGATTATTTATCGTACACGCCATTTTTTATATTTAAATAGGCTCTTAACCTTGGCGGCATAAAAAATAGCGAGTCAGCCGAAACTGTCTCGCTAATAAAGTCTAACTTTTTGGGGTCGGTACACTGCCCAGTGCATTTTAGTCGTGTCTTATTTATAGTGAAGCAATTGCATCGTCTATCTTGGCAAAAGCTTCATCATCTGGAGCTTCAAGGCAAACTACAGGAGCAGTGGCTAGCTTGGCACCCTTTGACTCTATTGTCTCCTGCCATGCCTCCATATACTCTCCGTCGCCCCAACCGTATGAGCCGAAAAGAAGTACTTTCTTGTCCTTGATTTCATCATTGATGCTATCCATCAAGTCTTCCATTTCTGGTGATATTTCTTCAGTACCCTGAGCAGGAGAACCAAAAGCAACTACATCGCAACCTAGTATAGAATCCTTATCAGCTGAATCAACATCTGACATAATTACTTCCATTCCCTTTCCCTGAGCTGTTTCTTTTAGTCTATTTGCTAGGTCCTCAGTGTTTCCACCGCTTGTCCAATATACAATACCTAATTTCATATTAAAATTCCTCCTTAACGAAAAAGATTTTCATTTACATACAGTTTAACATAAATTATTAATTAAGTAAATAGATTTAAAAAAAATCATTGTTAGTTATTTCTTAGTTGTCAATGCATATGTTACACTTATGAGAAAGTTTTTTAAGCTGCTAATATATACCTTGCATTTGTAAGGGAGTTTTTCTTAATAGATTACTAAATCATACCACCATAATTTTTATATGATTCACTAATAGTATTAATAAATTTTCTTGTTAGTGGTATAATATTATAAATACCCCATATGGGTAATGATAAGGAGGTATAAGTATGAATAAAATAACAGTAGGAATAAAAGGTATGATGTGTGGGAATTGTGAAAACCACATGAATGAAGCTATAAAAAAGGCTTTTGATTCCAAGAAGGTAAAATCGTCTCACAAAAAAGAAGAGACTGTATTTGTGACTGATCAGGATATAGATGAAGCTAGATTGAGACAAGTGGTAGAGGATGCTGGATATGAGATGGTTCAAATGAAAATAGAACCATACAAAAAGACCCTTTTTGGTTTCTAGTTCAAGTAGTTATTGCAGCAAATAATTATTACAGTAATAATATATCTATTTTTTGATGTTCAATATAGTGGTATATGTAATCATATGGAGGTAGGTCATGGTTGAAGAGTTCATAAAGATGAGAGATGGTTTTTCTCTTGCTGTAACAAAATTTGATATTGAAAATCCAGTTGGTGTAGTTCAGTTGGTTCACGGAGCCAAGGAACATAGAAAAAGATATTATAAATTTTGCGAGTTCTTAAATTCTATAGGCCTAGCCGCCATAATATCCGACAACAGGGGGCACGGGGAGTCTGTATCAGAAGACCATCCTCTAGGTCATATGAACAATTTTCATGAGATAGTGGAGGACCTACATGAGGTAAGTGTATATGTGAAAAATACCTACAAGGACCTACCCCTATATATGTTTGGACACTCGTTGGGCTCTGTGTTTGCTAGATGTTATATAGAAAAGTATGACACTGAAATAGACAAGTTGATAATCAGTGGAACTGTCAATTATAGGACGGAGGTTTTATTTGGACTATTTATTGGCAGGATAATAACCGCATTAAAGGGTGAAAAATCTTTTAGTAAGATAATGACAAAACTGGGCGAGTGGGAGGATGACTCATGGATAAACTCTGACCCTGAAATTATGAAAAAAGTGAGAAGAGACCCCCTATGTGTAGGTTACAAGTACACAATAGGTGGCATATACACTATATGGAAGAGTGACTATGAGATGCACCAATATGCGAACTTTAAGTGCTCTAACAAGGACCTACCTATACTCAGTATAAGTGGAGAAAAGGACCCTATAACAGGTGGAATGTCAGGCTTAAATGACAGTATAAAGAGCCTTAGAAGAGTTGGATATACAGACGTATCCTACAAGGTGTATGATGGCTTTAAGCACGAGCTGACTAATTGCCGTGGAAACGAACATATACTAAAGGATATAGGTGAATTTTTTATAGGAAGATAATAGGTTCTTTGAAAATCATTAGAGAAAAATAAAAAGGTGAATTGAACAAGTAAATTCCGTATACAAATAAAGTGTATTTGGTAAAAGTAAATTCCATATCATGGTGGAATTTACTTTTGCAAGTAACAAAAAAATAAAAAAATATAAAAAACTATTGACCTTTATATAAAAAGAGTGTATAGTATTACTTGTCGCTGAGAGATACAGTGTATATAAGGACTGTAATACACGGTGATATTAAAAAGTTAAGAAGCAAGTTTGCTTTTAGAAAAGATTTTTCAGAGTGCCGATGTATCGGTTGGAAAACTTTAAAAAACTTTAAATAACATATTGACATTATGAAATGAATATGTTATTATTAATAAGTCGTCAGGTGAGACGACAAATGAATATGAACTTTGAAAATTGAACAGCAGGTTAATTCAAAAGTCACATAGTGACAATTGATTAATCGTTTAAACCATGTAAGGAAACTTACTTGATTTAAACCACAAACAAACCAAGCCAGATATTTTAGAGATAACAATAGTCTGAGCGAGAACAAATTTTTTTATGAGAGTTTGATCCTGGCTCAGGATGAACGCTGGCGGCGTGCCTAACACATGCAAGTCGAGCGCGTCTGATTTGATGCTTGCATTGATGAAAGATGAGCGGCGGACGGGTGAGTAACGCGTGGGTAACCTGCCCTATACACATGGATAACATACTGAAAAGTTTACTAAT
>NZ_KB906606.1:71209-145841 GCF_000381525.1 Peptostreptococcus anaerobius VPI 4330 = DSM 2949
AATTTGGAAATAGACACTTTTGGTCTGAAGGATATTATGTAAGTACTGTGGGATTAAATGAGGCAACAATAAGGAAATATATTCAGGAACAGGAAAGACACGATATAGCTTTGGACAAATTAAGTGTCAAGGAGTATGAAGATCCCTTTAGGGATGGCAAGTAATACAAATACCCTTTAAAGGGTAGCGACGAGTCAAAGGCCGAGCTTGAACAGAGTGAAAGCCAGCGCCTTTAGACGCTGGCCGGTAACCCTTGGGCTTATAGCCCGTGTGCAAACCACCCGTTGGACGGGTGGTCATGATTTCTACAACTGGTTCTTTAACAACTAGTGTCATTACAAATTTACCTTCTGCTCCAGATTTATCTTTTGCAGTATAAGTTACTTCGTAAGTGCCTGGTGTTTGGTTAATCTTTGCTAGATTTTCTTTAGTTATTTCAGTTCTAGTATCTTTTTCAATCTTTTCAACTTTATAAGTGAAATCTTTATTGTCAACTTGTGCAATATCAGATACTTTTTCAGTTGAATCTTTATCTGTAACTGTAATGCCATCTTCTAAGTTAAGGGTATCACCTTTAAAGATTTCTTTGTGGCTTGTAGTACCATTAACTATAGGTGCAGAATTTCCTCTTAACTCTTCGATAGCTTTTTTGATAGCTTCATATTGATTATCTAATGATTTTTGTCCATCTGCGTCAACTGTTACAGTTGATTTAGCTTTTTGGTCTTTTTGTTTTTTACCTTGTGGAGCTTTCACAACTAAGTCATCATATGCTTTTTGTATAGCTGCTTTTAGTGTAGCAACTTTTGTTTGGTCAACACCCTTCTTACCTTCAAGATTCTTAACTACTGCTTCACCTGTTGGGATGATTGAGTTAAGTTTGTCTGGGTTTAGCTGTACTTTTTCAGTAACTGGTGTTGATTCTGTCTTTGACTCTGGTAGAGTTACTACTACGCTGATGTTTTCTCCTGCAACTAGTGGGTCTTTTACCCCTGCTACGAAGGAACCATCTGCTTTAGCAAGTGTTCTACTTAGGACTGTATCGCCTTTTTTGATAGTTACAAGTGCACCGTCTAAGCTTACTGGGAATTTATCAGAATTGGAAGATGCTGAGATTTTACCCTTAACTGTTGTATCTCCATCTCTTAGAGGTTTTTCTGCTCCTTGAGCATCTTTATCAAGTTCTACTTTTACTGTATTTGGCTTAACAATAAGTTTTTGGTTTGGAACTTCTAGTGTTGAACCGTCTTTGAATGTTACTAGTAGTGTACCTACTTTATCTCCTGCTTCTGCAGTTGTTCTTGCAGGATTTGTTATATCAGTAACTGTTGCATCTTTAAGAAGTGCTGCAAAGGCATTTTTCTTATCAGCAGGCGTGTTGTCTGCAAGTTCAACACCCTTGTGCCAGAATTTTTCATCTAGTTCTTGGCCTTGTAGGGCTGTAGTATCTACTGCCTTAAGTCCATCTTTACCAATTTTAGTGGCTGCTTTTTCTGCAGCTGTTGCCTTGAATGTTGTTGCCTTTGTAATTACCTTTGTCCAAGGTTTTGCAATGTCAACCATACCAGTTGCTGAATCTTCAGCTTCTGTAGTCCACTTTGGATTTTGGTGACCTTTTTCAGCTACTAGATCTGGGAACTTGTCCCTAGCAAGTTTTGATCCTTGGAAGACTCCGTAGGATTTACCATATAAATCATCTTTTGCAATGGTATCGTCCTTGATTACCTTAACTTCGAATACTCCATCTGGAAGTTTTTCACCTGGTGTGATTTCTCCACCATCTGCAAGGTAAACTGGTCTAAACTCTGTGTCTGCTACTGGTCCTTTTGTAGGAAGTTCTGGCTTCCACTTTAAGAACTTTTTGTTGTCGTCTTTCCTTCCATAAATAATAGGAGTTGGTTGTCCAATTCCTTTTATTTGATTTTGAAGGTCTGTGTCAGTATATTCTGTGCCTTCTAGGACATCTATTACTTTAAGCTTTTCACCATTCTCAAATCTACCGTCTTGGGCGTTTGCACTTGTTTCAGCGTGGAAGCTTAGACGTTTGTATCCATCTGGTGTCTTTGGTAGGTTGCCACTATCGTCTGGTGTTGGAACGATGATCTTAGGTTGTGTAGCAAATTCAATGTAGCCACCAACTTTTTTCTTTTGACCATTGATTTCAACTTCTTGGCCTAGGGCGTTATAAGTGATTTTGTTTAGCTTATAAGTCTTGTCGCCAACTTTTAGTTTATTCTTTGCGTCAAGTTGTGTTGTAAGACTTAATGCCAGATTGTCTTCGGCATAGTTTAAGTCCTCAATATTATTGTCTGCAAAGTCTGTAAGTGTTCTAATATTTAAAGTCTTTGTATTTGCTGGTAGGTCAAAATCATGCTCTTTTTCTAAAGCAAGCTTTAATCCTAAGTCTTGATTAATGTTTTCTTTAAGTTCTTTACCATATGGGTCTACAACTTTTAAACCAATGACTGGGTGTATGATTTGAGTTAACTCAAATTTATAAGTCATGTCTTTACCCAAGTTGAAGTTTGTTGTACCTGTAGCTCCTACATAAACTCTTAGGGCTATATTGTCCTTAAGCACAGGAATTTCTGCTTCAACATTTCCATTACCAAAGTCCTTTGGAAGATAAAAAGTTTCAGTCTTTTTAATTTCTCCCGCTTGGAAGGTCATCGTTCTTGTTTCAGTTCTTGTTCCGCCTAATTCTTTGAAAGTAATCTTTACATCAAATGAACCTGCTTCAGTTAATGCTGAAGGATCAAATTCATTACCTCCAAGGTTTAGGCCTAGGGTTTCTAGATTAATTTCAACTTTTTGGGCTACAGTTTCGCTGGAAGAGCGAGCTTGTGTGGGGGTTGCTCCAAAAAATCTAACACTTCTTGAGAGAAATCTTAGTTGCGGTTTTTCTCCTCTTACATTACCTAGATTAATAACCTGCTTGTCTCCCACAGTTCTTATATCTGTGATTTCATTCCTAACATTCGTTTCCGTTTGTGCAGCGAATGCATTCAGTGGAAAGGATGTTATGATCATGAACAGAGTCAAAAGCATGGTTAGTAATCTTTTGATTTGATTGTTCATTTTTCCTCCTTTCAGGTTTAAATCGGGGAGGGGTTAGCTCCCCTAAATTTAGTGTTTAGTTATATGTTTTGTTAATTGTTGCAAATATATTATTGTCCTAATACTTTTGCATAAGGGTTAGTATATGCACCTGTTTTATTAGTACCGATGATTTCAATAATTTCACCGGCTTGTAGTTTGTAAGGTTTACCTTGAGGGTCTTTAAGCATAATCTTTTGATATTTCTTACCTACAGTTGCTTGAGTAGTAACCTTAGCCTTTGCTTGGTAGTCATCAGCTTTTGTTCTAACGTCTTCAAGGTCTGCTGCATTGTAAATTCTTACAGTAACAGTTACTCCTTCTTCATAGGCTCTTACTTGAACGAAGTCTTTACCGATACGTTCCTTACGAACCATGATGTCGATAATCTTACTTGGATCGTATTTAGGATTAAGTGCTGTTGCGTTTCCAAATCTATCTTCTAGTGAAATGTCAGCATCTTTAAAGCCATTTCTATTAAGCATTTCAATTGTAGCTTTTAATTCTGCTTCGTTTTGTAGACGTAGGATTTGAGTACCTGCATTGTTCTTGTACTTAACAACGATAACTTTTGTGTCTTCTTTGAAGTTAGATAGGTCTACATTTGCCCAACGTCTCCACATGTCTTCTTTAGTTTTTGCATCAGCTGTTGGAGCTGTTAAGTCTAGAGTAAATCCGTCTGAGTAGTTAGGCTTCTTGCCTGCTTCATCAGATTGGATAACAAGCTCAATTCCTTTTTCTTTCAATTTGTTGATCTCGCCGAATTTACTTTCCGGTATTAAGATTTGCTTCTTAACTTCTGTACTGTCGTCAGAAACCATATCTTTGTCTAGAACAACTGGAGCGATATTGCCCTTAGCATCTACTGGTGCCAGTGGAACGAATTTTTTGTTTTCGTCTTCTCCTTCAAAGTAACCTAAAGTATATTTTGATCCTTCCTTAGGTGGTAGAAGTGGATGGTTTGGTACGTTGAATTCTACAACTGAGTTTCCATCTTTATCTTTTGGAAGTTGTTCTTTTTCTTCAACTTTATGCGAAACTGGTTGTGCTTCAACTTTGGCCTCTGTTGTTGAAGATGGAGTTTCCGCTTCTCCAATTACTTTAAATTGTTGAGCCTTAACTATTTGTCCTGCTTGCATTTGGCCAGTTTGAATAGTGATTACGCCGTTAGCGTCTACTTTTACAGTTTCTGTGAAAGTACTGTTGACTTGGTCAAATACATAGCTACCGTTATCATGCTTAACAACTGTTACTGTTTGACCATTTGGTAGGGTTGTTACAATCTTACTTGGATTTCCAACTTTTCTAACAACTACTTGTGTAGCATCATACTTAATCGGATCAATTGTAGGTGGTTGAACATCTACCTTAGAGTTCGTAAGTTTGATGGAATAACCGTAAGTGTCGAAGTATTTCATAGTCTTATCATCATTAGGATTGATAAGTTTTCCATCTTTTGTATAGTGGCTACGCATTGTAGCTGCTGACATGGCGTCTACACCGTCTGTGTTTACAAGTTGTGCCTTATAGCCGCCTTTACCTTGGTTTTGGTTAGTGTTTACTATAGTTGCACCATAGTCTTTGTAGTTTATGCTACCCTTTTCAAATAAAGCTTTTGTTGAATCTGTAAGCTCTACTGCGATATATGACATTCTGTGACCTGCTTCGTCATAGGAAGGTAGGTCGTTCCAGTTTATTTTGCCAGTTTTTGGAGTTGCGCTTGTTAAAGCTTGCACTGATCCCGGTACTGGTCTATAAACTGCATTTTGATCTACAATTTCAAAACCTGCTGCTCCTACTGCTGGTCTAGCTAAAAGTCCAACTGATAGCTTGCCGATATTCTTGTCTTTGTCTGTTCCTTGGTCCCAAACTTTTTCAACGTCTACGTGGTAGTTCTTCCTCCAAACTGCATATAGGTCTACACCATCTCTAACTTGGTCGGCTGTTAGTGGGAATTGGTCTCCATCACGTAGGTAGTTGTCAACGTTCACGCCAGTTCCTGTTTTGTTTTCATCAGGTATATCTGCATTAGGATCTGTTGAATAACCTACTAGTGAGTATCCATCCATCTTGAACTTAGGATCTGACCAGTTCTTTTGTAGACGAACTGAACGGTCTGTAAGGTTTTGTTCTGTTAGTGATTGAGTTACAGTTTCGTCAGTTTTACCTTTCAATCCAGCTGGTGGATTTGTGTGGAAATTTACAAGTGGTGAACCATAAGCTGCGTAAACAGTCATGTTCTTAGTAATCGGTGAAGTGCTTGTAAAGATTAAGTTGTCTCCACTCAGATACTTGTCTACTGAATCTGCTACTTTTAGCTTTGTAAAAGCTTCAGTTACTTCTTGTGGTGTGCCTGTTAAAGGCTTAGTTGTCCAACCTAGGAAGGTCTTACCTGAAACTTTTGGCGATTCCGCTACAAACTTTCTAAGCTCTAAAGCTTTTTTAGTTCTTTCTAATTCACCTTGAAGTTTTGTCTTCTGTTCACCTGATGCTCTTGCAATTGCACTTGATAATGCTACAATATTTTCTTCAAATTTCTTGCCGTTGTGGTCTGCTAACTTAACATTCTCACCTTCAAAACCGTTCGCTACATAGCCTTCTACATTGGCAAATTTCACGTTCATCGGTGCTATACGGACAACTTCTTCTTGTTGGTTAGTTCTATCAGTTATATACGCATGTTCTGTACCCACTTTTTGGCCTTTATCTACACCCTTATAAGATAGAACACTTTGTCCAAGGGTACCACCGTTTAGGTTGAAAGTTACCTTGGCTTGAACTTGTTCCATTACAGGATCTTTACTTTCAAGAGAGTTGGATAAGACGTCTTGGTTGGTAAAGTAAAGAGGCATGTCCTTAGTTGCCCAATAGTCTGGGTTTATCTTGTGGTCTGCGTCATTTGTTGCTGATGTCCATTCAAATCCTTGTACATCATCGCCGTTGACATTCATTTCGATTTTTTGGTCTGATGCTTGGATAGTTCCCAGTCTCTTTGCTGTTTTAACTTCCCTCTTGTCTGCATCGTATGGATATACAAAAACCCTGTCGTATTTTGAACGTCCTGTTAGATGTTCTGAGTCTGTAAAGATCTCGTCAATATCCGGTGCGTCCGCAGTTCTTGTTAAGATACCACCATCAAAGTTTTCTTGACGTGACGACATTAGTGGGTCGTGGTTATCCTTAAATAGGGTGTTTTGTGGATCATTAACCTTCTTGCCTTCAAAGAAGACTTCTCCCTTATCATTCATTGTATATCCAGGTTTTGAAAATTCTCTTTCAAATCTGTATGTTTTTTGTTTTGTCACTTTACTTCCTGAATCGTCTTGGGCAGAGTAGTTAAATGTAACCGTCATACCAGGTGATACTTCTTGTAACTTAGTCTTTCTTGAGAAGATAGTAAGTGGAGTATCCTTTTTAATCTTGATATCGAATGGAACCCAGACTGTCATTTTACGCATGTAGTTACCAGTTCCACCAACATACTTAGCCTTATCTTCTGTAGTTCTAAGACTTATTTTGTATTGGTCGTCTCCGATTTGTATGAATGAACCTTGTGTGTCAAAAGTACCATAAGTGATCAGGTCACGTCTACCATCAAAGCGTATATCGATAGTGTCGCCACGCTTTAGGTTGATGTCTTCATTTCTTGTAACTGACTTGAACTCTTCGACACCTGTTTTATTAGTAGCAAATAGTGTGGAGAAGAATTCGTAAGAAATAATATCGCTGGATCCGAATTTTTCTTTTAGTTTGTCCTTGTCAACAAAGTACCTGACAACGGTAGAGTTTCCGTATCCTGTTAGGGTAGGTCCTCCAGGTAAGAAAGTTTTATTAGGATCATTGCTTGAATACTTAACAATACCGACGCCATTTCTTCTTTCAATTTGATCTTTTGAGTAGTCTATTCTGTTGGCAGGCTTTGGAACTGTCGGGTCTGTAGATGGATAGTGCAAATTGTCATTACTGTCTGCAGAGAATAGTTGAATAACAGTTCCGGACTCATCTTGAGGTTTGAGGATGTCGATCAGGCTCTCATCAAAGGATTGCATAAAGCCATAGTCGCCCCTATTTTCAGAGCTACCAGAGTTCATAGAACCACCGACGTCAGCAACAGAACCTACGGTACCTTGCGTTCTTCTCATATAAACATCGAAGTAGCCCTTTTCTTCGTTATATTTGATATAAGAAGAAGATGATTGGAAGACATTTTCATAGTTACGTACTACGTCTGTATTTATAATTCCTTGCTTAAGATTCACTCTAACAGGAACAAAAGTAGACATAGTGTAAGACGAATATGGAACCTCTGCATTTTCAGATATAGTCGTAGAGTATATACTTTCGTAATTGCTATCCATTAATCGCATTTGGATTAGGGGGTTTTTATCCAGTTTTTTAACCGTTTGGTCCTTTTTCATTACCAAATCGATGGGTACTTCGTAGTGGGTACCTACAGTTCCTGTATTTACTGTAAATGTTCCGCCACGAGCGATATCCATAACATGTAAGTCACCTGAACCGCCTTGTTGGGCAGATACAGGTTGAAACTTAATGAATTCTTCGTTGTAAGCCCAGCCGTCGTGGTTATTCTTACCTTGTGTAGGTAGTTTTTTACCCATACCAGACTCTGTCCAGTCGATCAACCCTTCTAGATTATGATCCGGTTTTAAAATCATTCTCTCCCAAACAGCAGAAGTTGCTGTTGAGTAGGCTGAGAAAGCTAGTCTGATGACTTCTCTACCGTCCGGTCTCGTGTACCCCCCGATGTATCTAAGGGATGGGTTTTTTAATGGTTCTGCGTGAGATACTTTTACCAGTCTACCTTGGTGAGGAATTGGCCAGTATCTCGCTGTTTCAACGTCTTCTACCCAGTTGGCTGGTTCGACTTCTGCTAAAGCATTTGTAGGCACAAGGCCTATCATCATTACGATTGCTAGTAGTAAAGATAAAACTCTTTTTAAACTACTATCACTGAATTTCTTCATAATATCTCCTTTCTTTTTTGTTTGTCCATTTTTATGGTTGGACTTCCATTTTAGTTAAAGTTGTTCTTTAACTAAGACAGTTGAATTACTGCCTTGTAATGTGCTAAAGTGATAGCGTGTATCTATCTTCAGTACACTACTTTAGCCGGTGGTTGTTTTAATTGCTTATAAAAAAATTTTGTCACAAGTTAGCCACCTTCTTAATCTTGCATAAGAAGAAAGAATGTATTATTCATATTGAAAACATATCTTCGCATCTAACTATATTATATCATATTGTTAGTTTATTTCAATTACAAAATTGCAATATAATTTGTACAATTTTTGTCCTTCCCATAGCAAAAGTCCTCCTATGATAATAATTTTACCATAGAAGGACTTATAATTATACAGACCTTTTACATAGACTCAAAAAAGGCTGCTAGCATTTAAACTCACAGCCTTTTCTCTTGCCACCTAAAGACTCTCTAAATCAGTTTTTCTAAAATCCCTAATCAAATGAGCCTTTGACTTCTATTTTTTAGTATTAAGCATAGCTATAAGCGGAGTTCTGTATTAGATGATCATCTTTCTAGACCTATTGTCACCAATAGGTTCAAGCGGCCTACCTACCGGGAGATGCGAGCAACATCTCTTGTTCCTAACTTGGCCTTGCACCAGGTGGGGTTTACATAGCCATATAGTCACCTATATGCTGGTGAGCTCTTACCTCGCCTTTCCATCCTTACCCAATGGGCGGTTTATTTCTGTTGCACTATCCTTAAGATCGCTCTCACTAGGCGTTACCTAGCACCCTGCTCTATGGAGCTCCGACTTTCCTCACGTATTGCTACCTGCGATCATCTGCTATACTTAACTAATATAGTGTAACATATATATGTACAAAAATAAAGATTTTTTTAGTATACTAGCACCTTATCATCTAATTTGTATAGATTGTACCTCTCTATAAGTCTTATCAACTTATCTGCATATATCTTGTTACCGTTCTTGTCCTCTGTAGTAGCATAGCCTGCATCTTCAAGGGCCTGGGCCTGTGACTTATAATCTTTTTTATCAAATATACCTGCCCTTTCGTACCTCTTGTTCTTGACCAAAAAATCCGTATGGTCTTCTATAGAATGTTTCCATGACCTGTACTTTCTGAACTTGGCATTAACCTTAGAATTATAATATTCTCCCGTAGAAAAGGTCACACTACTTCCCCACCAAGAAGAATCCGCCTTGATACCAAATAGGTTGTTTGCATCCTGTGTAAGTTTTGACCTACCCCAATTCGACTCAAGTATTGCCTGAGCTACAGTGATGGATGGTAGGATGCCTGATTTTCTATACTCAACTATGGCTATATCATCTACCTTGTCTATAAAGTCTTGACCGGACATTGTATATCCACTTTGACTTGATTGGTATTCAACAAATTCAAAAACAGACTTGGCTGTGTATAATGTCGATATCAATACTAGCAAGATAATAATCTTCCAAAACCACTTTCTTTTTGGTCTAGTAGTTTTTTTCTTTTTATATGTATAATTCTTAGTGTACTTCTTTGCCTGTTTTTTTGTTGTTTGCTTATTTGCTGTTTGTTTTTTTGTTGGTTGCTTATTTGCTGTTTGCTTATTTCTTGTTCCTTTTTTAGTCCTTGTTCTAGTATTAGACTTGCCTAGTTTGACCATCACACACCCCCTATCCTTTAGAATCTATTATTCAAATTACTAAAAATATACCACCCATAAATAACATTCTAAGTAATGCATCCTAGGGTGGTTCTATTTTTATTATCTCATACTATTCTTTAGTTACTCTTTATTTCAATCCATGCCTTGTCATATAGCTTGATATTTTTTTCAAGGTCTAAAAAGGCTTCACATTTTTCCAACAACTTCTTATCTGGATAAAGAGTAGGGTCATTTCTCATCTCTTCAGGCAGTTTTTTCCTAGCTTCTGTTATAGGGGTAGAATATGCTATGTATTCAGTATTTCTGGCTGCTACATCAGGATCACATAAGAAATTTATAAAGGCCTCTGCCCATTCTTCATTATCAGCAGTCTTCGGTATACATATTCCATCTGTCCATATATTAGATCCTTCTTTAGGTAGGACATATTCTAGGTCAGGATTTTCTTCCTTCATCATTCCTACATCTCCTGAGTAGAATATACCTAGGGCAGCTTCTCCAGCAACCATCCTGTCCTTGCCATCATCATTTACATATGCAAGTAGCTTTGGTTTTTGTTTTATAAGCTCTCTTTTTGCATCCCTCAGCTCCATCCTATTTACGGAGTTCATGGAAAATCCAAGTCTTTTTAAAGACACACCGATTGTATCCCTTACTGAATCGAACATCAGTATATTTCTCCTGTATTTGTCATTCCATAGTATGTCCCATGAATCTACAGGATCTTTGACCATAGACTTGTTGTATACTATGCCTAGAGTTCCCCACATATAAGGCACTGAGTACTCATTTGTAGGATCGTACTTGACATTTCTAAATTCCTTGTCTATGTACTTGTAGTTGGGTATATTATTGAAGTTTATCTTCTTTAGTAGGCCTTCTCTACTCATCTTCTGGATCATATAGTCTGAAGGAAATACTAGGTCATATTTTGTGCTTCCACTCTTTACTTTCTGGTACATCATCTCATTAGTGTCATATGTTGAATACTGGACCTTGATACCTGTCTGCTCTTCAAACTCATCAATCAAGGACTCATCAATATAGTCTCCTACATTATAAACATTTAATACCTTGCTAGAATCCTTGCCAGCCCCACATCCGGTCATGTTAATTCCCATAATCAAAGAAAGGGATAGGATAGAAATGCTCTTTATTATCTTTTTAATATTCATATTTACTACCTCCTACTTGCCCCTGTTGATTATATTGTTCTTGATAACTGAGTCCTTCTTGTTTGAAAGTATCAAAAGTATCATAACTGTACCAAACATCAGTGTAGATAGGGCGTTTATTTCTGGCTTTATACCACGCCTTGCCATACCGTATATCTCTATAGAAAGGTTGCTTACACCGTTGCCTGTATTGAAGAATGATATTATAAAGTCATCTATTGACATTGTAAATGCCATTAGAAATCCTGATATCACTCCTGGTCTTATCTGTGGTATGATTATCTTTCTGATAGCATACCAAGGTGTAGCGCCCAAGTCCATGGCTGCATTCTGAGTGTTCTCTGGCAGCTGTCTTAACTTAGGTAGGACAGACATTATAACATATGGTGTACAGAACATTATGTGAGATATTAACATAGTCTTGTAACCAAAGTTCATATTTAAAAATGTAAACAGGGACATGATGGCCACACCTGTTACTATTTCTGTATTTAAAACAGGTAGGTAGTTGATATTCAGTATAGCCTTTTTCATCTTGCCCCTCATCTTGTATATACCTATAGATGATATTGTACCGAATATTGTAGATATAACAGATGCAAGTATTGCTATTGTAACTGTATAATATAAGGCACTAAGTATTGAACCATTTTTAAATAATGCCGCATACCACTTAAGTGTAAATCCATTTAAGTGACCCATAGACTTTGAGTCGTTGAAGGAGAATATTATAAGGGCTGCTATAGGTGCATATAAGAATATAAATACAAGCACCAAGTATACATTTTGCATAAATTCCCTACTCTTACTATTTAATCTCGGTAGTTTATTAGTCTTGTTAAATATAGTAATCTCCTCCTTCCGATCCGTCCTTGTCTACCTTGTTCATGATAGCCATAGACACTAGTATTATTATCATCATAACAATAGAAAGCGATGAGCCGAAGTTCCAATCACCAACTGTTGTAAACTGCTGTTCTATCAAGTCACCTACTAGCATAGTCTTACCACCACCTAGTAGTCTAGATATTGCAAATGTTGTAACACAAGGCATAAATACCATAGTTATGCCACTCATAACGCCCGGTATACTAAGTGGGAAAACAACCTTTTTAAATACCGTAAATCCACTCGCTCCTAGGTCCTTGGCTGCATTTATAAGGTCCTTATCCATCTTCTGTAGTGATGTATATATAGGAAGGACCATAAATGGCAAGAAATTGTATACCATGCCCAACAAAACTGCAGAGCTAGTATATAGTATTGAGTTTGGATGCACACCAAAGAATGCCAAAACACTATTCAATAGACCATTCTTACCCAATATAGCTATCCATGCATAAGTCCTAAGAAGGAAGTTCATCCACATAGGAAGTATAAATAATATAATCAGGTTGGCGCTCTTTGAAGTGCTCATCCTAGATATTATATAGGCAACAGGATAGCCTATTATAATACAGGCAATTGTAGCTAGGCCTGATATTACAAAGGACCTAACAAATACCTTGAAAAACAATGGGTCAAATACGTCCCTGTAGTTAGCCAATGTGAATAGTACACCACCATCATCTGTTTTTCTAGTAAAAGAATAGTAGACTACCAATATAAGTGGTATTACTATAAATATTGTAGCCCACACTGCATAGGGATATGCTAGCCTAGACTCCTTTATCTCAAATTCTGTGTTTGTCTTGTTATCGGCCTTCATTACTACACCTCGCTTTTGTGCATGATATGTATATCCTCAGGATTAATTATCATACCTAACCTAGAACCTATTGGTGCAGTCTTAGTGTTCTGTAAGAGCCACATCCTGCTGTTTTCTTCTACCTCTAGTTCATAATGAACACCCTTAAATGTGGATGAACGAACTGTACCAGATATCATACCCTCGTCTTCCTTGACCATTATTATATCCTCAGGTCTTACTACAACGTCTACTGCCTGACCCTTTTCAAAGCCCTTGTCAACACAGACAAACCTAGTATCTGAGAATTCAACGTCGAAGTCATCATGCATAATTCCGTCGATTATATTTGATTCACCTATAAAGTTGGCTACAAAGGCATTTTCTGGTTCATTGTATATATCAACTGGAGTACCTATCTGCTGGATCACACCCTTGTGAATTACAACCACAGTATCACTCATACTTAGGGCCTCTTCCTGGTCATGTGTTACGAAAATAAATGTTATACCAAGCTTTTTCTGGATCTTCTTAAGCTCGCTCTGCATTTCCTGTCTTAGCTTTAGGTCAAGGGCTGCAAGAGGCTCGTCCAAAAGAAGTACCTTAGGTTCGTTTACAAGGGCACGGGCAATAGCAACTCTCTGCTGCTGGCCACCTGAAAGTGAGGCTATAGACCTGTTCTCAAAGCCAGCTAGGGATACCATGCTAAGCATCTCCTTTACCTTGTCATCTATGGCCTTCTTGTCCATCTTCTTGATCTTAAGACCGAATGCCACATTCTCATATACATTCATATGTGGGAACAAGGCATACTTCTGGAATACTGTATTGATGTTTCTCTGGTATGGAGGGGCATTATTCACCCTATAACCACCAAAATAAACATCACCTTCATCAGCAAATTCAAAACCACCTATTATCTTTAGTAGTGTAGTCTTTCCACATCCACTTGGTCCAAGTAATGTCAAAAATTCATTTTCATTTATCGTTAGGTTAAAGTCGTCTAAAACCGTATTGTCATCGTAAGTCTTTGATATATTTTTTAGTTCTATTAGTTTATTATTCAATATATACACCTCTTATCTATTTAAAATGATGGAGGACTGCTGACCCATACCATTGCTACTGGTGTCTTGCCCTCATTTGTAATATAGTGATTAGCCCTTGCCTTATAGTAAAAGCTCTCACCCTTTTTAACCTTGTATTTTTTGTCTCCCATATATAGGGTCACTGTACCCTTAATGACATATCCAAACTCCTCACCTTCGTGGGGTTTTTCTTCCTTGTACCTTCCTCCTGGCATTATCTCAACCATTACAGGCTCCATGTCATTCTTCTGTGAATTTGGGACCAACCACCTAAATGTGTAGCCTAGGTCTTCATCTTCAACCTCAAACATATCATCCTGCTTGAATGTTATTTTTTCATTTAAGTCTTCTGAGAAAAACTCCTTTAAATTAGTTCCAAGTATCTCCAATATATCTATAAGAGTTGCTATGGACGGAGATGTCAGGTTATTTTCTACCTGAGATATAAATCCCTTTGACAGCTCACACCTATTAGCCAACTCCTCCTGGGTCAGTTGTTTCCCAGTCCTAAGTCTTTTGATTTTTTCACCAATATCCATATTAATCGCCCTTAGAGCCCCTCCTATCCTAGCATAATATAAGTTAATTACTATCATAAGCCCTATCATGTAGTCCTTGTTAGACAAGACTTTGTATCTATTTTCCAAAGTAGAGTTTTCATCTACTAAACTTTTAGTTTAATAATGCATTGGTTACTTTTTACTAAACTATTAGTTTATTTTTATTAAACAATATCTATTATAAAGGTTGAGTTAAGATTTTGCAAGACTGAATTTCGTAATTTTTACCTTGGTATTAACCTTTATTTTTAAGGTGTTCATCATATACTAGCTTTCTTTATATACTAGTTTTCTTTATATACTAGTTTTCTTTATATACTAGCTTTCTTTATATACTAGCTTTCTTTATATACTAGCTTTCTTTATATACTAGCTTTCTTTTATTTTATCTAGCATAAACTTATAAAAAAAGACTGGAAAAAATCCAGTCTTTTTTATATCTATGTTTCTATAAAATTAATATCCTAATAAGTCTTTTGTTATAGCATTAGTTCCACCTATAATATAGTTCAATTTGCCATTTATAGTATTTTTTACCTGATGACTCATAGCATTCTTATCAACTAATAAAAGAGTTTTTCCACCATCATTCAATAAGTTAACTGAGCTTAGTGCATCGGCAAATACCCTTCCATTGGCAAGTATATGAACATCATATTTTACAATTTCAGCTACAATAGCTGATGTCTGTTCCCTGTTTTTACCAAAGGTTCTGTATAAATTCTTTCCAGGCATTTTAGACTTGATATTCGCTTCAATAGCTGGACTTACTGAATGGGCTCCACCTACTATATATGCGTCATGGTAGGCAAGAACCTTAGGCACCTTGTCTTCCTTGTCAACTAATAGTATAGGAGCGTTCAATTTTTTAGCAAGAGGTGTAGCTGAAAGTGCGTCTGCAAAATCTCTACCATCTGCAAAAATTATATGTTTTGAAGGTCCAAATTCATTTAAAAGCATCTTGGAAGTTAGGTACCTATTAGCTCCTGCTATCCTTCTAACATTCAACCTTGCAAGCTGGTTTTTAACAAGCTCAGGAACAGAATTTGTACCACCTACTATTATAGCTTCCTTGGCTCCAAGGTCTTTTATAAGTTTGACAGCTTCTGGCTTTAGGCCTGTCTTTGTTGAAAATACGATCGGAGCATTTTTCTTCATAGCTAATGGTCCTGCTGAAAGTGGATCTGCAAAGTTTTCTCCTGAAGCTATTATAACTGTTTTTGTAAGACCCATTTTAAAGCTGTTTTTAATGGACTCTAGGTTTGTTTCATACCTATTTGTACCGCTTATTCTCTTTGAATTTGGATCAACTACTGCACTAGTAGAGTCTGAAACTATAACAGGTATAACGAAGTCTCTTGATAGGCCCTGATATGTAACCCTTATCTTAGCTTCTTTATTACCCTCTGTTGAAGTATCAGCTATAGATATATTCTCAATATTAGCATCTTTAGGAAGTCCCACTATTGCATCTTTTGCATTTACCTTTTCTCCAACCTTTGCCTTTATTGAGTTCACGCTAACAAACTCAGTGTTGACTAAATATGTCTTTGTTTCTATTTTTCCTGTATTATCATATTTAAACCTGTAAGAAATACAAGTGACTAGGTGGTCTCCAGGCTTTAAGTCTACATCCTTAAGAGGAATCGTATATGAGCCATCTTCATTACTTATCTTGAACCTACTGTCAGTCACTAATTTATCTGAAGTCAAGACTGCTTTTGATTCAGCATATTCTTTATCAGTAATACGATATACAGCGAGGTCTACGGCCTTATTTAGCCTACCACTAGTAACTGTATCTGTCCCGCTGATTATATTTTGTATAGAAACATCTTTCTTAAAATCTTGCTTCAATTTAGCCTCAATATCATTGAACTTTTCTATTGCTATCGGCTTTGTATAATCAGGTTCTTGGTCTTTATTCACAGCACCTGTTGATTCAACGAGTTTTATAGCTGATGGGTTTAACTCAGGCTCTATCTCCAAGGTAACATCATCTGCAAAAACACTTGAATAACCTAGACCACTTAAAAACATTGTAGCTGATAATACTATACTAATATTTTTTTTCATAGTATCCCTCCCCTATATTAATATCTTATTATTATACCACATATTGCAAGTTGTTTCAAAAAAAGATAATTTGAGTTAATTGTTTGAATAATACAATTAAATATAAAGTTAGTATAAAATATTAAATTTTCCTATACATTTTCACCACCTTGTTGTATGATAGTCTTGGTGAGAATTTTATTTATTATGAAGATAAGTTTTAAAACACAGATTAGAAGATAAAGATTACAAATGGAGGTAAGTTTTGAAAAACAGATTAGAAGATAAAGATTACAAAATGCAAACCTTAAAACTTGCCCTATTCTTAGGAGAGCTCTTGATTAAAAACGGTGCTGAAACCTACAGGGTTGAGGACAGTGTCCTAAGAATATGCAAATCTAGAGGATACAACCATATAAATTGCTTTACTACTCCGACCGTAATAATAGTTTCAGACGACAAATTTGACGGTCTATGTTTTATGAAGACAATTGTAACGAGGTCAATAAACCTAAATAAGCTTTCTATTTTAAACAATTTTTCAAGAGAGTTTGTCAATAAGGTAGATCCCGATATGGAAGAAGAAATAAAAGAACTCCGTAGAATAGACCAGCTAAAGGCATACCCTACTTCAATGTATTTTTTAGGGACAGGTCTAGGCTCTGCAGGCTTTGCAGCTACACTAGGTGGTAATCAAATAAATACATTTATTTTAACAGCTATAACTTCAGTAATAGCAACTTATGTATATGACAAAACTCTTAAATACAGTTCTATTGTCATGTTCTCAACTATGCTATCTACTATAATAATAACTGTAATGGGTGTTTTGTTCTACCACTTAGGTTTTATAGACCAACCAACAGCTCTAATAGTTGGTTCTATAATGCCTTTACTTCCAGGTGTTGCCTTTATCAAGTCTATGAGAGATTTGATATCTGGTAATTTAATGTCTGGTACCGCTCGTATATTTGAGGTTCTTATGATAATAACGGCCATAGCTTCAGGTGTAGCCTTAGTTCTTGGAATAGGAGGTGTGTAAAATGATGGATATACCAATTTGGGAACATTTTCTATTTGCTGCTATGGCAACTTGTGGTTTTTCAATATTTTTTAATGCACCTAAAAAACTGCTCCTACCATCATCAGTTGTAGGTGGAGTTGGATGGATAATATACCTTGTGATGTCGGTTCATTTCGATAATCCACTAGTATATGCATTTACAGCAGCTATATTTATAGCAGTATCATCAGAGATTTTTGCTAGATTACTAAAGCAACCTGCTATTGTAATCATTATTCCTGGTATACTACCATTGGTTCCTGGTATCAGTCTATACAATACGGTATTGTACACAATCCAAAAAAAGTACGAGTTAGCTGCAAGTACTGGAACTAGAGCTATAATCGTCAGTATAGGAATATCACTGGGCATACTTGTAGTCGCATCCTTGTCTAGAATGTTCAATATATACAAGCTAAAGAAGGCCTTCTCTAGCAACGATTCTAACAAGTATATCAGTTGGGTAAACATAGGTAAAATAAGAACCAACAACACCTATGTACTCAACAAGGCTGAGATGAACGACCAGCTCAACAGTATGAATCTGGAGGATATTGAAGAAGATAAATGCAAGTCCAAGCCAGAAAATAGCTTTGTAGAAGAAGAAATCATTTGTGATGAATCTGAAAAAACAAGTGATATTAAAAATAAGCAAGATTCAGACTCATAAATCTTATAAAATAAAAAATGCTAAATTCAACAGTATAAAAGGTTGAAATTTAGCATTTTTGCTTTTGGGTAAAAAATCACTTATGGGTTAAGACTTTTTTAGTTACCCTTTTAAAATATTATATATTTTAGTATCTATCTATATACTTTTTAAGGTCCTTTGCAAAGTAGGTAATTATTATGTCAGCTCCAGCTCTTTTTATAGACTGGACACTCTCATATATTGCTTCTTCATTTAATAATCCCTGTCTCACAGCAAATTTAACCATTGAATACTCACCACTTACATTATATGCAACAACTGGAACACCAAATCTTTCTTTTGCCCCCTTTATTACATCCAAATAAGCAAGGGCTGGTTTTACCATTATCATATCTGCGCCTTCTTCTATATCTAGCTCGCATTCAAGCATCGCTTCCCTATAGTTGGCTGGGTCCATCTGGTACTGTTTTCTGTCTCCAAATGATGGTGCAGAATCTGCCGCATCCCTAAAAGGTCCATAAAAACTTGATGCATACTTAGCGCTATAGGCCATTATTGGAATATTGACAAAGCCATTTTCATCTAGTATTTCCCTAATCGCTGCTACCCTTCCATCCATCATATCAGATGGAGCTACCATATCAGCACCTGCTTGTGCATGACTTAGGGCAACTTTCTGAAGATACTTTAGAGTAGCATCATTATTTACATATCCATCCTTGTCAAGAATACCACAGTGACCATGGTCAGTGTACTCACACATGCATACGTCAGTTATTACTGTTAATCGATCTGTTATTTCCTTTACCCTTCTAACTGCTCTTTGTACTATACCATCCTCTACAAAAGCTTCTGTAGCACATGAATCCTTCTTATCAGTAACACCAAAAATCATAATGTTCTGTATATCGTGATTCAATATATCCTGTATCTCCTCATCTAGTCTGTCTATTGATACATGGTAAACATCTGGCATACTAGGTATTTCTCTCCTTATATCCTGACCTTCAATCACAAATATTGGATAGACCAACTCCTTCATGCTAAGTCTAGTTTCTCTTACTAAATCTCTTATAATCCCTGTTTTTCTTAATCTTCTTGTTCTTTTCATAATCACACTTCTTTCCTTTTATATTATACCTATAACATTATAACACTTTAAAATAACATACACAAGTTGTCATTTTTTTAATTTAATTAAATAGAGTGTCTCAATAATGAAGATTTTTAAGACGAAAAAAACGAGAGCTAAGCCCTCGTTTAAATCAAGTAGTTAAATTATCTGCTAATTACCTAATTACTATTATTATTTTTTTATTATATCTTTTTTACTAAATTCTATACTATATTTTTTACTAGTTTTATAATATTTTTATAGTATTTATACTACCATCATGAATACAAGGTGGGCAAATATACCTGCTGCCAATCCACCAATAGTATGTGATATTATTGCCTTACCTGCTAGTTCTCTAGTCCCTAAGGCGTCCATCATACCTATATGAGTACTTAGGTATCCTGACCAACACATACCCATAGCTGTAAATACTGCTATGTCATTTGGAGTTATTGCACCACTCTTTATAAACTCTGGTACAAGTGAAATGGCTGCTCCAACTGCACCCAATGCTGTTATTGGGAATGCTATTGCTTCTGGAGACTTAAATCCAAATAATGGCTCAATTATAAAACTTATCTTCTGTCCTAGGTAAGGAAGAAACTTTACACCCTCATATGCAGCACCTGTATATCCATTCTTTCCAGGACCAAATGTTAGCATCATAACGAATGTACAAACTATTAGGACACCTGGTATGATAGCCATACCCATGTCAACACCATTCTTTCCACCCTCTAATAAGGCATCAAGAATTCTCTGGAACATACTTCCATCTCTGACATATCTAGACTCTACATGATTTTCCATATCTTCAGATGACATAGATTCATCAAATGGATCGAAGGCCTTGTCCGCATAGAACTTTTTGGTCTGCATCAACATTAGTCTAACACTTATTACAGAACCAACGATAGCACCAAGATTACCAATCAATGCTGGAGCTATAAACTGGTCTCCCTGTGCAATCATAAATGTTGTTACTATTAAACCCATTCCGAAAGATGTACCAAGGTTACACAATGCTGGAACTTGATATTTCTTAAAATATTGAGTGAAACTCTGGTCTTTCGCAAAAGGTATAATAGCTGGATTATCTGATAGATATGTTGCTACTACTCCTGTTATACTTGCACCTGGAAGTCCCCATATAGGCTTCATCAAAGGAGCAAATATCTTATTGATCAGTGATATCGCACCGAACTCTGACAGTAAGCCACTTATAGCTCCTGCTATAACGGCCATAGCCATAATAAAGAATACGGTCTGTAATAATAAATCATGAGCTGTTGCCATCATTGTCTTAAACATAAGCCCTACGCCCATAACGTGACCAATCCAAGCAAAACCACCAATGAATATTGCTAGGAAAACAAACGTCTCTAAACTTATAGCTTTAACTTTTTTCCGTCCGTTCATAATCAATACCTTCCTTTCATATTAGGTTATTTTATTAACTTGTCATATTACTACTTGTTCATATTATAACCTAGATTAATAAAAAATGCAATATATTATTTAAAAAACATTGATAAATACTTAAAATTTAAAGTATATCTTTGTATTTTGCAAGATATTATTCATTTTTCAGACGTATACTTGTTATAAATTATAGACAAGAAAATCTTTTTTAATCACCTCAAATATATATATTATCAAATTTTCAAAAAACATTAATCATGATTACTTTAGTTTTTAAAGCAATATTCAATTTTATTCCATATTCTTATAAATAAAATCAATATCTATATCTTGCAATTATAAGTCATAAAATTTCATATTAATTTTATTTTCTAACTCTTATTTAATATATATTCTTTGGCAGAATCATAAAAAATCTACCATATAAAACAAAATAAGATTCCATATAAAAAAGAAAAAGACCTGTATTGAATACAAGTCTTAACCTATTTTTTCTTCTTTTTATTTTGGGATGACAATAAGGCTTCCTGTCTGCAGTACTCCTGCCAAAGATCTTTTCTTCTTTTCTTAGTTATCTTTTTAGACTCCTCTAGTCTCCACTCATCAACTTTTTTATGGTCACCTGATATAACTATAGGTGGAACTTCCAATCCCATAAATTCCCTAGGTCTTGTATACTGTGGATATTCCAATAAATTATGTTCAAATGTCTCATCTTCAAAGGACTCCTGTTTGTTAAGAACACCTGGTATCAATCTTGCAATAGAATCTATCATCACTAGCGCAGGAAGTTCTCCCCCCGTCAAAACATAGTCACCTATAGACACCTCGTCTGTCACAATAAGGTCTATTATTCTTTGGTCTACTCCCTCGTAGTGGCCACATAAAAATGTTATACTCTCTTCACTAGCTAGTTCTTTTGCCATATTCTGATCAAAAGTCCTTCCCTTGGGAGATAGGTATATGAGTCTGCTTTTTTTGTTTGTATCAGAATTTAAACCTAACTCATCCATATCTTCCATTATCTTCTCATATGTGGAGTATATTGGCTGAGGAGTCATGACCATACCTGCACCTCCACCAAAGGGATAATCGTCAACTTTTTTATGCTTATTTTCTGAATAGTCCCTAATATTATAAGCCTTTATATCCAATATTTCTTTTTCAACGGCTCTTTTTATAATACTTTCACCAACATAAGAGTATATCATATCAGGGAATAGTGTCATAACATTTATTCTTATATCCCACACCTCTTTTCTTTTATTTACATAGCTTAATTAATCAAGTAGTCCTGGTATTGGCTTTACCTTGATTATCCTAGCTTCCTTATCTATTTTCGGCACTATTTCATATGTTGCCGGTATTAAAAACTCCTTGTCGCTTCCTTTTACAATGTATACATCATTTGCTGAATATTGAAGAACTTCTTTTAACTCACCTATATATTCTCCGTCTACTGTTTCAACCTTCATACCTATCATGTCTACAATCAACATTTCATCATCATCTAGTT
Organism: Peptostreptococcus anaerobius VPI 4330 = DSM 2949; assembly: GCF_000381525.1. Lineage (GTDB taxonomy): Bacteria > Bacillota > Clostridia > Peptostreptococcales > Peptostreptococcaceae > Peptostreptococcus > Peptostreptococcus anaerobius. Next base: position 93,305 of record NZ_KB906606.1, read on the forward strand.
CATAAGTATTTGACCTATCTACATATAAGTCTTTCTGTATAAAGGCCTGGACAGATTCTATGGTGTCATAACTTTTAATCTTTATAACTACCATGTCATTGCTGATTTTACTTGTTTTTTCTACCTGGTACTTTTTAGTTCTATCTTTTCCTATATAGAAGTAATCCAATTCTTTGAACCTATCTATATTATCTGTATATGAATATACCTTAAGATCACCCTTTAGACCTCTAGTTGTAACAAACTTGCCTATTCTAAAATATTCTATATCTTTACTCATAACTTTTCCTCATTAATTATATAATAACCTTTTATAACCTGTAATTGTAATTTAGAAAAAGGATTAGGTAACCCTAATCCTCGACAATTTCTAAACTTGCATTTACTTTCTTCTTGTTTGATACTGACTTTAGTACGGTTCTCATAGATTTAGCAATTCTACCTTTTTTGCCGATTACTTTTCCCATTTCTGAGTCTTCTACCTTCAGCTTTAAAAGTACATCCTTACCATTCACTATTTCCTCAACTTCGACACTATCAGGGTTATCAACAAGAGCCTTTGCTATTCCTTCAATTAGCTCCTTCATAATATCAACTCCTAAAAAGGATTATTTAGATAGTGCTATTCCGTTTGCAGCGAAAAGCTTCTTAACAACTTCTGTTGGCTGTGCACCAGTTGCTAACCACTTTATAGCCTTTTCTTCGTCAATCTTAACCTGCTTTGGTTCAGTTAGTGGGTTGTAGTATCCTATTTCTTCTATGAATCTACCATTTCTTGGTGATCTAGCATCTGCTACTATTACTCTGTAAAAAGGTCTCTTATGTGTTCCCATTCTTCTTAATCTGATCTTTACTGCCATTGTTATTCCTCCAAATTTTATTAATTAATTATTATTTATTTTAGATATATTTCTCAATCATGCTATCTAGCCAAGAACTATATCAATTTAACTTATCCTTTATCTCATTCTTTTATTTTTAACTGAGATTTATATGCCTAGCCTCTAATATATACACTAGCCTACTAACAAGCACCTAAAATGGTAGCTTTGGTAGTTTTGGAAAACCACCTTTTTTCATCTTGCCCATCATATTGCCCGACTGGAACATCTTCATCATCTTCTTCATTTCGTTGAACTGCTTGATAAGTCTATTTACATCTGCTACTGTTGTAGCACTACCTCTTGCAATTCTCTTTTTTCTTGAAGCATTTAATATAGATGGGTTCCTACGTTCCTTTACTGTCATGGACTGGATTATCGCCTTTGTCTTTTTTAGCTCTTTCTTGCCCTTTTCCATATCTCCCATCTGGGCTTTCATTCCACCCATACCAGGAATCATATCCATAATTTTATCTATTGATCCTATCTTCTGGATTTGTTCTAACTGGTTTAGGAAGTCTTCAAAATCCATTTCGTTCTTTCTCATTTTGGCTTCAAGCTCTTTGGCTTTTTCCATGTCTAGGCTTGACTGTGCCTTTTCAATAAGAGTAAGAACATCTCCCATTCCCAGTATCCTAGATGCCATCCTGTCTGGATAGAATGGTTCTATATTGTCTAGTTTTTCTCCCATACCTACAAACTTGATTGGCTTCTTAGTCACAGCTCTAATAGATAGGGCCGCTCCACCTCTTGTGTCACCATCCATCTTTGTAAGTACAACACCATCAATTCCTAGGGCTGTATCAAAGCTCTCTGCTACGTTTACAGCATCCTGTCCTGTCATAGCATCTACAACCAATAGGATCTCTTGTGGTCTAGCCACAGACTTGATATCCTTCAATTCCTGCATCAAGACTTCATCAACATGGAGCCTACCAGCAGTATCTATGATTACCAAATCATTCTTGTTCTTGTTGGCGTGCTCTAGAGCAGCCTTTGCTATATCAACTGGAGATACCTTGTCTCCAAGTGTGAACACTTCTATGTCCAGCTTCTCGCCTACAACCTGCAACTGCTTGATAGCTGCTGGCCTGTATACGTCTCCTGCAACCAATAAAGGATTCTTACCCTGTCCCTTTAGGTAGCCTGCTAGCTTACCTGAAGTAGTCGTCTTACCAGCACCCTGTAGACCAACCATCATTATTACCGTTGGAGATTTACTTGAGAAACTGATCTTGGACTGGACATCACCCATCAGTGCTGTCAACTCTTCATTAACTATCTTAACAACCATCTGTCCTGGTGTAAGACTCTTCATTACATCTTCGCCAATACAACGCTCTTGGACTACCTTTATAAAGTCTTTGACAACCTTGAAGTTTACGTCTGCTTCAAGTAGGGCCATCTTGACCTCTCTCATGGCTAGCTTTACATCTTCTTCTGTAAGCTTGCCCTTAGATCTCAGCTTGCCAAATGCGTTTTGAAGCTTTTCTGATAGACCTTCAAATATCATTATATCAACTCCCTAATTTCGTCAATTAATACCATCAGCTGACCTCTGTCTCCAAGGCAATCATCACCTTTAGGTTCATTTTGTATGATATCAGCCAACTTATCTATTTTATCATCTATTTTACTTAATTTCTTTGCCATACCTAGCTTGTCTTCATAATCTCTAAGAGATTTTTCCGATCTTCTCAAACTGTCAAATATCGACTGCCTAGAAGTGCCAAGTATATTACTTATCTCACCTAGGGAATAATCCTCTTCATAATACATGGAAAGAATATCTCTTTGTTTTTCAGTTAGTAAAGGACCGTACTGGGCGTACAATATTTCTATTTCAACCATCTTCTGTATATCCATTAGTCCTCCTTCTGTAAAGGTCTTTCACTTTACACAAGTTATATGATACCCCATCAATGGATAAAAGTCAATACTTTTAAGCAAAAAGTGTAAAGTATTTAACATTGACACTTCTTGTTGAAAAGCCAATATCAAAAATATACTTTACACTTAATAAATATTCTTAGTAATTTCACTTAAACCTATGTTCTATACAAATAGTAATTTCACTTAAACCTATGTTCTATACAAATAGTAATTTCACTTGAATTTACATCCTATCCAAATATAGCATCTGTAAATGACTGGGCATCAAATACCTGTAGGTCTTCTGCCTTTTCACCTACACCTATTAGCTTGACCGGCACATCAACCTCAGACTTAACAGCTAATACTACTCCACCCTTGGCAGTACCGTCTAGCTTGGTAAGGACTATGCCTGTTATGTCTGCAACCTCTTTGAATGTCTTGGCCTGGCTGACAGCATTCTGACCAGTTGTAGCATCTACAACTAATAGTACTTCCTTTTTAGCCTCTGGATATTCCCTATCTATTATCTTAAATATCTTGCCTAGCTCGTTCATCAAATTGGCCTTGTTGTGGAGTCTTCCTGCAGTGTCACATATAAGTAGGTCTACTTTTCTAGACTGTGATGCCTTTATAGCATCGAATATAACAGCTCCTGGATCTGCTCCTTCGTGGTGCTTTATTATGTCTACTCCAACCCTTGTAGCCCATATGTCAAGCTGTTCGGTAGCAGCTGCCCTAAATGTATCAGCAGCAGCAAGCATTACCTTTTTGCCGTCTTTTTTATATTTTTGAGCTAGTTTGCCTATAGTTGTAGTCTTGCCTACACCATTTACTCCTACCATGACTATGACTGCGGGACTAGGATCTATCTCTATCTTAGGATTGCCCTCTGTAAGTATGTTAGATATTATCTCCTTTAATAGGTCTCTTACTTCAAGTGGGTCTGTAACCCCCCTCTTTTTAATCATGACCCTCAACTGGTCTATGATATCCATAGTAGTTGTAAGCCCAACATCCGCAGTTATTAGGACTTCTTCAAGCTCTTCTAAAAGATCTTCGTCTATCTTTGTGTAGGAATTTAGTATATCATCTACCCTGCCCATAATATTGGACTTAGTCTTGGATAATCCCTCCATAAGACGAGCAAAAAGTCCCTTTTTAACCTCTTCTTGCAGTTCTTCTTCTACTTCATCTTGAGCATACTTATCATCCGAATTAAGCTCAGACAACTGGTCAAGTTCTTCGATTAACTCTTTCTTTTTCTCCTGCTCTTCCTTGACAATTTCTTCAAGTTCTTCTATTTTTTCTATGGCTTCTTTATGAATTTCTTCTTTTTCTATTTCTTCAAGCTCTTTGTCTTCAGACTTTTTCCAGAATTTAAACATATTACCTCCTATGACTCTATCATCTTTTCAGCTTCATTTAGCCTAATACTTATTACAGATGATACCCCTTTTTCCTGCATTGTAATACCATAAATATAGTCAGCAACCTCCATAGTCCCCCTCCTGTGTGTAACTGCAACAAACTGGGTACCTGAACTTAGGTCTTTTAAAAACGCTCCAAACCTATACACATTGACATCATCAAGTGGGGCCTCTATTTCATCAAGTATACAGAAAGGTGTCGGCTTTGATATCAGTATTGCAAATAGGATACAGATAGCTGTCATGGCCTTTTCTCCACCTGATAGTAGGGATAGGTTCTTCATCTTTTTGCCAGGAGGCTGGGCTGTAATCTCTATATCACAAGAAAGTACATTTTCATAATCACTGATCTTTAGGTCAGCATTTCCACCTTCAAATAGACTCTTATATACCTTTTTAAAGTTGTCATTTATTATTTTAAAGCTATCAAGAAATTCCTTCTTCATCTTTTCTACTAGATCATCAATAAGTCCGTTTAGGGATTCTATTGACTCTTCTAGGTCTATCTTCTGACTTGAGTAAAACTCATGACGTTCCTTTATCTCTTCGTACTCATCTATTGAGTCTAGGTTAACATTTCCTAGGTTTTTGATAGACTTTTTAAGTTTCTCTATCTTTGCAAGGTCTACTTCTAGTTCCTGGTCCCTGTAGTCCATAGCATGAACATAGGTCAAGTCATACTTTTCATATAGATTTGTAAGTATGTTGTCACTTGCAACCCTAGCACGATCAAGTTTTGACTCATAGTTGAAGTTTTCTTCCCTATAATTGTTGTATGACCTATCCTTTTCCCTAGCAAGTCTTTTCTTTTCATCATATCCAATCCTAAGGTCGTCTTTTTCCAACCTTTTTTCAACCATGGTCTGGGACATTTCTTCCAAGTTAGCTTCCATTTCAACGAGCTCTTTTTCATACTTTTCTATCAGCTCGTCTAGGAAGTTTAGCTCATTTTCGTTTTCAGCTATGGAGTCTCCTAGTTTTTTCTGCCTGTCTTTGGATTCATCTATATCATTAGAGATTCTTGATATTTCTTCTATTAGGTTTTTAAAGGCTTCCTTTTCCCTTACTAGGTCTAGGTTCTTCTCGTTATATACCTTTACCACCTCACCAAATTCTAGGTTAGCCTTTTTGTGTTCAAGAACAAGGTCTTCTATATTTGATGTATTGTCCTTTGATTCAATGGATATGCTTTCAAGTGTATTTTGGCACTCATCATATATCTTTTTACTAGATTCAATAGAATCTCTTATTTTACTTGATTCTTCCTTGTATGATTCTATATTCTTTTTCTTATTAGACTTAGATTCAGTCAATATCTTCAACTCTGTTTCAAGACCTATCCTTGACCTATCTTTGCCTAATTTTGAATTTCTAAGGACTTCTATCTCTTTTTCTAGGTCCTCTATATACTCATGAGATTCTCTTATTGTATTTTCAAGGTTCAATTTGTCCTTTTCCTTAGACTTTATTTCTAAGTCTAGTTCATTTATTATCCTCTTCCTGGACAATATATTACTATTGACCTTTAGGGATCCACCTGTCAGAGCACCACCTGGATTTACTATATCTCCTTCAAGTGTGACTATCTTAAACCTATGGCCTGCTTCTCTAGCAAGGGCTACTGCCCTGTCTATATCCTCTACAAGAACAACCCTACCAAGTAGGTTTTCAACTAGGCTTGTATACTCTTTGCTGTATTGGATAAGGTCTGAGCATATACCTATGTAGTCTGTCTTATAGGTCCTATCAAATTTCAACTTATTTGACCTCATAACATTCATAGGCAAAAACGTAACCCTGCCTAAATTGTTCTTTTTAAGGTAGCTAATAGCTGTCTTTGCTGAGGCCTCATCTTCTACTACTACATTCTGTATTGCAGCACCAAGGGAAGCCTCTATGGCCTTTTCATATTTTTGAGGAACACTTACAAGTTCTCCAAAAGCACCTCTTATACCCTTGATATTCTTGTTTTTAAGGACCTCTTTTACACCCCTGTTAAATCCTTCGTGGTGGTTTTCCATATCTACATATGTGTTGTGCTTACTCCTTAAACTTGCTATTGAGTAATTTAGGTCCTGCTGGCTCTTGGTCTTTGCCCTATAATCAGACTCTCTGTCTTTTAACTCTAAAGACTTTTCAGATATAGTCTTTGTTATCTTGTCTAGGTCTTTAGATAGGTCTTCAAGCTCTAGATTCTTTGAATCAATGTCCTTGTCATCTAGTCCTATTTCCTTGTTTAGGTCATCTATTTGGATGCCTATATCCTCAAGCCTAGCCTTCATATTATCAATATTAGCACCAACCCTTGCAAAATCCTGAGATATATTTTCTCTTTTTTCTAACAAGGATATTGATGTTGACTTGTTATCATTTATCTTATTATCAAGGTCTTCTAGCACCTTTTCTAGCCTGATTTTCTGATTGAAGATATCTTCCATAGATTCTTCTATAGACTCTATTTCGTATGACTTTTCATCAGCCCTCTTGTGGACCTTGTCAAGCTCTATATTATCTACTTCTATTTTTTTATCAGCGAGCTTAATTTCATTTTTCTTTCTTTCAATCTCACCCTCTTGGAATTTGACCTTTTCCTTAGACACCTGAATTTCTGACTTCTTATATGAAATTTTTGTTTTCATATCTATGTTGTCTTCACCCATCTTGTCTAACAAGATTTCTAATTCGTCAATCTCCTTAGATAGAGAAACTAGGTCTTCTTCAAGATCAAATTTTTCCTGACCCAAGATTTCCATCTCTTTTGATATCTCCTGGATCTTAGCTGTATATTGGCTGATTTCTTCTTCTAGTCCCTTGTTTTTGTTTATAAAGTCATTTATTTCAAGAATTTTTAATTCATCTCTTAGGACTATGTACTTTTTGGCCTTTACCTGCTGTCTCTCAAGAGGTTTCAACTGCTTGTCCACCTCTTCAAATATATCATTTATCCTTTCTAGATTTTCACTAGATTTTTTAAGGTTTCTCTCTGCTTCATTCTTTTTATATCTATACTTGGCTATACCGCAAGCCTCATCAAATATCTTTCTCCTATTGGCAGGATTGTTGCTTAGTATATCTTCAACCTTACCCTGTTCTATAATAGAGTAGCCATCCTTGCCTATGCCTGTGTCCATCAAAATTTCCCTGATGTCCTTTAGTCTACATGATTTACCATTTATATAAAAATTAGACTCACCAGTCCTGTAGGCCTTTCTTTTGATGACCAATTCGTTTGAATCTATGTCTATTTCACCGTTAGAATTATCTAGGGTGATAGCAACTTCACAATAATTCATGGCCTTCTTGGAATCAGTACCTGAAAAGATCACGTCTTCCATTTTTTCACCACGAAGACTCTTGATACTCTGCTCACCTAGGACCCACCTTACAGCATCGGATATATTACTCTTACCACTGCCATTAGGACCTACTATTGCCGTAACACCCTTATCAAAGAATATATCTGTTTTCATTGGAAAGGACTTAAACCCCTTCAACTCAAGCTTCTTTAAATACATTCTATCTCCTTTCACTAGCCCAACTGGTATAGTTTTGCTAGCCTAATATACAAATCTTTATAGGTAATCCTATCAACTAATTTACCATCTATCATCACTACTAATTCATCTACTAGGTTCTTGTCTGCCATAATCTTAAACCTAGTCATATATTTAGTGTTTATATATTCTCTATTTGATCTCTTATCTCCTACTATCATGGATATGTCCCTAGGGTTAGCCTTGATAAGCAGGTCTTTTTTGTCTATTTTAACATAGCCATTTTCAAAACTCTTACAATTATCACCCTTACTAGGATCGTACCCCTCTTCTTCATATCTTCTAGATATGACATCATCTAAATAATCCCTGACCATCCTTGAACGAACCAGTTCTCTAAATGCTGGATGGTATGGCCCTGCCAGTACATCTAGACCAAGCTGTATATCCTCAGTTGCCTGTAATCCTACCCTTATAACTCCAATATCATTTAGGTAGAATATCACCATCAATCTCTTGGTAATATCTATACATTCTTCTATAGTAAATGGTCTATACCTTCCTGATTTTAACTCTTCTTCAAGACCCGTCTCCTTGATAACCAAGGTAGGATAGATCCTGACAAAATCTGGCTTAATATCAACAAAGTCCCTAGCAGTGCTTATACACCTGTCCTTTGAATCTCCTGGAAGACCTAGCATCATCTGTAGGCCTAGCTTAAAGCCTGCAACCTTTATCATCTTGGCACTTGTAAATACCACATCCCTATGGTGGCCTCTGATACTCTTGACAAGTACATCCTCATTCATAGACTGAACACCCAACTCAATTATAGTGACACCATACTCTTTTAGTAGGTCAAGTTCCTTGTCATCTATACAGTCTGGTCGTGTAGAAAGTCTTATGTCATCTATCTTGCCCATATCCTTGAAGTCTTTGGCAACTGACAACAATTTTCTTTGTATGTCTGTATCTATTGCTGTAAAACTTCCACCAAAAAATGCTATCTCAACCTCAGCATCATCTGGTATAGTCTTTAGACTCTCGATAATTATATCCCTTGCATCCTCATCTGTCATAGAGGTAGACAGACCTGTTATCTTCTTCTGATTACAGAAGATACAGTCATGGGGACAGCCTTGGTGGGGTACAAATATGGGTATTATCTTTTTCTTCATTATATATCTTCTCCCATATTTTCTAGGGCGTTTTTAGCAGCTTCTTTTTCTGCATCCTTCTTGTTCTTGCCTAGACCAAAGCCAAGTACCTTATTGCCTGACCTTACTTCCATCTCAAATACCTTATCATGGTCAGGTCCCTTTTCCTGGACCAACCTATAAGAAATCCTTCCATTTTTACTCTGGATTACTTCCTGTAATATAGTCTTATAGTCTCTGAAGATATTGCCATCAATAGTCTTTGCTATTACATCTCTTAGATTATACATGATAAATTCTTTTGCCTTATCTAAACCACCATCTATATAAATTGCAGCTATAACTGCTTCAGTCGCATCTGCTAATATTGAATCTCTGTCGCTACCACCTGATTGTCTTTCTCCATTACCAAGCAATAAGTACTCACCAAGGTTCAACTTTCTAGCTACAACACTAAGGGATTCTTCACAAACCACATTTGCCCTAAACTTCGTCAACTGACCTTCTGGCAAATCTGTTCTAACACTGAATAAATAATCACTCACAACTAAACCTAGTACAGAGTCACCCAAAAATTCAAGTCTTTCATTGTATTTGTATTCCTTGTGCTCATTTGCAAAAGAAGAATGTGTAAGAGCTACCTGTATATTTTCCTTGTCATTAAAAACATAGCCTATCTTCTTTTCAAAAGAGCTGATTTTTTCTCTTATTTGACCCTTTAGGGACGCCATTTCTACCACTCCTTGTATATTTTATTTCATTTTGTATAATCAAAAATACCTGTAAGTAAATTACAGGTATTTTAATTCGATTACTGGTTAACTCTTGATAAGTATTCACTTGTTCTAGTGTCTATCTTTACCTTATCTCCAACGTTAATAAATAATGGTACCTGTATTACTGCACCTGTTTCAACAGTTGCCGCCTTAGTAACATTACTTGCTGTATCTCCCTTGATACCTGGCTCTGTGTCAACTATTTCTAACTCAACAAAGTTTGGACCTTCTACCTGGAATGGTGATCCCTGATAGAATCTTATAGTTGCTACTTCATTTTCCTTTAAGAACTTGATAGCATCTTCTACCTGCTCATAGTTAAGAGGTATCTGATCATATGTTTCTTCATCCATGAAGTAATATAATTCTCCATCATTGTATAGATACTGCATCTGCTTTGTTTCTATGTTTGCTTTAGGGAATTTATCACTAGGGTTGAAGGCTTCTTCTCTTATTGCACCTGTTATCAAATTCTTGTACTTAGTTCTAACAAAGGCTGCTCCCTTTCCTGGCTTAACGTGCTGGAAATCTACAACTAAGCAAGGCTGTCCGTCCTTTTCGAAAGTTACGCCCTTTCTAAAATCACTTGCTGTTACCATCTCTTACCCTCCAAAATTAATTATAAATGTTTATCCAATTAATTATACCACTTAAGTATTGAATTGTCTAGGATTTGAGGGATTATTAATAAGGTATTCGTCTATTAAAGTTATATCTTTTATCTTAAAGATCTAACTCTAAACCCATTAAGTCCACTCAAACTATTTGAAATTCTATTTTCAACTTTACATGCTGCTGTATTTGTAAAATATGGTTTATAGCACGCTCCTATAATGTAGAGCTTTTTACCTTTTTTCTCTACGATTCTAAATAGGTGTGCCCTGTCTCTATACCCTAATTCCCTATATCCTCTCTCATCGAAAACAGCATATTCGCTAATTTCTTCATTTCCATCTTTTTTCGAATAAAACACTAAATTATTGTATGAATTTATTTTATAAGATAAGTACTTATCAAAAGTATTTTTATCCAACGACATCTGACATATACCCCTTGGCCAATTGATTACCACTTTTTTAGATACAGGCCTTGTCTGTGGCTTTGGTTGTGGCTGTGGCTGTGGTTTTGGCTGTGGTTTAATCAATTTTCCTGTTATAGTCACCTGCTCGATTTCCTTTGATATTGTATTATAACCACCAACTATTACAACATTTGAGAACTTGTTCAAGTAGCCTAATATACCTATCTTCATATGCTTTGGTGGAGTAATAAGCAATGGTGCATTATTCTTTATCATTAGACCTGTAGATGTAAGTGCATCTGGGAATGATTCTCCACTCGCAAGTATTGCTGTTTCTAGGCCACCCTTGAATCTCTCTGCTACTAATGTTGATGTCTCATACCTATCCTTTCCAGCTATCCTGTTTACTGGTACGCCAGCAAAAGGTAGCGAACTAACTCCACCTATTACAGTAACTTTCATATCTGTTTTTGGAATATAGTCTCCCCTACTCAATACCATAATGGCACCCCTATTGTATAAGTATGAGTTGGCAGATAGGGCATCAGGGAAGTTTTTTCCATCCGTAACAACCATTTCATCGTATTTTATACCCTTGGCTTCTCCTAGTTCCTTAGTCTTGTTAGCAATTATCCTCGATGTCTCATATCTATCTATACCACCTAATCTTTCTGGATTAAAGTCACCAATACCTTCTAGGACACTATCTGAAATAGATGATGTACCACCTAAAACAAATACTTTTTTAACACCTAGTCTTCTCATCTCGTCGACAACACCTTTACTTACCTGATTTTTCTTAGTTAGTAGTATAGGTGCCTGAATCGTAAGAGCCAACTGACCACCTGATAGAGAATCTGGATAATCCCCTTCTGTAGCAAGTATTGCATATTCAGATGTATCAAATGATTCTTTAGATATTTTTACACTTGTCTCTTCTCGGTTTCCTCCAGCTATTCGATCAACCCTCTTGTTTGTATCCGCATATGCAGGTACAAGCATGAATATCGAAAGCACAACCGCAAAAATTTTAGATAATAATTTTTTCATCGTAATCTCCTTAAAATTAATCATAACAAATTATAATTATTCACTGTAATAACCAGCAGGGTCAGTATCTTTTCCAAACCAAATATTTGAATATTCACCATCTATTCCTACGCCCATGGTAGTAAGCCCTGCCCAAGCGCCTTCGCCTACAATTACTGCATTATGTCCTGAAGAATGCTTCCACAATTCCAATGCTTCTTTAGGTCTAATAAATCCGCCTCCTGCTGAAATTTCATATCCATAACCTGTATATTCGCTTAGTTCAGATGGCTTACTCCACATCAATTCAGCATAGTGATGATCACCTGTATATATTACCCCCTTCCAAGGTCCATTATCTGACCAACCATGAAAATTACCACTGATTCCTCTTGAATCAGTTCTAGGCCTATAATTATTGTTTTGGTCCCATACATGTGATCTTGCAACTTTAGTCAAACTTTTTGAAATAGGTAGTCTAGCTAGTCCCTTTGACTCTCTGTAGTCATTAACCCTTTTTGCAAGTTCTCTTTCTCGGTCAGTCAGGTCATCTCTAAAAGTTTCCATATATTTATCATAAGAAAGTTTTTTTACTGGCAAATTATTGGTTTCTGACTCAATAATTAATCCACTTTCTTCAATTGGCTTTGGCTTTGGATTTTTGGATATTTTATCACTTACATTTGTTTTTTCATCTATTTTGTCATTTGATTTAAATACATCTTTTACCCTTCCACCTACCAAATACACCTCAGACATCTTAGATAAATATTGTTTGTCATTATTATTTAGGCTTCCTTTTGATAAGACAACTGCAGTAGGTTTCTTGTCATTGCCTTGGTAATTTCTAAATATAACATTAAGGGCTGCCATAGCATCCGGGAAATCTTCTCCGTAAACCATAGCTGCTGACTTTGGACTAAACATTGAATTTATTTTTTGGGATGTTTCATACCTATTTTTACCAGCTATCCTATGTCCCATAGCATATTTAACAGAGTTTACACCACCAAAAGTACAGATACCTTCATACCTAGAATCTAAGACATACTTGTTAGATCCATTAACTAACTTAAGTCCGTATCCATTTTCTCTCAAATATCCACTCGCTGCCAATGCATCTGGATAATTTCTTCCATCAGCAATACCAAGCTTAGTAAAGTTACAATCATCAAGTATCAAACTATTGGTAATATACCTATTTGAACCACCATATCTCTTGACCATCTTAAACCTAGACCTAATTTTGTTCTCCATTTGACTAGATATTGCCCCTGTACCTCCTACTATATAGGCATTATTGGCACCATTTATGTACTTATCTATATCAGTACTATTGTCAATTAGGATAAGTCTAGCATTTTTGTCAAACACTAGGTTATATGCACTCAATGCATCTGAAAAATATTTTGAGTTTGCAAATACATAATTGCCCTGGATTTTACCATAATCCTCAATCGATGAATCATCTGATAATTTTGCTGCTATTGCAGACGTCTCTGTTCTATTATTTCCCATAATATTCAGTATCCTGCTATCTGCCTTAGCTCCTGAGGATAAAGTAGAAAATAACATTGTTGCAGTTAAAACTAGTACCATTTGTTTTTTCATTCAAACTCTCCTTTCCTCTTAAAACACTTATATAAATTAATTTAATATTTTTATCACGCCCATATTTAAGTAACTTTGAAATATTTCACAAAATTTATGATATCGTTTTCTTAAAATAAAAATCAAGAGAATCATCTCTCTTATTAATTATACAATACTAATATGAAAATTATTTGAAATAATACCACAAATAAAAAATATTTTCTGCTAATGCATATAAATTGAATGAATATTTTTCCATGAAAAACGACCTCCTAATCGTTATTTTTTATTAATAACTTTTAGGGGTCGATTTAAATCAAGATATTATATATACTTACAATTTGCATAAGATTTCTACACACTAGTAACTCACTTTCAAGTTTGCAAAAAAGCTCTATAAACTAGTAACTAATTTACCTAGCAATTATATACTGACTATCCTTCTTTCTTGTTATTTTGAATAATTATATATGATTTTTGACTACTATCATACACCAATGAGTCAAAACTCAAAAAGTCAGTCTTGTAACCTATACCTGCTCTTAGCATATCCGGATTAATATACTTATAAGCCTTACAAGCATCTTTTATTCTTGTATAGTCTTCCTCATTATTTACGCTATATACATTTAATATATTTTTACTGGCATCTACATACTTTACCAAAAATGGTTTAAGATAAAACCTCAAATCTCCTATCTTATCTTCTTTCCAAAGTTCATATAGGGTCTGCCCATTTGCTCTATGCATAAAATGATCATCGTATTTATAGGAGTGAGTTATATGTGTAACGCTTTTGTATTTCTTTTCAATCTCCAAGGCAAATTTTCTTTCAAGTTTGAAGTCAGTTCTCCAGTCGCCTCTTTCCTTGTATATAAAAAATATATTTTCTTTCGGTATGCCTAGATGATGACAGGACTCCATAAATTCTCTATTTCTATATTCCGCCTTCTGTCTCTGAGTCATGTTTTTAAACTCATTCTTTTTAAATATCTTGTGACCAGTTCCAGATGACACTAAGGCTATCAAAACGTGATCTGATCCTCTAGCTCTTATTGCATACCTTATTGCACTTCCTGCCCATAAGACTTCGTCATCTTGATGCTGAGGATAAAAAATAACATAATCCTTATAAGATATCAATGCAGAAAACACAAGTATCTTCTTCTTAATGTAATTATTTTTTTTCATCTTTACATCCTCATTTGTTAAATATAAAAATCCTCAATCTAAATTTAACATCAAAACCTGTGTTTTAGCTTTAATTTTTCATTTTATAATATGTGTTGAAAAAAATTCTAAATCAATATATAGAATTGTATTTTTATTAAATTTTTTATGAATATATATAATATTTTAGTAGACAAAATTAATTTTAAATGATAATATATATTTGAAAATAATTTTTATTTCTATAAGGGTGGGGATTTATTATGAAAAAAAGTAACTTAATACTAGCGGTGGTTCTATCTTGAAAAAGAATCAAATAGAAAATGGTGTAAGTTTGATGCTAATGGGTATTTGTGGAAAAGAGCAGACAGAAAGGAATAAACGTAAGTATTTATTTTGCATAAGGAGATTACAATGATTAATTTAATTAAAAAAATCGATAGTATTTTAAAGAAAAATAATATAGGAAAATCACTTCTCTTGCTAATACTATTCTTTGTTTCAATATATTTTTGCATAAGATATATAAGCGCAACTTCTTTTTTATATTTAGTACTTCTGGTAGTTATTCTCCTATTAAGTTCTATCATCATACTATTCACACCAAAACTAGTGAAATATACAATGCTTATCGTATATAATTTGTATGTGATAGCATTTATAGTAAACTTTATTATAACAGGAAAGTATTTTAATAATAGTCTATTCAGCTTGTACAGCTTGAGAAATAATAATACAACTAATATTATTTTCATTATTTTTCTGATACTTTTATTACTTTTGTGGCCTGCCATAATATACGAATTTAAAATTAAATTCATACAATATAAACAGGACTAAATTATAAATAGGCTCATCCGTCAAGCATGTCAAAAGAAGCTGACTCATAATTCTTAGAAAATACAAAAAATGCTAAATTCAACAAAGTAAAACATTGAAATTTAGCATTTTTAATTTTTGTAAAAACTTACTTTTGGGTCATCCCCATTACCCTTATTTTTTTTATATTTTTTCTTTACCTCTAAAGCTAAAAACCAAAATACTCACAATAATTACCAAGCCACCAACTATAGTAGATGTGTCTGGTACTTCACCCATCATAAGAGCCGCCAAAATACTGGCAACAAAGGGTGTTGTAAAGCTGTAATTAGCAACCTCACTAGTATAGGTGGCATATGACATTGCCAAGCTCCATAAAAAATATGCTATTGCGCTACAGACAGCCCCCAAGACAAGTAGAGTAATTATCTCTTTAGGCTGGGCTAGTGCAACTTCTCTAAATCCTCTCACTGAGAATGGACTAAGTATAAGCGCCGATGCAACCATGGAATAAGTAACTATCTCTATAGCCTTATAACCCTGTGATGCAAATCTCCTATTTAGAAGGTTGTAGATACAGAATAAAACTGCTGAACAAAATACCCACAACATCCCAAAGTTAAAGGATAATATACCATTCCAAAGCATCATAATAAGTACCCCACCAAAGGCTGCAGCCATTGAAATCCAACCGACAATATTAATCCTCTCTCTATATATGTGGTGGGCGCCAATGGCTGTCATAACTGGCGTAAGTGCTATTATAATGCTACCTGTAGCTGATGTCACAGTCTGCATACCCAAATTAAATAAAAATAAATATATACCAAATCCACAAGCACCAGACAATAAGAACCATACTAAATCTTCCTTCTTAGGTGGTCTTATTCCAGTAGCTTTACCAATTATAAGGAGTACGCATGATGCTATCGTAACCCTTAAAAATGCTAATGAAAACGGGTTATAGTGTTTCATTGCTATCTTACTAGCAGGAAAGGCAAGAGCCCAAAATAATATGGTTGTCATCGCAAGTATGTGCATCTTTTTCTTATTAGTCATATTACCTCCAAACTAATCAAATATAGATGATATAGACAAAATAGGGTCTACAATTTATAATAGCATTCTGTCTATATCATAATTTTTATCTTTATTATTCTACTCCCTAGAAGAATGACAACTGGTTCTTGTCACTCATCCCATCTAAACTTCCATGTTCAGAAAGCTTTTCAACTACAGTCTTAGATACCTTGGTCCTCTTTATCAGGTCTTCTTTGGATAGAAATGCCCCGTTTTCTCTTTCCCTAGCTATACTAAGTGCTGCATTTTCTCCCATTCCCTGTAAAGCTACCATAGGAGGAAGTATTTTTTTATCTCCATCTAACTGAAAATCTGTAGGATGAGACCTGTATATGTCAACTTTTTCCATCTCAATTCCCCTACAAAGCATTTCTACTACAACCTCTAAGATTGTATACTGGTTGTTTTCTTTTGCTGTAGCTGAATTTCCTAGTTCTCTGATTCTTTCCATCTTAGCCCTGACTGCATCAAGTCCTCTTGTGACTAGGTCAACGTCAAAATCTTCTACCTTGGTTGTAAAATAAGTCGCATAGAAGGCTTCTGGGTAATTGACCTTACAGTAGGCTATCCTAAATGAAGTCATTACATAGGCAACTGCATGGGCCTTAGGGAACATATATTTTATCTTTTGGCAAGACCCTATATACCAGTCTGGTACATTATTGGCCTTCATTTCCTCTATAAATTCTGGCTTTAGACCCCTACCCTTTCTAACATTCTCCATTATCGTAAAGGCAAGCTTTGGTTTTAGTCCCTTGAATATCAAGTAGTTCATAATATCGTCTCTTGTTGAAATAACGTCTTTTATACCGATTACATTGGCCCTGACTAGGTCTTGGGCATTGTTTACCCAAACGTCTGTACCATGTGATAGACCTGATATTCTAACAAGGGCGGCAAAGGTTGTAGGCTTGGTGTCTATTAGCATCTGCCTAGTAAACTTGGTTCCAAACTCAGGTATAGCAAGGGATCCAACTGGCGTTCCTATATCTTCTTCTGTAACTCCTAGGGCCTTGGTAGATGTAAAAAGTGACATGGTCTCAGGATCATCAAGAGGTATGTCCGTTATCTTGATACCGGTCATATCTTCAAGCATCCTGATGATGGTCGGACCGTCGTGTCCTAGTATGTCTAGTTTAAGGATTCTACCACTTATGGAGTGGTAGTCAAAGTGGGTAGTCTTTACTCCACATTCCTTGTCGTTGGCTGGATATTGGACTGGTGTAAAATCATGTATATCCTTGTAGTCTGGAACTACCATTACACCACCTGGATGCTGGCCAGATGTCCTCTTGACACCCGTACATCCCTTGGATAACCAGTCCATTTCAGCTGCAGTCATGTCCAAAAACTGCTCTTCAGAATACTTCTTGACATAACCATAGGCTGTCTTATCCTTTACCGTACCTATTGTACCTGCCCTAAAAGTGTAGCCTTCTCCAAATAGTTCTTCTGTATACTTATGGATTGTAGGCTGGTAGGTTCCCGAAAAGTTTAGGTCTATGTCTGGCTCCTTGTCACCCTCGAATCCTAGGAATACTTCAAAAGGTATATCATGGCCATCCTTTATCATCTGAGTACCACAATCCGGACACTTTTTAGGAGGAAGGTCAACACCTGAACCCCACTCGCCGATTGCAAAGAACTCACTATGCTTGCAGTCTGGATTAGGACACACATAGTGGGCTGGTAGGGGATTAACCTCTGTTATATCACTCATTGTCGCAGCAAATGAAGATCCTACCGATCCACGAGACCCAACTAAATAACCATCTGATAGGGACTTGGCAACTAGTTTGTTGGCTATGATATACATGACCGCATAACCATTACCAATTATGGAATTTAGCTCTCTTTCAAGTCTCTTAACAACTATGTCTGGAAGTGGCTCTCCGTATATCCTTCTAGCTTTTTCATAGCACATAGACCTTAGTTCCTTGTCTGATCCTTCAATCCTAGGTGGATAGGTTTCATCTGGTATAGGCTTTATATCTTCAAATATGTCTGCTATCAAATTTGAGTTAGTAACTACAACCTCATAGGCCTTGTCTTTGCCAAGATAAGAAAACTCCTCCAACATCTCATCAGTTGTTCTAAAGTACAATCTTTCTGATTTTGACTTTCTACCATATCCCTGAGAATACTTGATAATGGTCCTATAAATGGCGTCCTTGGCATCCAACATATGGACATCCCCAGTTGCTACAACAGGTTTGTCGTACTGTTCGCCAAGCTTTACAAGTTTTTTATTTATTTCTTTTAATTCTTCTACAGACTTTAACTCACCACTTTCAACAAGATACATATTGTTTTCTAGTGGCATTATCTCTATAAAGTCATATAATTCCAAAATCTTCTCTATCTCTTTTTCAGACTTGTGTCTTACAACAGCATTATATAGTTCTCCACTTGAGCAGGCAGAACCAACTATAAGACCCTCTCTTTTTTCTAGGAGTAGGCTCTTAAGTATCCTTGGATTTCCATAGAGGTGTTCGATATGGGAATCTGTAATCAACTGGTATAGATGCTTTAAGCCAGTCTGATTTTGTGCATAAATAGTAGCATGGCTAGGCCTTAGCTTTTCATAATCTACCTTTCCATAGACCCTATTTACATCTGACAGTTTATTTATTCCCTTTTTCTTGAATATCTCGAGGTATTTAATAAATACCTCCGCAGTAGCCTGGGCATCATTTACAGCCCTATGATGACCAGATAGGACAACTCCCATCTCCTTGCACACCTTATCTAGGGAAAATCTTTTTAAGTTGGTATTTATTATCCTAGCAAGTGTAAGTGTATCCACCTTCTCAAAGTTGTATTCAAGACCCAACTGCTGACACTTTTGGTATATAAAACCAGTGTCAAAGTCTGCATTGTGGGCAACCAAGACAGAATCCTTGGCAAACTCTAAAAATTCAGGCAGGGCTTCTTCAAGGCTAGGAGCATCCTTAACCATCTCATTGGTAATCCTAGTCAACTCCTGGATCTGATAGGATATATCCATCTTTGGGTTTACAAAGGTTGAGAAGCTATCCACTATTTCACAATTTTGTACCTTGACTGCACCTATCTCCGTAAGATTATCACTATGAGGTGATAGACCTGTGGTTTCTATATCGAATACCACGAAAGTCTGGTCAAGGTCTCGGTCATTGGCATTTACGATTGTGTCTGTATCATCATCCACTAGGTATGCCTCTACCCCGTATATTATCTTGATTCCATTTTTCTTACCAGCATTCATGGCATCAGGAAAGGCCTGGACTACACCATGGTCTGTAATGGCGATTGCCTTATGTCCCCATGATGCCGCCCTAGAAACCAATTCACCAACTGGAACCATACCATCCATTGATGACATCTGTGTATGGGCGTGGAGTTCAACCCTCTTGACCTCTGCTGTATCCTCTACTCTAGGTTCCTGAGCCTTTTCTATGGCTGTTACATTGAGCTCCAAATCAAAGGTCTTGTAGTTGTTTATGAGGTCTCCTTGAACCTTGATATAGGTACCTTTTTTGGTAGCTTTGATGACATCATCCTTGTTCATATCATCTAGAAATACTTTACACATCAGGGCCCCATTCCCATCAGATACATTCATCATATAGAGTGTCTTACCGTTTCTTAGCTCTTGGTCTTCCGCCTCGATCACCCTTCCCTTGATAGCGACAGTCCTTAGGCCCTCTTCTATTTCTGATGTAAGGTATAGATTAGCTATTATAGGTCTTCCGTAGATCTGGTCTGGATTGGCTTTTTCTTCAAAATTTATCTTATAGGTCTCTTCTTTTTCATCCTTATCTTGAGATTGACTAGGGCTAAAATCCATCCTAGATATAATCTTGTCCGTCTTGGCATCAATTTTTTCTAGTATAGACTCATAGTCATTTTTTTCGTTTTCATTCTTCTTGGCTAACTCAATCTCAACCCTTATATCGATTCCTGTCTGCTCTCTTATCAAACATCTTATCCTGTCAGCCAGGTTTTTGTCCTTGAATGACTCATATATAAATTCATCAGGAGCCTTGATCTTGAGCCTGTCATCTATATATATGTGTTCTATATCCTTGCCATATATGTAGACGAAGGGGGAAGCCTTTCTGACCTCGTCAAATATATTGGGCCAAAGCTTCTTGATCATGTCCTTATTGCCTTTTTTATTTAATCCAATGTACTTAAAAGAAAACTCAACAGAACTTATATATTGTTTTTTGAGTAGTTTTTCAAGTCCACTTCTCACCTTGTCTATCCTATTTACCGGCAAGACCTCTTTTGAAATGAGGACAAACTTGGCTATTTTAGTATCCTTGTTGTATATGCAGTTTTCAATTTCAACCTCATCTAATCCTACTAATAGCTTCTCATTGGCAAAGCCTATATTTCTTAAAAAGTCAACTAATCTCTCCATTTTCTCCTCCTTGAATAAATATTTTGCATACTTGGAATATAATTATTCTAGCCTAAACTCCTAAAAGTCTAATTCTATACCCCCACTTGCATCTGGTGTGTTTATAAGGACTATGTCCTTGATCAAGTCAGGGTTATCTTTTTTAAACCTGTCTATCACTTCAAACTTATCCCAACAGTGCATAGGAACTAAGTACTTGTTATTAGTCTTTTGAAGATAGTACTTTATTCCCCAATCATATCTTTCTCCCTGTCTAGGGTCGAGTACAACCATGGCTAGGTCTATATCTTCCCCTTCTAGCTTTGATATTTCCTTTTTAAACCTGTCAGTCATTATCTCATACTCTTCCTCTGTCTCATAGCCATGCCATGTCCACCAGTTCAGGTCTCCTGAGTGGTAGATTCTCTTTCCTTCAACCTCTATCAAAAAAGCCAATCCAAGGTCTGTGCTCTCATAGGTCTTGATCCTTAAATCTCCTATTTGATATTCCTTATTTGGTCCAAGAAAATCAGCCAAGGCTGCATCTGATTCTAGCTTCGGCTCTATATCATCAGACAGGATAAAGCTCACGTTTTTCCTATCCCTGTACAAATCAAATACCTTATCCCTATAATGGTCAGGATGAGAATGTGTAGATAGAACATAAAGATGCTTATCTGGGTCCATCTCTGGTATCTCTCTCTTAAAATAATCAAATAGCAGGTACGACTTGTCCATTTCCAACAAGAAACTGCTATGGTGTATATAATATATTTTCATATTTATCCTCCTTAGGCATATAGCTATATTATACCCCAAAATGTATAAACCTGTTAAGTAATCTATCAAAAAGACTTTTATTTATATATGTATTACTTTAAATCTACCAGCCTATCTTGTATAATTAATATATAGACCATTTTTAATGATTGTCTAGCTTTGATTATCCATAAGCTATTGGATAGATTAATAACTTAAAAGAGGTGACTTGTATGGAACTATTAGTTTTAGAAAACACGGTAGGACTTAAGCTACCAGATGATATAGATATTATAGACACCAGCAATATGAAGCCATGTACTGGTTGTGCTGGTTGTTGGATAGTCAGCCCCGGCCAATGTGTCACAAAGGATAAGGCGCAAAATTATGCAAAAAACCTTATAAAATATGACACCATAACCATAATAAGCAGGTTGTCATACGGTGGCTTTTCCTACAAGATAAAACGTTTTCTAGATAGGTGTGTTGGCTATCTAGGAACCTATATGCATATAGTTGACAATGATGTCAGACATACTAAAAGGTACGACCATACCTTCAAGTTAAATGTTATATTCTACGGCCAGGCTAGTGAAGATGAAAAAGAGACTGCAAGATCCCTTGTCGATGCTGTCTGTAAAAACTACTATGTAAGTAATTCTAATGTAGAATTTGTAGCCAGCTTCAAGAATGCCTACACTCTTGTCACAGGCAAAAGAGTTGATGAAGACCTCTTAGCTTCTACTGACATAACTATACCAAAGCACCAATTGGAGGAAAAACCTAAAAATTCTATAGCCATAATAAATGCAAGTCCCAAAGGCAAAAGAGCTGCTTCAGAGTTTTACTCCAATAAATTAATAGAAATATGCGAGAAAATATCCTGTCAAGAATTTAATATAGACAAGTTTTATTGGTCTAGTGCAAGACCTATAAACAGTGATGAGATCATGAAGTTTACAATGTATGACTCCATAATTCTATGCTTTGGTCTCTATGTAGATGGCATGCCTTCACATATAATAGAAAACCTTCAAAGAATAGACTACTACCTGTACGAATATATGAGAAACCACACTCTAGGTGAAATAGGTAAAAATATCAAAAATACTAGGCTATATGTTGTTTCAAATAGCGGCCTTCTACACGGTAACCAATCAAAGCACGCCATAGAGAGCCTTGAGTACTTCTCTAATAAGGTTGGTTTCAAATGGGGTCAAGGAATAGGAATAGGAGCAGGTCCCCTATACACAAACCCTCATATGGATATGTTTGCTATAGATGAGGCAAGACACGTATACGCAGCCCTTGTAGAATTCTGTAACAATATCCTATCCCCTGATGACAATAAGGAAATCAAAAACCTATACACTATGGGTCATATGGATGTTGATGACTATATGAATCTTCTCAACTCAATTTGGGAAAAGGGCCTGAAAAAGCACCAAAAGATATAAGATCTATATAAAATTAATATAATAAGTATAAAAAATGGAGGTTAGATTCTCGCTTATATAAGCAGGCATCTTACCTCCATTTGACAAGAAATACATCTATAAATTATTGCTTAGGCCTGTATTTCTTTTACATATATTTACATATGTGTATTTATATTTTTCCAAGAATAGTTTTATCTATACTACTTAACAAAATCATTCTTCTTTAGTGACTCTATAGCCTTGTCAAGTTTCTCAGGTGAAACCATAACTATCGGTCCTGTACAACCCATACCACTTTCAGCATAGATGCCATCCTTCCAAAGGGCCTTTACAGCATCTTCTAGGTCTAGGATATCAACTCCAGCTATACCTTCAGTTACAACTTCCTTTGGTGGAGCTACGACTTCCTCAGATTCAGTCTTTGGAGCCTTCTTAGACTTTAGATCAGCTAATTCCTTGTCAAGACCGCACTTAAGTGCTTTCTTATATTCTTCTCTAGCCATAACATTTACCTGACCCTTTACTATGTCATAAGCATACCTTAGGGCATTGGCAACAACTGGGCTACCACTTGCACGAGATAGGATTAGGACACGTCTATCATAGTCTTCACCTATACCAGGTCCATAACCGAATCCCTGGGCCTCAAAGTCTCCACCTGTATTGAATGATGAGAATACCTTCATCAATAAGTTACCTGTTAGAGTATCAGTTACCATTACATCTGGAACACCTATTAATAGGTCGTTACCCCTCATTACAGATCCACCATCAGCTCTCATAGACTCAGCAAAGTCAAAATCATATCCCTGGTCTTTGATGCTTAATAGGACTTTTTCAACCTGTCTAGCACCATCTAGGTTTAATATACCTACACTTGGTCTTTCTATACCACAAGCCTTGGCTGTAGATATACCATATATTGCATTTCTTACCATAGCTTCTACCCTATCAGTAGCTGATGTACCTGTTGTAGTTGCTATAAACATTTCCTTAGCTCTTGCAGGAGTCACTACCCTACCTACTGTAGATACGCCTATAGGGAAATTGTAGTGCATAGTAACACAAGCATCTATTTCACCAGCGTCAAGTAGTTCTTCCATTTTTTTGTACATTTCGTCTTCAGTTTCTACTTCATAAGAAGTAAATCCTTCAGCCCCCTTACCTATAAGAACAATCTCAAACATACCCTTGTCTGCTAGTCTAGCTCCATTAATTAGGTTCTCAGGTCCATGTTCACTACCAAGAGTTGTAAGACCTACTCTTATTTTCTTTCCAAAATTACCACTTTCGATTGCATCAGCAACTTCTAGTAGTACGTCAGATATTATTTTATTAGACATATTTCTACCCCCTACTCTTCTATCATATTTAGGGCTATATTTCTCATAGATTCTGCAATTATCTTTCTTATTTCATCCTTAGAGATTGAAGAAGCTTCTTCTACCACTCCTGGGTTTCTTTCAGCAACAAATGATACACCATCGAATAGGTTTGTCATTCTTCCTAGGAATAGACTTCCCTTACCAACGATCATAGCTCTATTCTTGTCTCCACTTGTTAGGTCATCAATTAAAAAACCTATGTATGGTACTCCTGATGGTATATGCCCCTGAGTTGGAGCCCATCCTGGTAGACCATGACCAGCTATAAAGCTCTTTAATTCCTTCTTTTCTATTTCGCCTCTAGTAGCAGCTAGGGCACCTATCATCTTATAGTTGGCTTCTGGTACATTACCTGCACCTGCTGGCTTAGTGATGTCTGGGTTCTGCATTTCTACTGAATATACGTCAACATCTGGTATCTTAAGTCCTAGTCTATCTAGTCCCTGAGTTATTAGGGCTGTCATAACTGCCTGAGGAGCTGAACCAGTACCAACTGTATGCTTACCAACAGAATCAGTTCTTATGATTGGGTGTACTCCATCATTTTCTGATATTAGTATTGCAAATCCACCTACAACGTCTTCTAGAACTGGAAGACCCTTCTTAACATGGTCTTTTGCATTCATTCCTAGTTTTGCAGATGCTCCACCAGCAACAACCATAACGTTCTTGTGGATACCAGCCTTAACTAGAGCTGCTGCATTGATTAGGGCATGAGTTGGTCCAGCACAGAAACCTCTTGTGTCAGATCCACTAGCATGAGTCATACCAGCCATTTCAGCTATAGACTTGGCAAAGTTTCCTCCACCTCTCTGGTTCATATCACCACAAGCCTCTTCTGAACACTCGATTACATAGTCTATCTCGTCCTTGCTTATGCCTGAACTCCTAAGTAATTCAAGAGCTGATACAACACCTGATGCCTTAACAACTAGGTTTTCAAACATAGTGTGAGCATTTAAGTTTACATCTACATCATGGGCTCTCTTAACATAACCAACTAACTTGTCTTCGTGGTATAGACCCTGTGCAGTGTGTGATGCACATAATTCTTCTGCATCTGATATATCTGATCCCTTTAATAGACCAAAGAATGGCTCTAGTTCTGGGTAGTTTTCTTCTATAGTTGGTCTTACATTAGACACAAATTCTTCTGATAACTTAACTAGTTCAAATGCATCTGATATCTGCATTAATGCTATGAATTCATCCTGAGGTACTATCTGACCAAATTTACCTCTTCTCTCACCCTTGTGCTCTACTTCACACCAAGGAAGCTTTAAGTCTGCTAGGGCTTCTGGTCTTTCATTTCCAATATAAACCTGGTTTGGAAGATAGTTAACTACTTCTTCGTAGCTTCTTATCTTACTTCCAACTTCTTTTAAGAATTCTGAATCAGGATTTATTTCCTGTTCAACTGTACAAGTTGTACCGTTTTTGATTATCATGTCAGGAGTGTGTACTAAAACGTATCCTGCACCTCTAAATACTGGGTATGACATAATTTACCTCCATTAAATAATAAATTTATATTACTTACTAGCAAACTGATACACTGTATTTGCCACTACAATATACAATCGCCTTTTTATATAATCTAGCCATATAGGACTAGATATTGATAGATATATGGAATTTATACAACACCAAATATATATTTTTCCAATATACAATATATACCAATATTGGTACACCAAAAAGGTGTACCAATATTTTAGTTACTATAGTGATATCTTTATAAAACTATAGTCTAGTTAGCTTGAATAACTATAGTCCAATTAGTCTTCAAAAACAGTCTGTCCATCAACTTCAACAGTCAATGCCTTTAGAGCCCTTTCAACTAACTTTCTTCTTAGTACCTTTTCTTCAGCAGCATCTAGTGCTGGGTTTCCAAGAGGGTGAGGTATAGCTATAGTTGGAACTATTCTGTTCGCACCAACTGTTAGGGAAATAGGAACAACTGTACACATGTGAACTACAGGTAGACCAGCTCTCTCTATTTCTTTTACCATCGTTGCACCGCAACGAGTACAAGTGCCTCACGTAGAAGTCATGATAACTGCATCCACACCATCAGCTATCATCTTCTGTGCATACTCAGCCGCAAATGCCTTTGCAGAAGCAACAGCAGTACCATTACCAACAGTTGTATAGAACTTGTCATGTAATGATCCTATAACGCCTTCTTTTTCTAAATCTCTTAATACGTCAACAGGAAGAACTCTGTCAGAGTCAGCATTAGCATATGATGGGTCATATCCACCGTGTGCTGTTTCCCATTTATCTTCTGTAAGATCTTCAACTCCTGCTATAGAATATTCACCATACTTTGTAGCATTTGAAGATTCTATTCTATCAGGGTTAGTCTTTGGAACTATACCACCTGATGTACAAAGAGCTATCTTACACTTAGATAGGTCCTTAACTGCTGGGTTTGGATCAACTCTATCGAAGTTTGGCATTGGATATTCTGTTACAAATTCTTCGCCGTTTATCTTCTTGATAAGCATATCAACTGCTCTCTTTGATCCTCTTTCCTCTGCAAAGAAGTTAACTCTTACACCCTTTTCGATATAGCCTTCTTCAGCTGGAGAACCAATTTCTTCACCCTTAGCTAGTTTAGCAGCAAGCTTAGCCATCTTTGGAAGAGCCTTTCTCATACCTGCAGCAGAGTTAGCTGTTTCAACTATGTATAATTCCTTCTTATACATATCAGCACCTGGGTTTTCTATGTACATACCTGTTAGGCATGGTATTTCTAAAGCATTCTTAACTACGCTAGTGATTGTACCACAAGCAACACCGTATCTACCAGCGTTGAATGCAGGGCCAGCTATAAATAACTGTGGGTCAAATCCTTTTACCATAGCCAATACTTCTTCGCTTGCTTCATCTATGTTTTCATTGAAGTAACCATCACCACAAACTACTGTACCAACTACTTCAAACTCTTCTCCTAGCTTTGCATTTAACTGCACACTCACTGGAGGAAGTTCTTCTAGTACTTTTGGTTCAACGTCTGCTTTTTCTTCTCCACCTATACCGGCAAAGAACTGGTTCACATAATGAACTACTCTAATCTTTGACATTATTATACCTCCTGGATTCTTATAAGTATTTACAGAATTCGTCTCTTATTTCAGCCATTTCTTCAGATATTTCATCACAGTCAAGTACCATTTCCATCATACCTACCTGTTCTTCGTAAACAGCTTCATCAAACTGTTCTTTCATTTCTTCTTCAACAACATGGAATACGCTTAGTCCTAATTCTACTCCTGCAAGAGGTCCAGCGAATGTAGGGTCACCTGCTGTTACTGTTTCAGCTGCAAGACCTGCAGCTTCGGCTTCTGCGGCACCTAATAAAACCACAACATTTTCAGCTCCGAACTTGTCGGCAGCATCCTTTACTCTGTTCTGGTTTTCAAGGTCCATAGCCCCAGCAGCTGTTCAGACGAAGCATTCTGTAGATGAAAATACTACTTCAGCGCCGTCAACAGTTTTAACACATTCTTCGATAGCAGGACCAGGTATACCGTCTCTGTCACCGATTATTATAACTTTTTTATTATTTAAAGTTGTCATAACGATTATCTCCTTCTTTTATTTTTGTTTTGTCTTTGTCTTCTTATTTTTTGTCTTTTTGTATTTGTCTCTTGTACTAATATCTTTTGTATTTGTCTTTGTCTTTGTCTTCTTATTTTTGTCTTTTTATTTGTCTTTACTGCTAATATCTTTTGTATTTGTTTTTAACTAATATCTTTGTATATTTCTTCTCTACTAATATCTTACTAATTTTGTCTTTTTACAAAAATAATTTTATCTTTGTACTTACTACTAATATCTCTATTTTTTCACAACTAATATACTTTTACTAATATCTAAAAATTAAGTCTTACTTAGAATGTCTTTGCTGTTAGGAATCCGAATCCTGTTTCATTTGTAGCACCAGTGATTGCCTGGATTTCTATTTCTATTGATCCATCTTCTCTTAGAGAATGTTCGTTACCACCAGCTATTATGTTTACAAATTCAACATGTCCTATAACTCTATCAAGCTTTGGAAGAACTACATACTGGTTAGCGTTACCACCTGTTACAACTGCGTCTGCCTTAGCATCTGCATCTGCTAGTGACTGAGATGCACCATCTCTACCAGCATACTCATCTGTTACTATAACAGTCTTAACACCTACAGTTTCTATCTTCTTACAGTTCATTATAAGGTCTGTATCTGGGTTACCAAATCCTTCCTGAGATACTATTACAGCATCTAGGCCTAGGTACTTACAAAGCTTAGATGTCCAGTTAGAAGATCTTTCCTTATCAGCTAGGTATACATTTTCGTTTGTTATAATAACACCTAAGAAGTTGATTGACTTTCCGTGCTGTGCATATAATTCTTCGATTACACCATTGTTTAAGTGTACATATGTTGGGTTCTTGTCACAAGCAGATACACAGTTTCCTGATACTATAGCTCCGTCCATTACTTCTGTTGGATATAGTAATGTTGGAACTATCTGCTTAGCATCTACACCATATACATATGTATCATGTAGTAATCCCTGAGTCTGTAGCATGTATACATATCCTACCTTTGGTAGTTCTGGATACTGAGCTATCTGCTCTAATAGAGGCTTTGTTTCAAATGTCTGAACTTCTTCTGCTTGCATATCTCTTGCAAGCTCACCAAGATATCTAGCTGCCTTAAATCCTAAGAATCTAAGTGATTTTTCATGGTCATGCTGCTTTACACCTTCAGCTGGTTCAGCTATTAAAACTAGGTTTACAGTCTTTGAGAATGGAGTATATTCAGCTCCAAGACCAGTCATGTCTATTATACCTTCCTGGAAACCAACTACCTTACCAGTTGTTACAACAGCCATACCCTTTAATACATGAGTTCTACCTTCACCAACAGTATCAACTTTTGATAATACTCCTGGGAATATTCCTCCGTTACCTTCTACCTTTACTCTTGGTTCGATAACATCCTTTACAGGTGTGATTCTAACACTTTCGCCTGGTCTTGCGATATCTAGGTCAACTGAAGCGATATGCTCATCATCCCAAATTGTGTTTATCATTTCTTCCTTGTTTACAAATAAAACACCATTTTCTATCTTCGTAACATCTCCAAACTGGATGTCTTTTATGAAGATTTTGCCTATTTCAAGACGCATAGGTTACCTCCTATTAAAATTATATTTATTAAATTAACCAATTATACACTTGAATACTTTGGTATATCACATTTTAAATACTAAATATTGTATATTGTATTTCATGCATTCTATACTATATATTCAACATTATATAATTGATAAATTTCAACTTATTCAGCCTAGCCAGCCCCTAGCAGGACTGGTTAAACTGAACTTTAAATCGTATTTGCCTAAACGATTATATTAATAAAACTTCTTGATCATAGCTTCTATCTTAGCTATTTCTGCATCATCCTTAGTTATTTCATCTACCTTTTCTCCACCCTTATAGATAGTCATTGTTGGTAGTCCAAGAACCTTCTGCTTGATAGCAAGTCTTCTTGCCTTTGTTATATCCATTGAACAGAACTTAATCTTATCTCCATACTGTTCAGCTAACTTATGTACATCTGGCATTAAAGCCTTACATGGTTCACATCCCTGAGACCAGAAATCAACGAACACATAACCTTCACCTTCTAATACTTCAGAATCGAAATTGTCTTTAGTTAATTCTATCATCTTAATACCTCCTGATATGATTTTGACTAGAATACCTAGTCTTATATATAAGTGTGAATTCTTTGTAAAGGCATAGTGAATACCTTTTTTCTTCACAAATATAGTCTTGGTTTTTAAACAAATTTTAATCTTATCTATACTCTTTTTATTCTATCTGTGTATTTCATATATTTTAGTTAAACTTGTATACTATTCAAACTTGCTTGCTATATATCTTTCTGCCATTACTGCAGCTGTAGCACCATCGCTTGTTGCTGTTACAACCTGTCTAACAGGCTTTTGTCTACAGTCACCAGCTACAAATACACCTGGGATATTTGTAGTTGTATCATCAGTTGCTACAAAGTATCCAGCATCGTCACATTCAATTACGTCTCTAAACATTTCTGTCTGAGGAACATATCCTATAAATACAAAGCATCCAAATGTACCATCTTCTTCATCAGCAAAGTACTCTGTAATTTCACCAGTTATCTTGTTCTTGAATACTATAGATTCTAGTATTCCGTCACCCTTTACTTCTTCAACAACTGTGTCTAGTAAGAAATCGATCTTAGGATTGCTTCTAGCCTTGTCTATAGCAGTTGGAGCACATCTGAATCCCTGTCTTCTATGAACGATTGTAACCTTTCTAGCAAACTTTGTAAGGTACATAGCCTCTTCTATAGCACTGTCTCCACCACCGATTACGAATACTTCAAAGTCTTCAAAGAAGTCAGCATCACAAGTAGCACAGTAAGAAACACCCTTACCTGTAAGTTCTGCTTCACCTGGACAACCCATCTTTCTTGGATTAGCTCCTGTTGCTACTACAACAGCCTTAGCCTTGTATTCAACATCAGCAGTCTTAACTATCTTTATATCTCCTGAAAAATCGAAGCTCTGTACATCTCCTCTTGCTATTTCACAACCAAATGCCTTTGCCTGCTCCACCATTCTTGCAGTTAGAGAAGGTCCTGTAGCATTCTCTACTGATCCTGGATAGTTGTCTACCTGGTGGGTTATTACTATCTGGCCACCATTTTTCTGCTTTTCAAGAATAAGAGTTTTTAATTTACCTCTTGCTCCATATAATCCAGCTGATAATCCTGCAGGACCACCACCAATGATCAATAAATCATATACATTTTCCATGCTTTTACCTCCGTATTTTTATATATTGTATACTTACACTTAATAAACATAAATTGCCAGTTTGATATACATCAAGAATTACTAGTCTGAAATATATCAGGAATTACCAGTCTGGCATATATCAAGCAATAATTACCACTAGAAAATCCTATTGGAATATCCTGTCGATCGTCTTTTTAATCAAGTCAAAGTCAATAACCCTAAAGTCGTCTTTTACACTCTCAGTCCAATTAGGAGTCATCTTATTTTTCTTGAACTTTTCAGCAGTGACTATAGCCTCTTCAATCAGTAGCAAAGACTGGATATCAAATTCTTCTGCTTCTTCTAGAACCACACTCCTATAGAGCGTTTCGTTTGGTTTGACACTACCATATAGGGGGTGAGTCAAAAGCTTATAACCCTTGTGGATTAGTTCTCTTGCCTTCTCAAGTATCTCAATATATGTTATATCTTGATATTCAAGATTCAACTTATTGGAATTGAGTTCATTTTCAATCTGTTTAAATTTTTCGTTATTTGTCAGTAGTAACATACGTCTCCCCCTGATCTTTTGTTCAATAAACTAATATTATTTCAGTTGTAAACTCTATTGCTAAATTAAGGTCGAATATGATACCACAATTAATTTGGTTATTTATTTAACCTTTATGAATATAATTGTCTGTTATTTCTTTTTATTCATAATCTTCTAATTACTTATTATAAATAAAAAACAAGGGAGATAAAGTGTCCTTTATCTCCCTGTCAGCAGCTTTCAGAGTCACGTCCAGTCTTATTACTTTTACCTGAGAATTTCATTTTGCGCTTGACGTTCGCAATACTTGTCCCTTCGGTGGCTATTTTTAGCTCTCTCCTAAGACCTTCAACCGATATAAATTATCTTTTCATTAGTGATATATGTTTTACATATCTACATGAGTGATTATACATTAAATCTATAGTAGATTGCAATAGATTTTTGAAAACTTTTTCTCATTTTTTAAATCGATATTATCTATGTTAATTTTTTATAAAAGTTCACACTGATATTCCATTGATATTGCTTAAAATTCATTTCTTTTTAAAATTAAATCCACCTTGAACTTATTAATATATTTACATTGTTTAAATCTATAACCCATATAGCTTTTAAATATTATCCACACTTTTTGCATTTATAATTATACTAATCTACCATCAAATCAACAAAAATGCTGTTTGAAACTTCCCTACCTTCTTGACCAAGTCTAAGTCTTCCATTATCAACTAATAAAAGCCCCTTATCAATATAGTTTTTGACCTTGACCATAAAGTCATTTTCTTCCTTATCAGTTAAATATTTTGTAACCGTATCTAAGAGAATCCCCTCATTTTTTCTAAGACCCAATATGATTTTTTCATTAAATCTATCTTTACTAGCTATGACTTCCTTAAATTCAATTGGCTTTTTCTTATTGTCTAAGTCTTCCATATAATCCTTCATATTTTTGGTGTTCGTATACCTTACATCACCAATAAAACCAGATGCACCTAGACCAAATCCATAATAGTTCAAGCAATCCCAGTATAGGATATTGTGCTTGCATTCACAGCCTTCCTTGGCATAATTGGATATCTCATACTGATGGTAGCCTGAATCCTTTAATTTCTCGACAGTATACCTATACATACTAATATAGGTATCTTCATCAAAGTCATTTAGCCTACCATCTTGGTACATCCTGTAAAATGTAGTCCCTTCTTCAATAATCAAAGAGTAGGCAGATATATGGTCCGGATTCATTGCCACTACCTTTTCAAGACTTTCTTTCCAGTCTTCAAGGGTCTGGCCCTCAAAGGCAAATATCAAATCCACATTTATATTTTCAAGGCCCTCCTGTCTAGCAAGCTCAAATGACTCTACAAATTGGTCCATATCGTGGATTCTACCCATGAATTTGAGATGCTTGTCCTGAACAGCCTGAAGTCCCATACTCAAACGGTTGACTCCATGCTTTTTCATAGTCCTAAGCTTGTCCCTTGTCAAAGTTCCAGGGTTAGACTCTATAGTATACTCACATAGGCTTTCTAAATTGACTTTCTTTTCTATGATCCCAAAAAGCCTGTCTAGTTGGTCTGGACTCAAAAGAGATGGGGTCCCACCGCCTATAAAGATACTATATATGTCTTCTTTTTTATCCATGTACAAGTCCATTTCCTTCTCTAGACTATCAAGATAGGAATTTATTTCTTCGTCTCTACCTACATACGATGTAAAATCACAGTAGTAGCATTTTTTTGCACAAAATGGTATATGTATATATATTGCTTTGTTCATTTTCACCTCATTTATCTCCTCAATACTCCTCATATACTATAATAATCTTTTATACAAAAAAATCTATGCCAAATAGAAAATTGGCATAGATTAGTTTTATAATAAACTTGATACTTATATATTACAATATCCAACAACCTTGTAGTTTGAAGGTATCTTGTAATCCTTATCTAAGTTGTCAAATCCCCACTTAGAATCAAACATAGTAACATCTAGGATTACACCAAAGTATAGCATTACTATACCAGCATCAATCTTGTTGATGTAGCTTCCTAAGTAGTTCTCACTGTCTATAGCAAGAACAACCTTGCCACCATCAACTATAAATCTCCATGGCTGCTTGTTAAGAGCTGATGGAGCTAGTCTAGCATATGAAAATGCATCAAGTAAGGCTCTCTCTTCTAGAACTTCTACTGTAGCATTATTATTCCATTCATCTATAAATACCATTTCTTCTAGGGCTATTCTAGATGAACCAGTACCTTCAACCTTTATATCTGCCTTAGAGTAGTTATCTCCTGTTTTAACACTTGTTTCTACCTTTACACCACCATTAGCTGCATATCCCATAGCTATTAGGGCTACGACTTCCTTGTCAGACTCTATTCCTAGTGCCTTCTTAACTGCATCCTGGTCGTTAAAAGTTACCCAACAAGAATTAAGACCTAGGTCTCTAGTCTTTAATACTGCTCTTTCGCCAACATATCCGGCATTTTCTATATAGTGGTCCTTATTTTCAGATAGTAATACTAGGTATGTAGGAGCCTTTACAGCTACTCCGTTATATCCAGCAACTCCATACAATCTCTTGTAGGCTTCTTCACCTTCAATAAATCTTGATTCAACTGCTATGTCAGCAACCAATTTCTTACATTCTAATATAAACTTTTCTACTTCTAATAGCTTTGCTGTCTCTACTGGCATATCCTTGAAGTCTCTTACAGACCTTCCATTAGCTATCAATGACTTATAATCCATTACTCTACCTCCAAATGTTGTAATTAATAAATATTTTTTAATATTTCTATTAACCTGTCTTTCTCATTATCAGATGGATTTTTTATTACGTGCTCTAACATTTCGTTTAAAAGATTACCTATCATAGGTCCCTTAGCCAAGTTATTCTCAACTATAAACCTACCATCTATTTTCATCTGAGAAATAGAAAAACATTCTCCTGATTCTATTATATCATTATATACCCGAAAATATACATCAGCTTTCAGATTTTTTTGAATAATTTTTGCTAAAATAGCATTTTTCGCAAGTGATAAGTCGCCAAATCTGGACATAATTCTCTTAAGTCCTATCCTAAGGTCCCTTTCACCATGGGCAAACCCATCTTTTTCAAATAGGTATTCAAGGCTAGAATCATTCAAAAATCCATGTATTGCAAGGCTCTTATCTATATCCTTTTTCGAATACCTAAGAGATCTCATGGTCTCTTCTAGGTCCTGACCTTCCATATCCAAAAATAAGTAGGCTCTTTTAATATCCTGCAATAACAAATTGTCAATATTCCCAAAGTTAACTTCTATAAACTTATCCCCAAATATCTCATATAAGTGGTCAATCTTAGTAGATAAGCCTATATTTTCATCACTAGGTCTGTAGCCAAGAAAAAACTTATCAACAAATCCACCTAAGTTATTCAGGTTTTTAACCTTATTAGGATCAGATTCTATAATCTTTTCTAACTCATCATGTATCCTTTCTGCAGATATGAGATGGAGCCTTAGGGAGTTTTCTTCTATATATTTCTGCGTGCTTTCTTCTATTTGAAAACCTAGTTGGGCAGAAAACCTAATAGCCCTCATAATCCTCAAGGCATCTTCCTTGAATCTAAGGTCCGGATTTCCCACACACCTAATAATCTTATTTTTTATGTCCTCAAGACCAGAAAACCTATCGACAAGTCCCCTGCTTGGACTATAGGCCATGGCATTGATTGTAAAGTCCCTCCTAGAAAGGTCATCCACAATATTTCTAGTGAACTCTACTGACTCAGGCCTCCTAGAATCAAGGTAATCGCCGTCAATCCTGTAGGTAGTCACCTCATAGGCTTGACCACCTACTAGTACTGTAACTGTACCATGCTTTATGCCTGTAGGAATAGTCCTATCAAACATAGCTATAATATCTTCAGGAAGTGCATCTGTGGTTATATCCCAGTCTTTTGGAGTCCTAGCCATGATGGAGTCTCTTACACATCCACCTACGACAAAGGCTTCAAAACCACATTCTTCAATTTTATCCAAGATAAGGGCTGCTCCCTTATCAATCATAATCTCCAAAAAATCACTCCTATTTACTCATCCAATTTAAGAACAGACATAAAGGCCTTCTGAGGAACTTCTACGCTACCAATCTGACGCATCCTCTTCTTTCCTTCCTTCTGCTTTTCAAGTAGCTTTCTCTTTCTAGAGATATCCCCTCCGTAACACTTGGCAAGTACGTCTTTTCTATAGGCTGCTACAGTCTCCCTAGCTATTATCTTGTTACCTACAGCTGCCTGAATTGGAACTGGGAACTGGTGTCTAGGTATCTCGTCCTTTAATTTTTCGCACATTGCCTTACCTCTTACAAAGGCTCTTGTCTCATGTATTATAAAGCTTAGGGCATCTACCTGCTCCTTGTTGATAAGTATATCCATCTTTACAAGGTCAGATACCACATAACCCTTCATTTCGTAGTCTATTGAACCGTAACCCCTTGTTCTAGACTTAAGGGCGTCGAAGAAGTCATATATTACTTCATTTAGTGGCAATTCATAGTGAAGCATTACCCTTGTATCATCTATATACTCCATATTCTTCATAGTACCACGTCTTTCCTGGCACAGCTCCATTACAACTCCTACATAGTCCTTAGGTACTATTATATCTGAATTTACTATTGGTTCTTCTATAGTAGATATCTCAGCAGGGGCTGGTAGGTTGGCTGGGTTCTGTATCATCAAGACTTCACCATCTAATTTTGTCACCCTGTATATAACAGATGGAGCTGTTGTGATTATATTTAGGTCAAACTCTCTTTCAAGTCTCTCCTGGATAATCTCCATATGAAGTAGTCCTAGGAAGCCACATCTAAAACCAAAGCCAAGTGCTGCTGATGATTCAGATTCAAACTCTAGGGCAGCATCATTTATCTGTAGTTTTTCTAGGGCATCCCTAACATTTTCATACTTTTCGCCTTCTCCTGGATAGATACCACAGTATACCATAGGTGTAGCCTTCTTGTAGCCTGGTAGAGGGGCATCCGTCCTATTGTTAGCATCAGTTATAGTATCACCCACACGACAAGACCTGATGTCTTTTATACTGGCCGCTATATATCCAACGTCACCAGCAGTCAAATCTTCAAGGGCTGTAGCATTAGGTGCCATAACACCAACTTCAGTAACCTCAAACTTCTTCTTACTGTTCATCATCTCTATTGTCATGCCTTTTTTAACAGTACCCTCAAATACCCTCACATAGGCTACAACACCCTTGTAGGCATCATAGTATGAGTCGAATATCAAGGCCTTAAGTGGTGCCTCAGAGTCACCTACAGGGGCTGGTATATCGTTTACTATAGCCTCTAGTACATCTTCTGTATTTATATCGTTCTTGGCAGATACAAGTGGTGCATCTGAACAGTCAAGTCCTATCAGGTCTTCTATTTCCGTCTTAACATAGTCAGGTCTAGCACTGGGTAGGTCTATCTTGTTTATCACTGGCAGTATCTCAAGGTCCTGTTCTAGGGCTAGGTATACATTGGCTAGGGTCTGAGCCTCTACCCCCTGGGCAGCATCTACAACCAGTAGGGCTCCCTCACAGGCAGCTAGAGATCTTGAAACTTCATAGTTAAAGTCTACATGACCTGGAGTATCTATTAGATTTAGGTGGTATATTTCACCATCCTTGGCCTTATACTTTAGCCTCACATTCTGAAGCTTTATAGTTATTCCTCTTTCACGTTCGAGGTCCATATTATCTAATAGCTGAGACTTCATATCTCTTTCAGATACTAGTCCAGTCTTTTGGATCAGCCTATCTGCCAAAGTTGATTTACCATGATCTATATGAGCAATAATGCTAAAATTTCTAGTTCTACTTTGTCTATTTGTCAATTGAGCTCCTCCTTTTTCTTAAAATTTACATAAACTATCACCTTATATTTTACTTTAATT
Source organism: Peptostreptococcus anaerobius VPI 4330 = DSM 2949 (assembly GCF_000381525.1). Lineage (GTDB taxonomy): Bacteria > Bacillota > Clostridia > Peptostreptococcales > Peptostreptococcaceae > Peptostreptococcus > Peptostreptococcus anaerobius. The sequence goes on from NZ_KB906606.1 coordinate 130,930, forward strand.
TGAGTGCAAGGTAAATACAGACTTACAAAAAAATATTTTTTTGTTAAAATTCATTATATAACTTGATTTTTAAGTGAAGTTCTGTTAAAATGGTGTATGTTGATTATGAATTTAGAACATATATAGGGAGGTGAAATATATGGCAAATATTAAGTCTGCTAAGAAGAGAATTAGTGTTATCGAAAAGAAGACTGCTCTAAACAGAGTTAGAAAGTCTCAGATAAAGACTGCTATAAAGAGATTTGATGATGCAGTAGTTGCAGGTAACAAGGAAGAAGCTCAGGCTAAATTCCAGACAGCTCAGAAGAAAATATATCAGGTAGCTTCAAAGGGAACTATCCATAAAAATGCTGCTGATAGAAAGGTTTCTAAGCTAGCTAATAGATTAAACGCTATGAACGCTTAATTAAGTTAATACTCTAGTATCGACGGGTACTAGTGATAATTGTGACAACGCAATGTATAGATTATTCTTGTGTGTCAAACGTTTGAAAATACTAAGAATGTTTTTGGTTATATGTTATCTATTTCATAGATATATAGATCGGATTCATACACGGACTATGGTTACCATATGTCCGTTTTTTCATGCAAATTAAGAGGTCTGAGGACTTGATATATACTTGCAAGCAAGTTTATATCAAAATCATCAGACCTCTTTTATTTAATTTTTCATTTTTATTTACTAGCTTAGTTACAATACTTGATTATAAATTTACTACTTTATTTGCAATACTTGGCTATAAATATCTCCAGTGATAGCCTATCTCCTATCAAACCCTGTTTTATCATATAGTCAGAGTCAGACAGATAGTTTATCATATCCACAAGAATCTCTTCGCTAAAGTTATTAGCCTGCCTAGATAGCTTATTTACAACAAAACTCGGCATACCCATATTATCCCTTATAATATTATAGGGCATCCTCTCCTTTTGCATCCTCTTGATTTGTATGATATTGTAGACTTGCCTAGTTATAAGAAAGATTATACCTAGACCGGACTCTCCCGAATCTATCATATCCTCTAGTAGTTTTAAAGACATCTTTGAGTTTTTTGATGACATATAATCGAGAAACTTGAATACGTCGTTTTCTACCTTGTCCTTCATCATTTGGTCTATTATAGGCTTGTCTACCCTACCTGCATCTCCAACAAATACGCATAACTTTTTGATTTCATTCTCAAGGTCCATAAGGTTCATATCAGACTTCTTGTCACTATAACCAGACATCTCTACCATATAGGCTATGACTGAGTTTTCTATATTGACCCTGTACTTATTAAATATCTGCCTCGACCAATTGAGCAGCTGAACATCTTCAAGTTTTTTGAGTTCTACCATATTGGCAAACTTTCTTAGCTTCTTGAAAAATGACCTTCTAGTATCAACTTCTTCATACTGGGCAAATACTATCAAACTGGTCTCAGGGGCAGACCCTAGTATCTCAATCAACTTCTTTTCATCATTGTCGTTAAAGTTCTTCTTTCTACCCTTAAATAACTCAAAGTCCTTGATTATAATATACCTTCTCTCATCCATAAAAGGAAGAGTCTCAACTGCAGATTGGATCATGTCTATATTTGTTTCCTTACCATCTATAATGACCTGGTTAAAATCCAAAGTCGCAGGATTGGCCAAAGCCTTGAACTTATCTTCTAGTTCTTTTATCAGATATATCTCTTTTCCATAAAGGACATATATCTTGTCTAAATCATTCTTATCAAGTTGTTGAATCAATTCTTCCCTTTTCATATACGCCCTCCTCTACAAAAAATACACCCTGCTACACAAAAATATACCCTTTAAATATATTTTACCATATACCCACCCTTTATAGTAGTTTATACCTTTAAATATGTTCCACAACTTCTTCTTTGACCAAATAAAGCTCTCTTGTATACTTGCCCTTTTCTATATAATAATAGTCTAGATAAATGGCTAATCCTACAACTATTATATAGTATGTCAGCAACTTGAATAGACTTGGATCCCTAACATCAATATTATTTACCCCATAATCACCAATCCTCTTGAGTAGGACCATGACTAGGTCTATTATACTTGAATTGATATAAGCCAGTATTGAGTATATGGGTATGTTGATATAGTATGTGATTATAGATAGCATATCAAGGCATATAATAAGGGCCATCATAGGAAGGATGACCAAGTTTCCTAAGACACCCATTGTAGACACAGTCTCAAATTTATAGAGGACCAGGGGACTAGTAAATATAGCTACAGAGATTGATCCAGCAAGTATATCGGAATATACATACTGCTTGATATACTTTGTAAATATAGCGAGGTACAGCATGGCCAAAAAACTCAGTTCAAATGATATATTATATATGATATATGGATTTTGCAATACCATAATACTGGCTATAATAAATAGTATATTTATAAGGTCCACCTGCCTAAAGACAAAAAATCCCAAACAAGATAGGATAGTCATCAAAATAGCCCTACTTATGGAAGGCCCTCCCCCTACTAGACAATTATAAAATAAGAGAAAGACACAAAGAATAGACAAGCGCTTGATAGAATTGATCTTACCTACAAATATCAAAATTATACCGCATATTATACCTACATGGAGTCCTGATACAGCCATGACATGACTTGTACCAGAGTCAGAGAATATATACTTGTCTTCATCTTTAAGGGTAGTCTTATCGGCTACCAGGACAGCATTTAGTATATCGGAGTTTTTCTTGTATAAGGTCCTATTGCTATCAATTATATATTTTTTGATTCTCCCTATTAACCTATAAGCTGGGTTTTCTGACACCTTATTCATATCGCTGATCCTGATATATTTCTTACATCCCTTAGATCTTAGGTGCCTACCATAGTTAAAATCCCCAATGTAAAAATCATCAAGATCCTCTTCAAGGCCCAAAACTAGAACCCTATCACCTATCTGACAGTCTCTTGACTTGTTCTTATAATTGTTCTTGTACTTCATCTTGACAGCTATAAAGTCGTCAAACCAGTACTCTACAGTTTTTTTCTTAATGATTATATTTTTTACCGTACCTCTTGCTTGGACTTTGGGAGAATATCTCTTTTTAGAATTATTTTTATTATCTCCCCGATAGTTTTCTTTATAATTGTTTTTGTGGTTGTTTTTATAATTGTTTTTATAGTTGCTTTTGTAGTTGATTTTATACCTATCTTTGTGGACTCCTTCATATCTTGCATCAAAAGCCTCCCTTGCATAAAACTGACTTATATCATCTTTGATAATTGGTCCAGCCTTTACAAATAATACCAAACAAAACAGGAATATACCCCATCTTCTCATTGCCGCCTCCTATAAAATATTCTTATATTTATATAGGCAGGTTCAAAATATTGTCAACCATTAGCCTTGTATATTTGCTAAAAATCCCAACAAAAAAAGGACCATGAAATCACTCACAGTCCTACCAATTACTCTTTAAACATATTCATTAATATGATTATTTTCAACAGCCAAATTCAATATTTTCTTCAAACTATTTAGTGTCTCAACATCCTTTCCACTCAAGAATGCGACTTCTCTTATAGACCTATAAGAAAATATCAAACTGCCTAGATGGCTAATGTCTATACTCAGGTCATAGCTTTCATCATCATTCAACCTTCTAAGCCTTACATTAGCATCTTCTGTATATATTTCAAAGACCCCCCTGTTGTTGTCCAGGTAGTCGTCTTCTACTCTCAAATAAAATTTTTCTTGTGAATCCGATTTAATAGCCAGCCTCTCAATCAAGGACTCAAAATCTATAATCCTAGCCATCATAAAATTTTTAATCTCACATATGGCGTCCTTCGGATTGTCAAGCATAGACATTATCGGATCTGACATAGCAAGGTAAATAACTACCTTCTTGGCCTGGGTATTGTGGTTAAATACAAACTTTAGGACGGACTCATAAGCCTGCCTATCCCTATAATAAAGCTCTCTCACCGTAAATACGCCAGAATCTATACTATACACTATATATGCAACTGGTGTCAAGCCCCTATATGCTATATATATATGACCACCATCTATATCCATCTCCTCTACTAGGTCCCTAAAGTAGTCCTCATTCCTAATAGCATAGGCATTTTGCTGACTGCAGAAACCATCGTATATAGACTTTAGTTGACTTGCTTGGTCACTTGTAGCCCTCGAAAACTTGTCTTGAAGTTTAAATTTCCTAAGGGAGAATATATCCAGTTCTACCTTTTTCATATCATAGGCATTTGTATAGCCAAACTTAGTATAGAGCCTAAAATCTATAGGCATCAATATCGAAACAGATTGGCCAAAACTCCTCATAGCAGCTAGTGAATATTCCATAAGCTGGCCCATCTTGCCTAGGCCCCTAGCTTCTGGAAGAGTAGACACACCAACCACATATGAAGTGTCAAAGTCACTTGTTCCTAGCCTAATCCTATGCTGGTTTAGGTGGATTGAAGAGATTATTTCAGAGTCCTTTTCCAAGACTACAACCTTAGTTGGGTCGCATTTTTTATCAAAATAAAAATCTACATAGGCCTGGCTGTCCTCAAAACAGTAGGTCCATATATTCTTTAAAGAATCTATCTCATCTCTTCTAGCCATTCTAATCTGCATAACTATCTCCTATACTTCTCTTACAGTATACTTCTCAACAAATCTCTCTGGATAATAAGACATCTTAGCCTTTCTAAGACCTTCAAGTCCCATATCCTCTTCTCTATTAACCCATTCAACCTCTGGAAACTCATCAACAACAAACATCTTATTGATATAAGGATACAATCCCCTAATTTCACCATTGGCCTTTTCTATATGTATTAGAGCCATATTATCATTGATCTTTTCACCCATTGAGAAGGCTTCAAGCTTGCCATCAATGAAAACTCCGTATATTTTTAACTTATCCTTTAGGATTGAGTAGTTGTCAAACAACTTCTTCATACCTACAAATTCATCATCCTTACTATCCTCAAAGTCTTGGTCTCCACTCTTACCTTGACCCCATGACTTTAAAAGAGCATAGCATTCATCAAAGTCTTCTTCATTTAGAAGTCTTCTCTCTACCCTATCACCGTATTCTCTCTCAAAGTAGTTTAGATGATTTCTCTTGCTGCTTAATTTTCTTCCCTTTACTGTTCTGATCTTCTCTGCATCATATACATAGTCAGATATATCTCTTTCAAACTTATACTCAAACTTGCCTGGGTAGTTTTCTTTTAATAGTTCAACTACACTTTCATCAATACCCCTTAGGTAGACCCTTTTTTTGTCCTTATCAAACCAATTCACAGCGTAATCAATAGCTTCCTTAATCTTTTCTTTAGGTGCTAGTGGAAGTATTGAGAATACCTCACCCTCATGTTCACCTACTAATACTGCAAATCCGTCACCTATATGGTAGTGAGTCTTGTATGTGTGCTGCCACATATATAATGTATTAAAACAGTACTCGCATGCTTCATAGTCTACTAATTCAAAATATTTATCTAGAATCTCCTTTGATTTTATATTTATTTCCTTAAAATCCATTACTATCTCCTCTTTTTCTGTAAACAATAAACATCATCTACATCCATATATAGAATAACATACCTAACCTAATCAGAACTTAATTGAAGATATATCAGTTACTATATGCTATTCACCTTCTAAATATGAAGACACATGATGTTCATTTTTTTATATTTATGTCTATACAATAATAGACCTCTTCTACTTGATACTATACTATAATATACCCTAGGTCACTAAATGTAAACCAAATTTTTACAATTAAGAAAGGAATAACGTTTTTATAATGAAAAAATATTATAAGCTACTTCTGGTATTATCAGTCACAATATTTATAACATCCTGTTCCTATGTAGGACCTCTATCAAGTAAATCCTCAAACCTACTAGAAATACACTCCATAGATGTAGGTCAGGGAGACTCTACCCTAATAGTCAGTCCAGATGGCCATAGTATGCTTATTGATGCCGGTGAAGACGAATACTCAAGAAACGTAATTCGGCATATCAAAAGGTCAAAAGTTAAATGTCTTGATTATCTAGTAGGTACCCACTTCGATAGCGACCATATAGGTGGTGTAGATAAAGTAGCCAAAGAAATACCTACAAAACAAATATTTCTTACAGATGACAAGGGGTCTAACAAGGACTTGATCGAAATAATCAATATATCAAAAGAAAAAAATATCCCCCTATCTCCCCTAAAATCTGGACAAACAATAAAATTAGGCAAGGATATATCCTATTACGTCCTAGCTCCCCTCAGCAAAAAAGAAGACAGCAATGATAATTCACTCGTCATACTCTTAAAATATCTAAACCACTACAGCATATTTACTGGAGATGCAGGTTCTAATATAGAATCAGAGATCCTGTCCCACTATACACTTCCAAGGGTAGACCTTTTAAAGGTAGGCCACCACGGTAGCAAAAACAGCTCCTGTGACCAATTCCTATCCAACCTATCTCCAAAAATCGCTGTAATATCTTGTGGATATGGCAACTCCTACGGCCACCCCCACCAAGATACCCTAGATAGACTCCACAAGGTCAATTCAAAAATATACAGGACAGACCTAAATGGGGACATGGTATTCTACTTTGATGGTTCCAAAATATATACAAAAAACAGGTACAAGTTTCAATAGAAGAAACCCCAATACTATGCCATATTTGCTGTTTAATAGTCTTGTTTATAGCTTTAAGCTTTGTAAAAAATTGACCTACTTTGACCTAACTTAATGATATTTGAATCGTGCTTGACCAAATCTTTATGATATAATGGTATCAAATACAATATATGAGAGGTAATTAGATTAATCATGAATGATAAATATAAAGAAAGAACCAAAATAGTAATAGGACAGGATGGCATTGACCTCCTAAGAAATGCTAATATATTAGTATTCGGTATAGGTGGAGTTGGCAGCTATGTTGTAGAAGGTCTTGTAAGAGCTGGCATAGGTAATCTTACAATCGTAGACTTTGATACTGTAGATATCACAAATATCAACAGGCAGATTCCAGCCCTACACTCGACAATAGGTATGAACAAGACAGACGTCCTAGAAAAAAGAATCAAGGATATAAATCCAGAAATAAATCTCAAGTGCCATACTAGCCTTTACAATGAGGATACTTCAGATACCCTACTAGATGGTGACTATGATTTTGTGGTCGATGCAATAGATATGGTTCCATCAAAGATCCACCTGATTGAATCTTGCTACAAGAGGGGCCTAAATATCATATCTTCAATGGGCATGGGCAACAAGCTAGACCCTACTATGATAGAAATAGCCGACATCCATAAGACTGAAATGTGCCCACTTGCAAAGATTATAAGACGTGAAGCTAAAAAGAGGGGCATCAAGAAACTCCCTGTTGTATACTCTAGGGAAAAACCAAGAGATACTGGTATAACACAAGAAGATGGCAGGACCAAAAGAGTCAACGGCTCAATGTCCTTTGTACCATCATGTGCAGGTCTTATTATATCATCTTATATAGTCAGAAAAATTATAGGCGACCTATAAAAAAAGGACAGGAACCCATGAAGGGTCCTGTCTTTTTCATATATATTCTTAATGATTATTCATGTTCTTTTGCATATTTTTGCTCTGCTATCCTAAGAGCACCGAGAGCTCCTGCAAACCTACCATATTCGCAAGTCCCAACAGGCAGTCTCAACTTCTTAGATAATAAATCTGCAAAGTACTGGTTGTGACTTATTCCACCTGTTAGTATTACATAGTCCGTATTGGCAAATTTTGAAAACAACTGACCGACCTTGCCTGCTACTGAGTCTACAACCCCACAGGCTATGTCTTCTCTAGGCTTTCCTTCACCTATAAAATTGATTATTTCAGATTCTGCAAATACAGTACATAGTGATGAAATAGCAAGAGGCTGACCCAACTTAGCCATTTCAAATAGCTCATTGATGTCTACACCTAGCCTGTTTGCCATTATTTCTAGGAACTTGCCTGTTCCTGCTGAACACTTGTCATTCATCAAGAAATCACTCACCATACCATTTTCAATTTTAATGACCTTGGTATCCTGTCCACCGATGTCTATAATAGTACAATCTCTTCCAGCCAGCTCATAACCACCCTTACCATGGCAGGTAATCTCAGTTACAACATAGTCTGAAAAGTCTACAGCTACCCTTCCGTAGCCTGTAGCCCCAACTATTACACTGTCTGAATCAACATCTATACCCTTGTCCAACAACCTATCTCTTATTATCCTGGCAGTTTCCTTGCTAGACCATCCAGTAGGCATTACAAACTCACCTGATTTATCACCTCTAACTGCAACCTTTGATGCAGTAGATCCTATATCTATACCAACAAATATCACTTGATCACCCCTTAACAGTAAACATCCCTATTGTTATTTACATCCTTTTTGATATACTCAATATCAAGGATCTCAATATCATTTTCTCTAATAGCTTCCCTAACTTCTTCAAGCTCAGCCTCATCCACTATAAGTGAGACTCCACAACACTTAGATAGGGACCTAGGAGTTGGAGAGATTGTTGCTGTTAAACCCTTACTCCTTAGAACCTTATGTAGTTTTAGACCATTGGTATGGTTGTTAAACAATACATAGTATACTTTTTCCATAATCATCAATCCTTTTTATATTTTTGACCTTGCCCAACTACTGCTATTGCAATAATCTACTTGGGCTGACTAGGTGTTAGGTATTTACTAATTCCTAGCCTAACATTTCTATGAAGGCACCTATTCTAGTTCTTAGCTGCTGTGCATCTGCATCTGTATAATCAGTTTCTATTCCAAGTACTGGTATACCTGCTTCTTTTAGGGCTCTTTCTACTAGGAAACCTTCTGTGTCGTATAGGTTACAGAACTTTAAGTTAACGTCTATAACACCATCTATATCATATTCTTTTACAAGTCTCTTTATATCATCTATTCTAGCTTCGTTTGGCGTAAAGCATGCACAGTTGATATTCATATATCTCTCTGCAAGTGCCTCTACCTGTCCTTCAAATGTATCTCTATCTTCGTCAACTAGGTTTTCAAAATACCTAGTACCTGTACACATTTCTTCACAGACTACCGCTCCACCAGTTGTCTCTACTATGTTATGAAGCTTCCAGTTTGGTATTGCAAGTGGAGTACCTGCAAGTAATATTCTCTTTGTTCCCTTAGGGAATACACTTATGCCCTCTTCAACTCTCTTGTCTAGTTCGTCACATAGGGTATTTGTCATCTGTGTAAATCTTGTAGGATCATCATAGAAAGCTATCTGAGATATTAAAAGTACATCCTTACCAGAAATAGGTATATTCTTGTTCTTTCTAAAGTTACTTAGCCTTTGAAGTGCTCTTCTCTTATCATTTATAAGCTTGATTGAAGCTGCAAGTTTTTCAGCATCCACCTTATTACCTGTGAATTCTTCAACCTTTTCCTTTAGAGCTGTTATCTCTTCAGCCCATGCCTTATAGTCTTTTCTTCTCTTCATCTGAGGTAGGTCCATTACATACATAGGAACGTCCTCTTTTAAGATTTCCCAAGCTTTTTTCTTACCATCACAAGTAGTTTCACCAATATACATATCGGCAATTCTAAAGAATGGACATGTTCTATCTAGTCTAGCACCTACTGAAGCCTTGATTAGTGGACAGGTATTAGTTGGTAAAACCTTTTCTCCACCTGGAACCCAGAACTGAGATCCTCCACATAGACCTGTTGCAATCGCATCTGCTGCAAATATAACTTCATCTGGTACAAATATACAGAAGCTACCGAAAACCTTCTTACCATTTTTCTGTGCCTCAATTAATTCTGCTGGTCTTACTCCGTGTATTTCAGAAACAACAAAATCATAATATCCCATACCCTCTGGTCTATTCTTTTGAGATAGGTAAACATCTGTAAAAGCTACAGGCAATACCTCACATAAGAGGTCGTGAGTCTCTAAATCCATACCTAGGTCTTTCCACATTTCTCTGTAATCAGCCATTTTAATTTCCCCCCGTTAACATAATATTAGGATTTTATAACTTTTGTGATAATCTAGTATGTATAATACTAGACAATATAATCCTATCTACATACTATCATATATATTTGCAAATGAAAATCCAAATGATAATATATAGAAATATATAATTTCTTAAATCTAAATTATATATTTTATCTATATTAAATATTCTATATACACATACTATAATATATGGACTATATGTTTTCGGTTCTAACAGCTTTTAATAGCACTTTTGATAGACTCTATTAGGTAGTCAACTTGTCTATCCGTATTGAAATATCCCATGCTAAACCTTATACCTCCAGGGTATGATTCGTAATGGTCATTGGCCATCTTTGAACATTGAACACCTACCCTAGCCTTTATATTGTACTGGTAATCTAACATAAACATCAATGCTGACATATCTATATTAGAGTCATTATCCGCAAGTACTAGGCAGAAAGATCCATCCCCTATAACCCTTACACCATATATATTTTTTATGCCTTGTCTGAGATGTTCTGCAAGCCTGTGTTTCTTTTCTATAATACTAGCAACACCCCTAGACCTTATATATGATATAGACCTTATCGCTGAGAAAATGGCTGTTGTGTTTATACTGCCTACTTCAAACTTATCAGGTAGGGTTTCAGGCATCGTCTCTAAATTGGACTGGCTACCTGTGCCACCATAAAACAAGGGTTCTATAGACTCTAGGACCTCTTTTTTGCCTATCAAATATGAAAGACCCTCTGTAGCCATCATACCAATATGGCTAGTAGCTACAAATATATCTAAACCTAGTTCATCCACTGAAAATTCTCTTTCAATAGCTAGCTGGACCCCGTCTCCAGCGTATACAATATTGTTTCCCCTCACCAAGGACACAAAAGCTCCATAGTCATCTATATCATCTACAATATAGGCCCCTGCAATATTGTCGACCATGGTCAAAAACACCATTCTTGTATTTTCTCTAAGGAGAGTTCTAAAATCATCAATCCTGTATTTACTATCCTTCATTTTCCAGTAGTCAACTTCTACTCCATCAGCCCTTAATTTATTTACAACTCTCCAAGTTGAATTGTGGAGCTTGTCATCTAATATTATATGGTCACCCCTTTTAAGACTTCCAAAAAGGATGGTATTTATTGATATTGTAGCAGAATTAGTAAAAACACACTCATATGACTTCTTGTCTGCTCCAAACAAGTCTAGAACATCCTCCCTGTGGTCAATAATATCTGAACTGAGATCATAGGCACCCCTAAAGGTTCCCCTATTGATTGAATAAGACCTATCTGATATAAATCTAGAACAGATACCAGCTACACCAGGAGCCTTTGGAAAGCAGGTAGACGCATTATCAAAATATAAGTCCCCCCCACAAGGTATTTTTGAGATTATATCCTCTAGGGAGTCAAGGTCTACTCTAGTATGGTACTCTCCTTTTTCACCACATATATCAAAATCGGGATACCTACTTGAAAATTCTCCTATAAAATCCTTGTCGATATTCGATCCAATATAGATTTTATCTATATCTTTTCTAACTTTGATGATGCTTGACTTGATTCCTAATTCCAAAATTTCACTTACCACTGACCTACTAGTCCTATTCAATAGTGGATGGTAGGCTATTATTCCAGCCTTATTAGATACAGATTCATTCCATCTCACATGGTCTAAAATATTTATGTCTCCAAATATACATACGTCAGCCCCTATGGACTTAGCCTCTGTAAGTCCCCTTACAAACTCACTATCATAATCATCTTTTGAAGAGTCTATATATATAATCTGACACGCAAAAATATCGGCAAATCTATCAAAATAAGACTTGTCAATTTGGTGGACCCATGAAGACTTTCCTTGTATAGCAACAAGTATAGCCACCAACCTATGACCCTTTTTAACCATATCAATTATTGACAGTGTAGAATCCTTACCACCACTAAAAGATGCCACAAAATCCATAATACTACCTCCATAATAAATCATACACAAAAATAGATACGAGTCCTATAAAAACTAATGCTTATAAAAATCAATACCTATCAATAAGTTGCTTCCTAATAAAAAAAGCGACACCCTAAGGTATCGCTTAACTTTCAAATTGGCGGGAATGCGTGAGAATCGAACTCACCCAAGAGGCTACTAACCCCTCATACTAGTTTTGAAGACTAGAGGGCACACCAGCACCCATTCACCCCCAGATAATACCTTATTATATTAACATATGTATATAATAAAATCAATATCATTATAGTTATTATCTATAGATATATAGTATCTATGGTATAGATACTATATATCTCTTATCTGCCAGTCAATCTTATCCTTACCCAAATTTTCAAGTATTTCATTTATCTTTAAAAAATGTCCACATCCAAAAAATCCCCTATGAGCAGATAGTGGACTTGGATGAGGTGCCTCCAAGACATAGTGTCTAGTCTGGTCTATAAAGTCTTTTTTCCTCCTTGCATTTGCTCCCCACAAGACGAATATAATAGGATCTTGCCTATCATTTAAGTATTTTATAACATTATCTGTGAATATCTCCCAACCCATATTCCTGTGAGAATTGGCCTGGTGAGCCCTTACAGTAAGTGCAGTATTAAGGAGCATTATACCCTGGTCTGCCCAAGACTTTAGGTATCCGTTGTTAGGTATATACAAGCCCATCTCCTCTTTTAGTTCCTTATACATATTTAGCAGGGATGGAGGTGTCTTTATACCCGGTTGAACAGAAAATGCTAGACCATGGGCCTGTCCGTCATCATGATATGGATCTTGCCCCAGAATAAGGACCTTGACATCCTTATAATCAGTATACTTAAAGGCGTTAAATATATCGTACATATCGGGAAAAATAGTCTGGGTATAGTATTCTTTTTTTAGAAACTCCCTAAGCTTTAAATAGTAGTCTTTTTTAAATTCATCCTCCAGAATCCTGTCCCATTCATTATTAAAAGTTATCATATCTTCCTCCTAAAGTACCCTAAAACATTCATCATATCAAAATCATCCTAATTAGACTAAAGAAGATTTATAATTTCAAACCTATTTAGCAAGTATCTCTTCATCTTTTTTACTTGAATCCTGAGAAACTATCTTTATATTTATCTTATGCGGTATACACACTATACTCTGACCTGGCTTGTTTATAAATCCAGTCTTGACACATACCTTGTCTGGACAATTGGCATGGGTCATCTCTACCCCCTTGTCATGTATGGATATAATGTTATAAACATCGCCAGACTTAATATTTATCCTTTTTGTATCATTTATAGAGCATTCCTGATATAGCTTGTTATCATAATAAATCTCTACCTTATCAGGCTTTTCAGAGTTTATAAATTTATTCATAATTATTAATTGTCCTATTACAATAGCTATGATAGCTATCAATATCAAATCTCTTTTTTTCATAAAATCCTCTTAATCATTAACATATTTTACTATTTTTTTACTATTTATGGTATAATACATTGTAGTTCAATTATTATACAACTTATACAATTATATCATAAAAGGGGGTAAAATGAAAAAAATTAGTTTATTAAAAATAATAGCCACTATTGTTATAGTAGGCCTTATAGGTATGGTATCCTATAATATGTTCGACAAAAAAGATACATATTCCACTACCAACTACTACCTAGATACAGTAAATAACATAAGTGTCCTAAATACAAGAAAATCCAAAGCAGATAAATTACTACCTAAAGTAGATAAACTCATATTAGATATACACAACAAGATGAGCTCACAAATGAATTCAAGTGAAATATCAGCTATAAATATGGCAGCAGGTATAAGGCCTGTCAAAGTGTCAAGCGATACTTTCAACGTTATAAAAATTGCAGAGGGATACTCAAAAATTACGGACCACAAGTTTGATGTCAGTATCGGTCCACTGACTTCCCTTTGGAATATAGGTAACGACAAGGCAAGGGTTCCAAGTGAAGATGAAATAAAGCCTCTGCTTGGTCTTGTCAACTACAAGGATATTGTCCTAAACGAAAAAGAATCAACTGTATTTCTAAAAAAGTCTGGCATGAAACTTGATGTAGGTGGAATCGCCAAGGGATACTGTGCTGATAAGGTTGCAGACCTCCTTAAATCCAATGGTATAAAGGACGCCATAATAAATCTTGGAGGCAATGTTTATGTTTTTGGACATAATAGTCAGGGAAAAAATTTCTCAGTCGGTATTCAAAATCCTACAACTCCAGAACAAAAGTCTATGGGTATAGTGGTTCTTACAGACAAGTCAGTTGTTACATCAGGTGTATATGAAAGATATATAGAAAAAGACGGCAAGATATACCACCATATGCTAGATCCTGAGACTGGATATCCATTTGACAACAATCTTCAGGCAGTCACAATTATTTCAGAAAAATCAATAGATGCAGATGCCCTATCTACTTCTACCTTTGGCCTAGGAATTGAAAAGGGTAGAAAATTTATAGATTCAATTGATGGTGTAGATGCAATATTCATCACAAAAGACAGGAAGGTCTACACTACTAAGAATATAAAAAACAAGCTTGAGATAACTGATGATTCTTTTAAGCTTGCAGACTGATGGTAAAAATTAATATAATCGAGTAGGGAGGACTTTCTCCTCCCTCTCACACCACCGTACGTGCCGTTCGGCATACGGCGGTTCAATTCATGTAATAATCTAAACAACTAATGAGTCCTCGCTTTGCGAGGATTTCTTTTGTTATCTTGCGAAGTCCGGCTGTTTTTGCTACCGCCTGATAATGGTCTGCAAATCCTACGGATTGTCTTGCCATCCATTCGGGTACGCCAAGTTTCTTTAACCCCCACATCCTTTTCTCACTGGTTTTCCACTGTTTCCAGATGACTATTCTCATACG
>NZ_KB906607.1 GCF_000381525.1 Peptostreptococcus anaerobius VPI 4330 = DSM 2949
TATTTATTCCAGATTTAAGTGCTGTTTCTTCGTAAGAATTTCCTGCTAATACTTTTGATACAAGCTTAAACTTTTCTTCTGCACTCCACTTTTTATTCTGTTCATTGTGTTTAAGGATTTCTTCTCCATGAAAATCTACAAGTTTGCTCCAATATCTAATTTTGTCTCTAAACGTACGAGGTTTAACACCTTCTGGTGTTTCCATCCACTTTCCTTGTTTGTATAGTTCTACGCATTCTTTTTTGAATTCATAACTATATCGCATAAAAATACCCTCCTTACTGGTTTGTCCAGTAAAGAGGGTACATATCATTAGGTCTACTCTCTTTTTTTAAGAACAGTTACTATAGTATTCCCATAGATTCTAATGCTTTTAAAGAACCCATTTTTGAATGATCATAAGTCATACCACCCTGAAAGTATACATTATATGGTGGTCTTATAGGTGCATCTGCGCTAAGTTCTATTGATGAGCCTTGGACAAAGGCACCTGCAGCCATGACTACCTCGTCGTCATAGCCTGGCATAGCCCATGGAACAGGTCTTACAAATGAATCAACTGGTGCAGCAGCCTGAACACCCTCACAGAACTTAACAACCTCTTCTCCATTGTGTAGCTGGACTATCTGGATGATGTCACTTCTAGGATCATCATAGGCTGGGTTGACCTTGTAGCCTAGTCTTTCATACAATCTTGCACAGAAGACAGCTCCCATGACTGCCTGTGATACTACATAAGGCGCTATAAACAAGCCCTGTAGGACATTTCTAGTAGTACCAAAAGTCAAGCCACATTCCTTTCCTATACCTGGGCATGTAAGCCTATAGGAAATTAGCTCTATAAGATCTTTTCTACCTACAACATATCCACCAGTAAGTGCAAGTCCACCACCGGGATTTTTTATTAGGGACCCAGCCATGACGTCAACTCCTACATCTGTAGGTTCTAGGGTCTCTAAAAATTCACCATAGCAGTTGTCTATCATTACTATGACATCTGGTTTTACAGATTTAACGGCATCTATGGCCTCTTTTATATCCTCTATAGATAGGGACCTTCTCCATGCATATCCCTTAGACCTCTGCATCATTACAAGCTTAGTTCTATCATTTATAGCTGCCTTTGCACCCTCTATATCAATAGATCCATCTTCTAAGAAGTCTACTTGCTTATATGTTACTCCATATTCAGATAGGTCTCCCTTTTCTTTTCTGATACCTACAACTCCTTGAAGTGTGTCATATGGTGCAGATGTTATAGAAAGTATCTCATCACCAGGTCTTACTATACCTTGGACTGTAAGAGATAGTGCATGGGTACCATTTACTATTTGTGGTCTGACTAGGGCATCTTCAGTATGGAAAACATTTGAGAATATCTCCTCTACCTTTTCCCTACCTATATCATTGTAGCCGTAGCCAGTAGTCCAGTTGAAGTGGTTGTCACTTAGGTGGGCCTTTTGCATGGCATTTAGGACCTTTAACTGGTTGTATTCTCTTATTTCCTTGATTTTTTCAAACTGTGGTTGAATCTCCCTATCCACATCCTTTGATAGTTCAAAAATTTTACCATTTATTCCGTATTCTTTTAGTAGTAATTCTTCTGTTTCCTTTAACATTAAAATCTCCTCTTATTTTATAAAATCTTTTATTGCCTCGATTTGATCATCAAGTTCTGTAACCTTGTCTAAGTCTAACCAAAGGGCGTTTTCATACCTCTTAAACCAGGTAATCTGCCTTTTAGCATATCTCCTAGTTCCCTGCTTTAGTATATCTATGGATTCTTCAAGGGTCATTTTACCATCAAAATACTCTAGGACTTCCTTGTAGCCTATCCCCTTCATAGACTGCATCTGACTAGTATAGCCCATTTGGTGTAGTCCCTTGACCTCATCTAGTAGCCCCATGTCAAACATCATATCAACTCTCTGGTTTATCCTATCATATAAGATGCTCCTATCCCTGTTTAAGACGATTATTTTGGCATCAAATTTTGGGTTGTATTTTAGATCATTTGAAAAGTCTCCCATGTCTCCACCTGTCTTGTATACCTCGATGGCCCTGATGACCCTCTTAGTGTTGTTGGGGTGGATTCTTTTGGCTGCTTCAGGTGATAGGTCTTGAAGAAGCCTATAAAGGTAGTCTTTTCCCTTGTCATTTAGTATTTCTTCTAGGTCTTTTCTAATGCTAGGGTCTGAATTTGTGCCTCCAAAGTCCATATCGTAAACTAGAGAATTTAGGTATAGTCCTGTACCACCAGTAACTATTGCCAGCTTTCCCCTCTTGTGTATGTCACTTATGATTTGACTTGCCATATCATGAAAGTCTGCAACTGAAAAATCCTCATCTGGATCTACTACATCTATCATATGGTGGACTACTGAGTCCATCTCTTCTTGGCTTATCTTGGCACTGCCTATGTCCATTTTTCTGTATATTTGCATGGAGTCTGCCGATATTATTTCACCACCTAAGATCTTTGCAAGCTCGATAGATAGAGCTGTTTTTCCGACTGCTGTAGGCCCAGTGAGTATAAGTATTGGTATTTTATCCGTCATTCCTACATCCTCCTCTTAAATAGCTTTTCTATTTCATATCTTGTCATCTTGACCATAGTAGGTCTACCGTGTGGGCAAGTGTAAGGGTTAGAGCATTCCTCAAGTTGTCCTATAAGGTGCTTGGCCTCTTCAATCGAAATCTTGTCATTTCCCTTTATGGCCGACTTACAAGCTATTTCTGCTATTTCGTCATACTTTGTGTCGTATATATTATCTATTTTACCTAGACCGTCTATTAGTTCATAGATAAACCTCTTTGACTCTGGCTCACCAAATGTATTAGGCAGTCCCCTAATTGATATTGACCTATGTCCAAACTCCTCAACAAGGAAGCCAAAGCTAGAGAATACATCTATATTTTTTCTGACAGTATCCATGTCATTGGCATCAAGATCCATAATTATAGGATCAATTAGCATCTGGACTGATATGTCATTGGCCTTGTACTTTGACATATACATTTCAAACCTGATTCTTTCATGGGCTGCGTGCTGGTCTAACATTATCATATCGTCATTTTTACTGAAGATTATATAAGTGTCAAAAATTATACCTATAAACTTTAATCCAATAAAATCCGGGTTTCTATCAGGACTCTCCTCTATAAAACTAGACTGTTGGTATTCCATTTTTGAATCGACTTCCTTCTTATCTTGTATGCCACCATTGTTTATATCACTTAACCTTATAGGTGTCTGTATCATATCAGCTTGGCCTCTTGGAGACTCGTTAGTATTTTGATTGCTACAAGAATTACTAACGTCTTCTCTAATAGCAGTGCTTGTAAGGTTATTTTCCACCTCTTGGGGCGAATATGAAAAAGAGTTAAAACCAGCAAAGGAGTTTTTATTATAGAGGTCTTTATCCCTACTATTATTCTTGTATCTTCCAACCAAACTAGACTTTAGGAGTATACCTCTTACAAAGTCCGAAAGTTCGTTTAGTATTTCCTCTTCTTGGTCAAACTTGACCTCTAACTTGCTAGGATGGATATTTACATCTACCTTGGCAGGGTCAACACTTATGTTTACAAAATATATAGGATACTTGTTGATCGGTATTATAGCCTTGTAGGCATCGTTTATTTTCTTGCTTATATTGGGGCTCTTGATATATCTACCGTTTATATATAGGTGCTGGTGGTTTCTGTTGCCCCTGTATATATTGTTATTGCCTAGGTAGCCACTTATGCTAAAGTATTTTGACCTATAGTCTATCTCAATTAGGTTTTCAGATATATCACGTCCGTAAATCATCCTAATAGCGTTTATGATAGACCCATCTCCTAGGGTTTCATAGATGGTTTTAGAATTATTTATATACTTTATTTTTATAGAAGGGTTACCTATGGCTATCTTGTTTACGATATCTGTTATGGCCTGGGCTTCAGCTTGGTTTGACTTTAGAAATTTCCTTCTCGCAGGTGTATTGAAAAACAAGTCCCTTACAGATATTTGCGTACCCCTATTGGCACTTGTAGCTTCTTTTTCTCTTATCTTACCTCCATCTAAGACAATCCTAAGACCAATTAGGGCTTCTTCTGTTTTTGTAAGCATCTCAAGTTTTGAAACAGCAGCTATTGATGCAAGGGCCTCACCCCTAAATCCTAAGGATTCAAGAGATGATAGGTCTTCTACTGTGTTTATCTTACTTGTAGCGTGCCTCAAAAAAGCCTTGTTTACATCATCTTTGTCTATGCCCGAACCATTATCAATTATCCTAATTAGGCCTTTCCCTCCGTTTTCTATCTCTATGCTTATATATGATGATCCTGCATCTATTGAGTTTTCGACCAACTCCTTGATTATTGAAGAGGGTCTTTCAACGACTTCACCAGCCGCTATCTTATTGATGGTTGAATCATCTAGTATATTTATTTTTGCCATAAGACCTCCTTACTTTGTTTTTACTTTATCTTTTTAGCCTTGTCTTGTAGCTGATATAATATATTCATCAGCTGTAATGGCGTTGTGTTCATCATATCTATATTCTTTATCTCGCTGATTATATCCTTATA
This sequence comes from Peptostreptococcus anaerobius VPI 4330 = DSM 2949, assembly GCF_000381525.1. Classification (GTDB taxonomy): domain Bacteria; phylum Bacillota; class Clostridia; order Peptostreptococcales; family Peptostreptococcaceae; genus Peptostreptococcus; species Peptostreptococcus anaerobius. The sequence continues at coordinate 4,576 of NZ_KB906607.1, forward strand.
TGGAGATAGGTCTATTTGTTCATCCATAGGAATATTTTTCTTTGATTCTCTTTCAAGTACAAAATCAAAACTAAGCTGGCGGATTTCTTCTTCATTTTCTTCTTTAGGATATATACCAGTAGCTTGAGATATTGACTCTGAGTTATTTAGGTGATTTTTTTCTAGGTCTTTTAAGATAGAGTCTGCCCTTTTTATCAGGTCATCTGGCAACTTGGCAAGTTTGGCAACATAAATACCATAACTCCTATCAGCTGCACGGTCTACTATCTTCCTTAAAAATATAATGTCATCTCCATCTTCTTTTACATCCACAGAGTAGTTCTTAATATTGTCATAGGTGTTCTCAAGGTCTGTTAGCTCATGGTAGTGAGTTGCAAAAAGAGTCTTGGCCCCTATCCTATCATGTATATACTCTACTATGGACCAAGCAAGGGATATACCATCATATGTAGATGTACCCCTACCGACCTCGTCAAGGATTATAAGAGAGTATTTTGTTGCATTTTTTAGTATCTGGCTGACCTCATCCATCTCTACCATAAATGTCGACTGGCCTTGTGATAGGTCATCGCTAGCCCCTACCCTAGTAAATATCCTATCTAGGATTGGTATCCTTGCTGATGATGCAGGTACAAATGAACCTATATGGGCCATTAAACATATAAGGGCAGTTTGTCTCATATATGTGGACTTACCGGACATATTTGGCCCTGTAATTATATGAATCTTGTTGTTGTCATTCATGGATGTGTTGTTTGCTATAAAGTTTTCTTGCCCCATTATTTGCTCAATAACAGGGTGCCTACCATCTATTATTTCAAGTTGACCTGATTCTGTTACATAAGGTCTTGAATAAGAGTTTTTGTTGGCTATGATTGCATTTGAAACATATACGTCAAGCTCAGCTATGGTTTTGGCAACAACTTGAATCCTGTCTATATTATCGTAAATCGTGTTTCTAATATCCTTGAAAATAGAGTACTCTAGGCTCTTTATCTTGTCTTCTGCATTTATTATCTTGTCCTCAACTTCTTTTAGTTCAGGAGTTATAAATCTCTCAGCATTGACCAAGGTCTGCTTTCTGATATATGAATCATCAAGGTCTAACTGGACTAGGGCTGCCTTAGTTATCTCTATATAGTAGCCGAATACTTTGTTGTATCCTATCTTAAGGGTCTTGGCTCCAGTTCTTTCTTTTTCTCTTTTTTCTATGTCCTTGATTATACTAGACCCGTTGTTGTATATGTCCCTAAGTTCATAGAGGTCCTTTGAATACTGACTCTTAATGATATTTCCGTCCTTAAGGCCCTGGCTTGGTTCCTCGAGAATTGACTCATCTATTAGCCTATATATATCGTACAGGCAGTCTATTGAAGACTTGAACTTGTCTAAAGCAGGTGAATCTGAGTTTGCTATTGTAGTCACTATCTCTGGTAGCTTGGCTATAGAGTTCTTAAGGTTTATCAGGTCCTTAGGATTGACCTTATCATAGGCTACCTTTGCACATATCCTCTCCAAATCGTATATTCTTTCAAGACTTTCTCTTAGATTTTCCCTCAGGTTAAAATCACTCAAAATAGCCTCAGTTATATCTAGTCTCCTATTGATAAGGTCTACATTCATTAGGGGTTGCTCGATAAATTTTCTGAGCATTCTTGCCCCCATAGGAGTAGATGTAGAGTCTATAACCTGTAGTAGAGATCCCTTTTTATTGGAGCTTCTAATAGTCTTTGTAAGTTCAAGATTTACCCTTGTAAATAGGTCAAGTACCATGTAGTCATTTGATTTGTATACATTTATCCTATTTATATTATTAGAAGATATCATCTGTGTCTTTCTTATATAGTTTAGGACTATTGACAATGAAGATTCCATAGGGTGATTATTAAATATCATATTTTTTTCTAGGTAGGACCTATCAAAAATATCATTTAGGATATTCTTGTCCAGCAAGTCTTTATCAAAATCTTCATTCAAATAAATATTGGCAATTGCTGCCAAGGACCTAATAGAGTCCAAAAACTCAGGTCTATTTGTAATCAGTTCTTTGGGACCTACCTTGGCTATTTCATCCTTCACTTTTTTAGGATCTATCATTGTTGTATTTAGTTCACCAGTTGATATATCAGTATATGATATAGAGGCTGCATCATTCCCAAAGTATACTGCCATCAAATAGTTATTTGAAGTGTTTTCAAGACTGTCCTCTTCAAGCAATGTGCCCGGAGTAACTACCTTCACGACCTCTCTTTTTACTAGACCCTTGGCAGTAGAGGGATCTTCTACCTGTTCGCCTATAGCTACCTTGTAACCTGCTTGGATCAATCTTGTAAGATAGGATGACACTGAGTGGTAGGGAACACCACACATAGGAGCCCTTTCTTCTAGACCACATGCCTTTCCAGTAAGGGTGATATCTAGTACCTTAGATGCCAAAAGTGCATCATCAAAAAACATTTCATAAAAATCGCCTAATCTATAAAATAATATACAATCCTTGTATTCTTCTTTTGTATCTAAATAATGCTTCATCATAGGGGAAAGCTTTGACTTATCTATTTCCATATATACCTCCAATACGCTTGTAATTATGATTTTATTACATAATCTCTAATATATTATTATAACACAAAATTCATTTATATAAAAAGAACCCAGCCAATTATTGACTAGGTTCTCAAGAATATTTCTTATGTAAGTAAGGATAGTATTTCGGATTTTAGACTTGCTCTTTTTTCTGGATTGTTTTTGCTTATTTCATCCACTGTAAATTCTTTTTTAACCATGGCTGGTTTAGTAGATAGAACATATATCCTATCTGATAGGCTGATAGCTTCATCAATATCATGGGTTATAAGCAAAATAGTCGAATTCATCTTTTTTCTAACTCCTGAAAACCAATCTATAAGAGATGCCTTAGTGATTGAGTCCAGGGCGCCAAAGGGTTCATCAAGTAACATTATATCTCTAGAGCATACATAGGTCCTCAAAAAATTAGCCCTCTGCTTCATACCACCAGACAATTGTCTTGGATAGCTTAACTCATATCCCTTAAGGTCAAATATATCGAAATAGTTCTCTACCTCTTGTCTGGCCTTGACCTTTGACATACCGGACAATACTAGGGGTAGGGACACATTGTCTATGATAGTCTTGTAGGGTAATAGGAGATCCTTTTGATACATATAGCCAAGGTGGCCATTTACATATACCTCACCATTATCCTTTTCTTCTATTCCGCTTATTATATTGAATATAGTAGACTTGCCACAACCACTTGGTCCGACAATAGATACCAATTCACCCTTGTTTAGGACTATATTTATGTCTTTTAGTATGGGTTCACCAAGATAGAATTTATCTAAATTTTTGAGATATATCTTATTTTTCTGCTGGTAAGAACTCATTAGTATACGCCTCTTTAACATTTAAGTCTTTCTTTATAAGACCATTAGATTTCATGAAATCAGCATAACCCTTCCAAGTTTCGTCCTTCATCTGTCCCCATACTGGAGCATCATCCTTGTACTTAGATGCTAAGAATTCCTGGCTCTTTTCCACTAGTGTCTTGTCTAGCTCTGGAACTGCCTTTGATAGGATAGCTGCAGAGTCCTTTGGATTTTTTATAGCAAAATCGTATCCCTTGGCAGTGGCTTGCATAAATTTCTTTACTAGGTCTGAATCTTCATCTATTATCTTTTTGCTAGTTATTATAATAGGTGTATAGTAGTCAAGCTTAGGATCAATATCCTTTATCGGTATGTAGTTTAGGTCTTCCTTAAGTATTTTTGATTTTACAACATCCCAACCTTCAAATACCCATGCAAAGTCTATGCTCTTTTTAGTAGCAGTAAAGAAGTCATCCTGACCTATATCAACTCTTTTAAGTTTGCTAAAGTCTGATCCATTTTTTTCCATAGCAAGTTTTATTATAGCTTCTTCAGACGGAGAACCCCAACCTCCATAAGTCTTTCCTTCAAAGTCCTTAGGTGACTTGATGTTCTTGGCTACTGGAGATGCAAAGCCTGATGTGTTGTGCTGAATAATAGCAGCTATTGCCTTTATTGGAAGAGGATCTTTTTCCTGTGTAAGAGCATATGTCACATCTTCCTGGTAAGATATACCAAACTGTGCTTGGTTTGTTGCAACTACAGTAGTTGAACCACTATCTGATGGCTGAACAATATTTAAGTCTATGCCCATTTCCTTGTAGTAACCCTTTTCTTTTGCTACATAGATACCAGTGTGATTAGTATTAGGTGCATAGTCCAATACTAGTGTAACCTTTTTAAGCTTATCAGATTTTTCATCTGCCTTTTTGCCAGAACCACTGCATCCTGACAGTATTCCTAGGGATAATGCCCCTACCAGAGTAAGTGATAATAATTTCTTTATTTTCATGTTTACCTCCTGTTCTTAAAATATAGATTTTTTAATAAAGTAATAATACCAACAAAAATCAAACTGAATATTACTACTAAAATTGTACATGCAAATACCTTGTCCAAGGCATATGAAGATTTTGCTCTGACCATATAGACTCCAAGTCCTATGCTACCTCCAAGCCATTCTGCAACTGTTGCTGCTACAAAAGCATAGGTTGAAGATATGGTTAGACCAGTGAAGAATTTGTCCATAGACATAGGGAACTTTAGGTGAATAAAGGTATTAATCTTGCTTGATTTCATTACCTTAAATAAATTTAAGTAGTCTCTGTCAATTGACTCTATCCCAGCCATAAAGTTGATAAGGACAGGAAAGAAACAAGTCAATACAACACACAATACCTTAGACTTGATTCCAAAACCAAACCATATAACCAATAAAGGTGCTATTGTAATCGTAGGTATCATCTGAGTTATATACATTATTGGATAAAAGCATTTTTTTATAATTGGAATAAAATCCATAAGTATACCCACAAATAGGGCAAACACAATTGAAATCAAAAAACCAATTATAGTCTCTTCAAGTGTTACCATTGAATGCATAAATAAAAGCCTGTAATCATCCCTAAATTCGAGTCCTATATCACTAGGCTTTGGCAGTATGTATGATGGCACACTCATTTTAACGCAAATTAACTCCCACACAAACAATAGGCCTATAAAGGTAATTATGGGATAGAATAATGTCGACTTATATAAGAACCTATCTTTACTAAGATTCTTAGCTTTACTATCTGTGATGTTGTAGTTTTTCATCAATTGTTATACCACCTTTTTTCTGGTCAACTCTTACGATTGTAATTACTCTTTCACATCCCAATTCAAAAGGTAAAAGGTGGATTTTTTTAGAAAGTTCGAATACATCATCTAAATCCCCCTCTATAGTGGTAGAGTTGGCTCCTATTTCATACTTAAGACCACTTTTCTTAGCAAGTTCTATACACTCGTCTACTATTTTGTACATTTCCTCTTCACAACCATATGGACGCAAAGGCATTACGGCTATATCTGCTATCACCATATCTAATATCTCCTTGTATTTTATTGATAAGCTAAAAAAAAGTCCCCGTGCTGGAGACTTTTATAAACTCCGGCATTATCCAAAGTCTTATGGGTCGAATATTTATTCCTCTCAGCAACCGCTCCCCTTACATTCAGTTTATCTATTATAATTATATCACAGAATTACAAAAATTAATCATTATTTTCATTTTAACGAATTAAGTTGTATACTGATAAATCTACCACATAAATAAATCTAGTACATAAAATCAGAGCATCTCTACGAAATTTCTTACCATATTTGCTGTTATACCCCAGATAATAAATTCTTCATACTCATAAAAAGGTATATCATAATACAGAGTAGGCCATGAATAGGACTCTTCTCCCTTTAGTGGTATATTTAGCCTTTCTAGTAGTCCTGATAGCTCTAATTTTTCGTCTGGAACAATTACAGATGCATTCTTAAATACAAGAGGCTTTTGGTCCTTGAAAAATGATATTGGCACTGTGAATAGTCGCTCTACTTCATCATTTGATATTGAAAGATCAATATTTTTATCTATCCTAGCAAGGTAACAGTGTATTAGACCTCTAGTAGGAGTTGCATATTCAAATATCCTAGATATAATCTCTAGCTGGGATTCTTCTGCCTCAATTTCCTCGCAAAATTCCCTAATTGCAGCGGCCCTTGACTCTTCATCTTTTTCTACCCTTCCACCCGGAAAAGATACCTCGCCAGGTTGGTGCTTTAGCTTAGAATTCCTAAGTTCAAAGAGTATATGGTCTTCACCAGTAATTTCTATAACTGGCAATACGACTGAAGAGTGCATCTGGTAGGTTGGGCTTAGAATCTTAGTCCCTACATTTTTAAACTTGTCTATATCATACATGTCAAAACCTCCTACTAAAATCTTAGGGGCTAGACCAAATGGTCAGCCCCTGTAAAGTCTTTTATTAAATTGCTATTTAAAAAAATTACTTAGATGATTGTTTTTTTGCCCTTATTAAGGTACTCTTTGATATGCCAGTCATCTCTTCTACTTTTTTGTAAGAATATGAATTAAGCATTTCGACTGCTTGGTTTATTTGTTCATCAGTGTACTTCTTTGGTCTACCCTCTCTAAATCCACTAGTTTTCTTGGCCTTATTCTTACCAGACTGTATCCTTTCCACAAGAAGGGCTTTTTCAAACTCATTTATAGCAAGGATTGTATCGTAGAGAATTTTACCCAAGACTGAAGAATCGAAAAGACCGATATTCAATATATGGATATTTATGCCTCTAGACCTAAGATCCCTAATTATCTCAAAGGTATCACCAATAGATGTAGCAAACCTATCTAACCTGGTAACTACTATGGTGTCATCTGCCTTAAGACTCTTAAGAAGCTTGTCAAACTCAGGTTTTGTGTTCATATCTAGAGAAGTTTCCTTTAAAATATTACAACCATAGTACCTGTCTGTTATTAAATTTTCTTGTTCCTCTAGATAGCCCGACTCTATTTGTTTTGCAGTCGTTGCTCTACAATAACCATATATCAAGTCCAACACCTCCTGATGTTTCATAACTTATAACTAAATTCTAAAAACTTACATATAATAAATCCAGTAAAAAAATGGAAAAATATCCCTTAGCACACACGTTCTTACAAGATGTATTATATCACAGGTGGGCGTCCAAAAACAATAACTAATGTTCAAAAATTTAAAAATATTTTTGGTAACTAGATATGACTGATAAAAAGACCTAAAAGACTTTATGACAACTATTTATTGGTATAAACTATAATTTATGAATACAATTTACAAATCAATTAATGAATTTTTATATTTTTCTGTCTAAAGTATTCATTTTATATATTAAAAAGTCATATATAAGTCACGGTATCAAAATGCAACTTATATATGACACTATTAATTTGATTAATTTTTCTTATTCTACTTTATTGCTATTGCTGAACTATCTTATTAAGTAGTCCCTGAATTTCTTCGCTCTCAATAAAGTCATCGAAGTTCATCTTTCTATCAAGTATTCCATTTTCACCTATAAATATTATTCTATTTGCTATAGAGTCTATAAACTGGTGGTCATGAGATGTGAATAGTAGAACTCCTGTAAAGTTTTCTAGGGCCTTATTGACTGATGTTATAGATTCAAGGTCAAGGTGGTTTGTCGGATCATCTAGCAATAGTACATTTGCATTTGATAGCATTAGCTTGGATAATAGACACCTAACCTTCTCTCCTCCACTTAGGACATTGGCTTCTTTTAGGGCTTCATCACCTGAAAATAACATCCTACCCAAAAATCCTCTTATATAAGACTCACTCTTTTCTTCTGAATACTGTCTTAGCCAGTCAACTAGTGAATAACTACAGTCATCGAAAAAGTTATTGTGGTTCTTTGGCATATAGTCCTGTGATGTAGTTACACCCCACTTGAATTCACCTTCAAAGTCTGTATCATTTTCAGTAAGTATGTTGAATAGGGCTGTTGCTGCCATATCATCACCCATAAACACTACCTTGTCTTCGTTGTCTAGTCTAAATGATATATTATCTAATATCTTTACACCGTCAACAACCTTAGTTATGTTCTTTACTTCTAGTACTTCATTTCCAATTTCTCTTTCAGGCTTGAAAGCTACGTATGGATACTTACGTCTAGAAGGCTGTATTTCCTCTATATTCAACTTGTCTAACTGCTTCTTTCTAGATGTAGCCTGCTTTGCCTTAGAAGCGTTAGAAGAGAACCTAGCGATAAATTCCTTTAGCTGGGCTATCTTTTCTTCGTTCTTTTTGTTCTGGTCCTTCATAAGCTGAAGTGCTAGCTGGCTTGATTCATACCAGAAGTCATAGTTACCAGTATATAACTGGATTTTACCAAAGTCTACGTCAACTATGTGAGTACATATAGTATTTAGGAAATGTCTATCGTGGGATACAACTATTACTATAGTGTCATCTAGACCTATAATAAACTCATTTAACCACTTTATAGAAGCGTAGTCAAGGTGGTTAGTAGGCTCATCCAGTAGTAGTATCTCTGGGTTACCAAATAGGGACTGGGCAAGTAATACCTTAACCTTGTCTGAACCTGTCATTTCGTTCATTAGGCTATAGTGGAATTCCTTGTCTATACCTAGTCCCATAAGAATCTTTTCTGCATTTGTCTCAGCATCCCAACCGTCTAACTCAGCGAATTCTCCTTCAAGTTCTGCTGCCTTTATACCATCTTCATCAGAAAAATCTTCCTTCATGTATAGGGCATCTTTTTCCTTCATGATAGTCCAAAGTCTCTCATGTCCCATTATAACTGTATCTAGCACAGTAAACTCATCATATTTAAAGTGGTCCTGCTGTAATACAGACATTCTTTCTTTTTCTGTTATGGATACACTACCTGTATTTGGCTCTATCTCCCCTGATAAAATCTTAAGGAAAGTAGATTTACCAGCTCCGTTGGCTCCTATGATACCGTAGCAATTTCCCTTTGTAAACTTCAGGTTTACTTCTTTATATAGTTCCTTGTCTCCAAATCTAAGACCTACATCTGTTACTTGTAACATATTAATTTCCTTTCTATTCTTGTTTATAATCTCTTTTAATCTTATTTAACGTTCGTGTTTTGCCTGAAACACACTGCCTCTATTATACCATACAGGACCAATTTAAATCTAGTCCAATAGGCTATTAATAATATAAAATACAAAAATATTGTTTATATATAGTATAAAAATAAAAGGCCTAAAATATTAAAACATATCTTAGACCCTTGTACTTATTTCTTATTTTTAATAGATGCTATCCTACATAAACATCAGCTTTGCAGCAAATAATATAGCAAGTATAATCATTACCCAAGATACATGCTCCCTATCTTCCTTCTTAGAGAATAGGTTGTATAGTAGGTTGATTACTACATATGAAAGTATACCTATTGTAAGACCGTCACCTATTGAGTATGTAAGTGGCATTGCTACAACTGTTATAAATGCTGGTAGACCTTCAGTTACATTGTGTATATCTATATTGTGTAGTGAAGATATCATCAAAAATCCAACATATATTAAGGCTGGAGCTGTTGCGCAAGCAGGTATTGCAATAAATATTGGAGAGAAGAACATAGCTAGTAGGAAAAGAACTCCTGTAGTTATAGCTGTATATCCTGTCCTACCTCCCGCAAGAACACCAGTAGATGATTCAACGTATGTAGTAACTGTAGAAACACCTAGTAAAGCACCTATAGTAGTTGCTATAGAGTCAGAAAGAAGGGCTCTACCTACATTTGGAACCTTGCCCTCTTCATCTAGCATATTAGCCTTAGAACAAACACCTACAAGTGTACCAACTGTATCGAAGAAGTCAACGAATAGTAGTGTACAAACAACAACTAGGAAATTACCTATGTGGTTTGGATGTGCTAAGAATGAAAAGTCTACCTTACCAGCTATTGGATTTATAGACTCGTACTTAAATACACCTGCTGGAAGGTATATACCAAGCTTTGTAGCTGTTTCTGGATTTATAAGTGCATAGCCCCATGCTAGGAATGAAGAAACAACTATTCCAGCAAGGATAGCCCCCTTTATATTTTTCTTATCAAAAATTCCTATTACTAAAAGACCTACAAAAGCGAATATTACAGTAGGGCTTATATGACCCATGCTTACTAGTGTTGCTTCATTGGCAACTATAAAACCACTACCCTTAAGACCTATAAATGCTATAAAGATACCTATACCTGCAGTAACAGCATGCTTCATATTAAGTGGAATTGAGTTAACAACCGCCTCACGAACCTTGAATAGTGTCAAGAATATAAATATAATACCTTCTACAAATACTGCTGAAAGTGCAATTTCCCAAGAAACTCCACCCTTTAATACTACTGTGTATGCAAAGAATGCATTTAGTCCCATACCTGAAGCTAGGGCAAATGGTAGATTGGCTATAAAGCCCATCAAGAAACAACCTAGGGCTGCTGCTATACACGTACCTGTTACTAGGGCACCTGCATCCATACCAGTCGCTGCTAGTGTGCTTGGGTTAACGGCTATGATATAAGCCATTGTCAAAAATGTTGTGATACCAGCTACAATTTCTCTTCTCATATTAACATTCTTTTCTGCTAATAGAGGAAATAGTTTCTGAATACCAGTCAATTCGTTAGTCGAATTCATTGAATACCTCCTATATGTAATCATTATTTGACTTATTGTAAGCCTTTATATCCACTATAAAAACAGTAGAGTTTTCCTTACAATAGATGTCATACCTGCAGCCTTGCTTTTTTAATAGTTCTGAAACAAGGTAAAGGCCAAGGCCGCTACTACCAGTATCCTTGTTTCTTGATGAATCGACCCTATAAAAGGGTTAGAACACATTCTTTATTTTATCATCATGGATTGTAACACCTGTATTCTCCACTATAAAGCGTATATATGTAGGTGAAAAAACTTTCTTATATTCGTATACTGATATTAATTTTTAGAATATTTTTTCAAGTGTATAACCTATACCCTTCACAGTTCTTATATAAGGAATCTTTAATTTTTTGCGTATGTTCTTGATGTGAGCATCGACAATCCTTGTATCTCCGTAGTAATCATACCCCCATATTTGATCTAAGAGACTCTCTCTTGTTATTATTTGCGGATACTTTTCTATCAGTGTTTTTAGGATGTTAAATTCCTTAAGTGTAAGTTCTACTGTATTTCCATCAATACTTATTGAATATGTATCTAAATCTAGATGCATCTTGTCAAAAACTATGCTATTAGTTGGTGAAGTCTCAGAAGTTCTTTTAAGAACAGCCTCTACTTTCTTAACTAGTAGGTTAAATGAAAATGGTTTTGTTATATAGTCGTCACAACCCAGTTCATATCCTTTTAGTTGGTCATTCTCAGCATTGAGGGCCGACATAAAAATTATAGGGACCTTAGATGTATTTCTAATCATTTTGCATGTAGTATAGCCGTCTAAATTGGGCATCATAATATCCAAGAGTATCAAATCGTAGCCTAGGTTATCCCTAAATAACTTAATGCCTTCTACTCCATTATTGGCGCAATCTACACTATAGTCATTCGCTGTGAAAAACTCAGCTAGAAGATCCTGAATACTCAGGTCATCATCTATAATCAGTATTCTATGTTGATGCATTATATCTCTCCTTAAAAATTAATCTCAGTTATTAAAAATATACATCAATTATATCATAATTTTTAACTAATATCAAAATAGCTTGTTGCAAAAGTACGAATATTTTTATTAGAATATAATTATAACATTCAGATTGGTAATTTGGCAAGTGGATTTTTATAAAGACTTTTAGGTTTTAAGTAGATTAACTGTGATTGCTAGTATATAATAGTAGTAGATAAAAAATATTAGGAGGCGACTTATGCAGCATATTGTAATGTTAAAGTTTGATAAAAAACAGGACGAATCTACACTTGGACCAATAGTTTCATCTATATATGATCAGTTGAGAGATGAATATAAGGTTATAGATTCTTATAAGTACCATACAAACTGTCTTGACCTAGATCCTAACATGGACTTAGTAATATTTGTGAATATCCCTAAGGGACAAGAATTGTCAAAGTATATAAAACACCCTCGTCATGTAGACTTTCTAAACAAGATGAAGGAAATTGGCCTAGCATCAAAAGCGGCTATAGATATTGAGATATAAATAGAGGAATATAAGAAAAGAACTGGCACATACCAGTTCTTTTCTTATATCTAAATCTTAATTAAAATGGAAAAGGCTTAATTGAAAGTCTTAAAACTCCTAAGTCTTAGGGCATTTGTAACAACGCTAACAGAAGACATACTCATTGCCGCAGCGGCTATCATAGGATTTAAAAGCGGCCCTCCAAATATATGAGCAATACCTGCTGCAAATGGAATTCCTAAGATATTATATATAAAGGCCCAACCTAAATTTTGCTTAATATTTTTAATGGTTTCCCTACTCAACTTTATCGCATTGGCTACATCGCTTGGGTCATTTTTCATAAGGACTATATCGGCTGATTCAATGGCCACATCTGTACCATTACCTATAGCTATTCCAACATCCGATACTGCCAGTGCTGGAGCATCATTTATGCCATCACCTACCATTGCAACAAATTCACCGGTCCCTTGTAGCTCTTTTACAACATCTGATTTTTCAGAAGGCAATACCTGTGCATACACCTTGTCGATACCAACTTGTGAGGCGATTGCCATAGCTGTATCCCTGTTATCCCCAGTAATCATAGCAACTTTTATTCCCATAGAGTGTAAAAGATCTACAGCTCTCTTGCTGGTATCCTTTATCGTATCTGAAACGTATATTACAGCTGCAAGATCATCATTTATAGCCAAAAACATAGGTGTCTTTCCTTGCTTGGCTAGTATATTTGAATTTTTTAATATATCTGAATCTATATCAAGACCCTCCATTAGTTTTATGTTGCCTAGCATGACTCTGTCTCCAGCAATTCTAGCCCTTATACCCATACCAGTTATGCTATCAAAATCTTCTATTTTTTCTATATCGACATTCATAGACTTGGCTTTGGTCATAATAGCTTCGGCCAAAGGATGTTCTGATTTATTTTCTAGTGATGCTGCTATTCTTATAATGTCACTTTCACCATAGGCCTCGTTTACTATGCCTATATCAGTAACCACCGGCTGTCCATATGTTATTGTACCGGTTTTGTCAAATGCAACCATACTTATCTTATGGGCAGACTCTAGTGAATCTCCACCCTTTATAAGCATACCATTCTCTGCCCCCCTACCAGTACCGACCATTATAGCTGTAGGTGTAGCAAGTCCAAGTGCACATGGACAAGCTATTACAAGAACCGATATAAATATTGTAAGGGAAAATTCAAATGTCTCTTGTCCAATAAAATACCAGCCTAATCCTGAAATAAGGGCTATCGTCATAACAAATGGCACAAATATTCCAGACACCTTGTCTGCCAAGCTGGCTATTGGAGCTTTCTTGCCTTGGGCTTCTTCAACGAGTCTTATTATCTGAGAAAGGCTAGTGTCCCTACCTACCCTCTCTGCCACAAATTTAATATAGCCATTTTTGTTTATACTGGCTCCAACCACCCTATCTCCAATAGACTTTTCTACTGGTATTGACTCTCCTGTCAACATTGATTCATCAACCGAGCTCTTGCCTTCGATTACTCTACCGTCTACAGGGATCTTGGCACCCGGTTTTACTATTATTATATCTCCAACTATAACATCTTCCATAGCAACTTCTTTTTCTATGCCGTCTACTTCTATTATGGCTGTCTTGGCTTGGAGCTGTATCAGTGACTTGATGGCTTGGTTGGTCTTGTTTTTGGATCTTGTCTCAAGGTGCTTGCCCAGCATTATAAGGGCTATTATCATTGCGGATGATTCAAAGTACAAGGGCAAATGGTGCCCATTGTCCATGATAGCCATTGTAAATGAAGGGTCAAGCCACATCTTTATCGTATTATACACGGAAAATAAAAAGGCAGCTGTTGTCGATACCGCCACTAGAGAATCCATATTAGGATTTTTCTTAAATAGTGATGAGTATCCGTTTGTGTAGAACTTCTTACCCGCAATCATAACAGGTATGACAAGCAATAATTGCAGTATTGAATGATTCATTGGGCTGTGGTGTGGAGATATTATTTTTGGCAACCTAATACCCATCATAGGCCCCATAGAAATAGTAAACAGGATGGCTGCAAGGGTAATTGCCACTGTAAAATTCAACCTACTGGTATTTTCTCCAGCATCATTAAGAGCCTCTTCGTTAGTAACAAGTTTAAAACCTGCCCCTTCTATGGATTTTTTCATATCTTCAAGACTACACAGGTCTGGATTATATACTACACACGCCTTTTCTGTAGCTATATTGACGCTTGCACTAGTGATACCTGATGTCTTATTCAAAGATCTTTCAGCAGCCTTAGAACAAGCAGCACAAGACATCCCCTTTACATAGAAATCTATCTCTCTAGTAGGACTAGTGTCTGTAGAAACTGTATCTTTATTCGTGTATTTACCCAGGCTTTTGTTTCCATACCTGTCATTTTCTATGACATTATCATTGTTTTTATCTATATATTTATCGCTTTTATTAAATTCTGTCATTGTATACCTCCTATATTTCCTACAATAAGTATACCCCTCATAGGTATTTTTATCAAGTAGAGAATGATTATTTATTTAAAAATACCCCTCTTATATTTATTCAACTATATACTTAATCGTCTGCATAAATAAAGACTTAAAAATTTAGGCAAATATCTACTTGAATAGCAATTCAACTAAATTTTAAAACATCTATCCATATAGCTAACAATAGTCTGCAAACGATTGAAATAATAGAAGAAGTATCTTATAATATAGCTTATAAGAAATTATTTTTTATTTATACTAAATTATCACAGGAGGATAAGCAGGATATTAGTCTTGCTTGAATTAAAATGAGTAAATCAACAAAATATCTGCTATATTTTATAGCTATGTTCTCTGCTTTTTCTGCAGTTGGAACCCTAATATCAAGTATGATAGGTGGTCATGATGTCCCATGGAAAATAGTAATAGGTGGACTTGCTTGCGGCTTTATACTTACCTATCTTGTAAGGTCTTATGACAATGACAAGGATGATTTTATGCCGAAGAAATAAAATACTTAATTTTTCAAATTATATAAGGGCATTTTACTAGCTTTTACAATTAAAATTAAGAATGACAATTAAATATTTATACGAGATTGTATGTACAAAACGCTCCATTTTTGATATACTTATAAAGTTGACTAATTTTAATAATACAAGACTAAGATCTAGTAATATATACCAGGTTGGTTTAGTAACATAAATAAAAAGAAGGAGCGTTTTTTGTGAGTTTAGAACATAACATTATCAATATTGCGGTTATCGCGCATGTCGATGCCGGAAAATCTACCCTAGTAGATGCATTTTTAAATCAGAGTGGTGTCTTTAGAGACAACGAAGTAGTAAAAGACTGTGTCATGGACAGTAATGACCTAGAACAGGAAAGAGGAATCACAATATATTCTAAGAACTGTTCAATCAGACATGACAAGTATAAGATAAATATAGTGGATACACCAGGCCATAGTGACTTCTCTTCTGAAGTTGAGCGTGTACTTAAAACAGTTGATACAGTAATCCTACTTGTAGATGCTACAGAAGGACCAATGCCTCAGACAAGATTTGTTCTTCAGAAGTCTCTAGAACAGGGCCTAAGACCTATCCTATTTATAAATAAGATAGACAAGAAGGACCAGAGGGCTGAAGAGGTTGTAAACGAGGTATTCGACCTATTTGTAGAGCTAAATGCTACAGATGAACAGTGTGACTTCCCTATAGTATATGGTATAGCAAAGCAGGGAATCGCAATCAAGGAACTAGATGAAGAAGGCAAGGATCTATCTCCACTATTCGAAACAATAATCAACCATGTTGATGCCTACCCAGACTACGATGAAGAACCACTTCAGGTTCAGATATCTGCCCTAGCCTATGATGACTATATAGGTAGACTTGGTATAGGCAGAGTTTTCAAGGGTAAGCTAGATGCATCAGAACCTATATCTATATGTTCTGAAGGCAAGGAAGCTAGAAAAGGAAAGATTTCAAAGCTATCTGTATACGAAGGTCTAAAGCAGGTACAGACTAATGAGGCTGTATCAGGAGAAATGGTTGTAATAGCTGGTATATCTGATATATCAATCGGAGAAACTATATGTGCAGTAGACAAGCCACTTCCAATGGGAGCTATCCTAATTGAAGAGCCTACCCTATCAATGAACTTTATGGTAAATGACTCACCATTCGTTGGTAGAAGCGGTAAGTTTGTAACTACAAGACATATAAAGGAAAGACTAGAAAAAGAACTAGAAGTAAATGTAGGTCTAAGAGTTGAACCTCTAGAAACTACTGATGGATACAGGGTCAGCGGCCGTGGAGAACTTCACCTTTCTATCCTAATAGAAAACATGAGACGTGAAGGATACGAACTAGGTGTATCTAAGCCTCAGGTATTGATGCATAGGGATGAAGAAGGTAACTTGTTAGAGCCAGTTGAAAGAGTAACTGTATCTTGCCCAGAAACATACTCAGGTTCAGTAATTAACGAACTAAACCTAAGAAAGGGTATGATGGAATCAATGGAGATTCTTGAAGGAGACTATGTTAAGATCCAGTATATAGTTCCTACTAGGGGGCTTCTAGGATACAGAAGTGAATTTATAAATGTTACAAGAGGTGAAGGTACCCTACTTTCATCATTTGAAAGATTTGAAGAATACAAGGGTGAAATACCTTCAAGATTAAATGGTGTTCTAATATCTCAGACACCAGGTA
Organism: Peptostreptococcus anaerobius VPI 4330 = DSM 2949; assembly: GCF_000381525.1. Lineage (GTDB taxonomy): Bacteria > Bacillota > Clostridia > Peptostreptococcales > Peptostreptococcaceae > Peptostreptococcus > Peptostreptococcus anaerobius. The sequence continues at coordinate 21,425 of NZ_KB906607.1, forward strand.
AGACAATGGGTTATGCCCTAAATGCCCTATCATCAAGAGGTACACTATTTGTAGACCCAGGTCTAGATGTATACGAGGGTATGATCATAGGTATGAACTCTAGAAAAGAAGACATGGTAGTAAACCCATGCAGAACAAGAAAATGAGTAACGTCAGAGCATCTGGTTCAGATGATGCTATCAAGCTCGCTCCACCTAAGATATTTACACTTGAAGAATCACTTGAATTTATAGAAGATGACGAGCTAGTAGAAGTAACACCCGATTCTATCAGACTTAGAAAGAAAATCCTAAATGAACAGGATAGAGTCAAGTACAATAGATCTCTACAGAACAAGGTTATAGACTAATAATTTATAGATTTAAATAAGGCTGCCATTTTGGCAGCCTATTTTTTCATCTTTATATAGCAAGGTTTACTTGCGTTTTTTTGAGAAATGCAACTTCCTAAACTATCAAGGCCCATATCTCCTATCCTGTAGATTGATATCTTCTCCCTGAAATTATTAGAAGTAAACTGATCACCGCTAGTATCTATATCCATCATGTGGTTAAATACCGTCTTATCCTCAAGATAGTCTATAAAATCCATGGATGGATAATACATTATGATATCAATGGGTCTTTTGAATTCCTCATAGGACCCTATAATATTGTTTACTACATTTATAAATATCATCTTGTTGAATGGGTTAAAAAAGAAGAACTTGTTTTCAAACCTAGATATTGCATATCTTTCTGCATAGTCATTTACAAAGAATATCTTGGTCTTGTCAGCATTTTTCTTAGCCTTTAAACCATCAAACAAGTTTGACTTTTTTGTTTGGCAAGCCTTGTATGATTTGTAGTTACTTATTGACTTGTCGTGAAATTCAGTAACTAGTTCTACACCAGTAACTCCTGCACCTGTAAAACAATTTAAAAAGAAGGCTACCCTACCCTTACCTGACCCAAAATCGACTATGTGGTCTTGGTCTGATATCTCATAGCTATCCAATAGCTTCTCTAAGACCTCATAGGGCGTTGGTTCATACCTATTGTAGAGTTTGCAGCTATCCATACGGGTCTCTGCCCTCTTTGTATCTATAGACAAGAATTTTTCATAATAAATCTCTTTCATAATAATTCCTCTTACAAGAACTTTTTCTTAACTAGATATATAGTTGACACGACACATATAAGGGCTGTAATAACATTTACTATCAAAAATCCAAGTGGATGACTAGAAAAAGGTATACCGCCAACGTTCATACCGAATAGACCGGATATGATAGTTGGAACTGCCATTATAATAGTGATTATAGTCAAGTTTGTCATAACAGTATTCTGGTTGTTGGATATTATAGCAGAGAAGGCATCCATAATCCTACTAAGGATATCTCCATACATCTTTGACATCTGAAGTGCCTGCTTATTCTCTATAATAACATCTTCTAATAAGTCATTATCTTCTTCATAGTGCTTTATAATATTTTGTTTCACTATCCTATCTAGGGTAGCTTCATTGGCTGTGAGCGACGTAGAGAAATATACCAAAGACTTCTCCAATTGTAGCAACTGGTTTAGCTCTTTATTTTTCATTGATGAGTAAATTTCATGCTCTATTGCATTAGTTCTCTTGTTGATCCTTCTTAGGTATAGTAGGTAGTAAGATGCGTTTCTATACAAAATCTGAAGTATAAACCTTGTTTTCATAAATGTATAAAACTCCTTAACGTGACCTACTATAAAGTCATTGATTATCCTAGACTGCTTGGAGCACACAGTTAAAATACAATTCTTAGTAAGAATTATACCTATAGGTATAGTTATATAATTTGATGCCTCTGTATCAGACATATCGAAAGGTATATCTATTATAAGCATTGTATAATTTTCATCATATTCTATTCTTGAAGACTCTTCATCGTCTAGGGCAGCTGATAGTATGTCTACTTCGATATCAAGTAAGTTTGCCATATCATCTATCTCATTTGATGTAGGTTCAGATATGTTAATCCAACACTCAGGTTCAAAATCATTTATTCTTTCTAGTTTTAGATTAACTGTCTTGTAGTATCTTATCATACTATCACCTCCTAACTTGTAATTTATATATCAAGGTCTTCCACTTCACCTTGGTCTACAGCCATCCTAACTTCTTTTGGCTTAATATATTGTGTTATATCCTCTTGTATATCTATAATGTATAGAGGTTCTACATCTTCTTTTAATTCTTCATACATCAATGGGCTGACCTTAAAGTCTGTCATAAGAAGGTGATCATCTATAAAGTTTAATATTTTTATATCATTAGACAGTTCACTCGTGTTCTCGTAACTAATATTGGAAAGAGCCTTAAACATATCCATAGATTTTCTATAGTAAAAGGCTGCCAAAAAGTACTCGCATCTCTTATTGCCGTATTCTGTACCCAATTTTAGGTATCTCTCTGCTTTATCGTATTCATATAGTCTGAACAGGAGTTGGGCAAGATTGTACATGGATTCAGTACATTTTAGGTTAGCTGCTTTCTCATAGTATTCTATGGCCTTTTTAGGGTCTTTAAAAAAGTTGTCGTACATGACTCCCATAGTATTTAAAGCATATATATTGTTGAGTTGGGCAGGTCCTTCTAAGTACCTTTTTGCCTCTTCATAGTTTGCCTCAAGGAAGAACAACCTTCCTGCATATAACTTGGCTATATCATGGCCGTGTTCAGCTGCAATCTGATAGTATCTGATTGCTCCTTTTGGGTTGCCGGTCCTTTCATATATAGTAGCTAGTTTAAAACAAGACTCCAAATCACCATTATCTGCTGCTTTTTTATACCAATTAGTCATGTTATCTATGTCATTCTTTTTTTCATAGATATTTGCAAGTTTGATTTGGCATGATATAGAATCAGGTATCATCTTATAGTAGTTAAGGGCAAGATCATATTCTTTTAACGCCCTACACAAGTCACCCATGTTTTCAGCTGAATTATAACAACCATCTTTTATAGCTTCCTTATAGTATTTTCCAGCCTCTTTGAAGTTTTTGTCTTCAAAAAGTATTCCAGCTAGGTTGTTTTTTGCCTCTTTGACGCCATCATCCGCAGCTTGTTTATAGTATATTCTAGCATTGTCTGTATCATTGTTCCTGTTATATAGGTTGGCCAACCTGTATTTTGCAAGGGTAAAGTCCTGTGCAACTGCCAACTCATAGTAGTGGATAGCATCAGATTCTTTTTTCTTCTTGTCTAATATGTAGGCTAATCTATATTGGGCAATGGCATTTCCTTCCTCAGCAGCTATTGTGTACACTTTCTCTGCCTCGTTAAAATTGTCGCCTAGTTCTAATAAAATACCTAAGTTTATACAAGCATTGATATGTTTCTTCTTAGTCAGTCTCTTGTATAGTTCCATAGCCCTATCATAGTTGCTCCTGTCCATTTCAATGACTGCCATGTTGTATATAGCATCCTCATCAGAAGCCTCAACACCCTTATTGTACATGGTTTCAGACATTTCTTCCTTGTCTAGCTCATGGTTTAGTAATCCTAGGTTGAAATAGGATTTTGAAAATCCTTCGCCTGCCGCCTCAGTAAGTATCTTCTCAGACATCTCATAGTCTTCAAGAATATAGAAGATCACTCCTAGGTTGTTCTTAGCAGCAAGTATGCCCCTTTGAGATGCCAACTCATACCAATACAGGGCTGTATCATATATCTCATTGTTATAGTACATATTTCCGAGGTTAAATGCAGCGTAATCTATACCACTATTAAAGGCCAACTTATACCAGTTTTCAGCCTTTTCTATTTCACCCACACTATCATAGAGTTGACCAAGTATCAACTGAGCCTTGTCATAACCAGCTTCTGCTGCTTCGACAAACTTCTCTACTGCCAACTCTGATTTACCTATTTTTTCATAAAAATTCCCTTTAAGAAAATCTACTTTCGGGTTTTGCGACATGATTTCACCTCTTTGCACATAATAACTCATATTTTATTTTACAACAAAGACTGACAAGTGTCAATGAAAGACGCGACCTTGACAGTGATGGATTTTAAAAAGTGGTACCCATTTTACAATTGGATACCACTTATATTAGTTTTGATATGGAGAAAGCGAATAGTAAGTAGCGAGTATATAAGCAACCTGACTATTCACTGGTTCAACTCTTACGTCACCATTCACCCTTCTAAATGTATAATTGTATAGGTCCTTAAAGTCCTTACCCATACCATAGCTAGCTTTATAGGCTCTGATTATTTCTATATCCTTTTTTATAGCATGGCTCTGTGAAGACATCAATCTATTGTATTCTATCTTATCAGTTACTTTCAACCCCTCTGAAAGTGATTCCAACATAGAAATATAAGCTGAATATCTCAACTTTTGATCAGGAGAATTGATTAGGGCGAGATATGAATAAAACTCTGCCTCATCCTCTTTTACAACTCCTCTTTGGTATGCCATGTACTTGCCTAATATAAATGGCTGATATAAAGATGGTAGCTCGTTACTTACACTCACCTCATTTGTCAACATATAGTACCTAGCATCAAGCCCCATGATATTAAATACTGGCGACTTGATAGAGTACTTAGGTAGGCAGTAATGACCACCTAAGATAGGGAATTGGTCTGATATAATACTGTATCCCTGACTGATCTGAGCTGATATATCCCTTATGTCCCAGCTGGAATTATCCGAATCACCAGCATCACTATTGGTATTTAAAAGTTCTTTTGTCTCAACAGCCTTTGACTCTATATACTTGTAAACTTCGACCCTTTTGGCATTGTCAGCATTTACCTTGACCTCTGTTGAATACTTGTGATTGTATTTTTCTATTAACGATGTCGATAGGTCTGGTATATGATAATTAAGTCCAGCAAGTAAAACATATATGAACATAGATACACATATGACATTTACACTGCCCCAGAACAGCCTATAGATATATGTGATCCATTTTTTGGGTCTTACTATATTCTTGATAAAGTTTATTATTGCCAATAAAATAAATATGATGATAACTACAGTTACTATATCCCCAACTGGAACAGATATCTTATCAAATATCAGACTTAGTTTTTCTCTAAAAAATCTGTTTATAACATTTGTATAAATCAATTCGGTTGCCTTGTTATACCTCGATGCCAACCCTATAAAAAACACCGACACTATAAATAGCATAATAGGTCCGATCTTAAATTTAAACATTTCCTCACCCCCAGCATGATATATTATAACACAATTTTAATCTGTTATGTATACAAAATATCCATATCTGGTCTTCTTACAATACGTTTGTAATCTAGCTGAAATTGGTCTATAAGTGAGTCATCTCCATTGATAAGTTCTTCCTTCTCTTTCTTGGAAAATCTATTTTTTATAAGGGCCTCAAGTCTCATAGCATCAGACTTTGAGTATAACTCTATATATAGTTCCAAGCTCTTCACTTTTTTATTTCGGGTATATTTGGCTCCCTTTCCATCCTTATGCTTTTTGTACCTATTGGCAATATCCGTTGTATATCCACAGTAGAGGGACCCATCCTCACACCTTATTAGATATGTGAACATATATTATCCCCTACAAAATCCCTTAGGACCAATAAAGCTTTTATGTCTATTGGGCTATTTGAATCCATTATCTGTCTAGCTTCTTCTCTTGTAACCAAAATGGTATCTATATCTTCACTGATTTCCTGGTAGTCTTTGGATATATTCCCTCTCACCTTTCCGTATACTATGGCTAGTGATTCATCTGACATACCAACGGAAGCGTATGAATTCTCAACGGTAAGGTCTTTGTTAATGTCATATAAATCAAGACCTGTCTCTTCCTTCATCTCCCTTATTGCAGACTCATATATGTCTTCATCCTTGTCTATTAAACCAGCAGGCAAAGAATATATATAGTCATTTATTGGGACCCTATATTCTTTTATAAGGACTAGTCTATCGGTATCTGCTTGCTTGTTCATACCTACAATTAATACTGCATCAGCACCGAACTCCCTATCTTTGTTTAATAAATCTGTGTAATCTTTTTTGTTTTTTCTTGAGGCTACAATCCATTTTTTGTCCTGGTTTAGTTTATTTTTATACATCACCTCGTATACATTCAGAAACTTAGATTTATATCTAACTTCAATTAATTTAATTCTATTTTCATTTTTACTATAAAAACTCATATGTTTTGCTTAAACTCCTTTACTTTCACTTAATTATGCTATATAATATATTTAATAAAACAGGTAAATGTTTTCAAAAATTCAACATAGAGATTTGTTTAAGGGGGTGTAATTATGTTGAACGCTAGAAAAAGAAGACCTTTGAGTTTCAGTGAATTTATTGATGAACATATGAATGAGTTTGTAGAACTTGATTCATATCTATCAAGAAAAAAACTTTATGGTGTAATTTCGGACGTAGACGATTTGTCACTTACCCTAACTCATACTTCAAAAAACTCTACGATTGAAGGAGCAGATGAAAACCATAACTTATATATTCCTATAAATTCAATAAAATCAATAAAGAAACTTTAGTTACAACTAATGACTAGCCAAGATAGACTTAGCTAGTCATTTTTTATTTTTATTTACTTTATCAGTGCTTATTTACCAAACATTGACATACTGTATTTCCTCTTGTAGTTCTCAACCTTTTTAGTCATAGCAACTACTTCTTCTTTTAGGCCTGGGCTAAGTGACTTGATACCATTGTTTGTAATGTCTATCACTTCTGCTGACATAGGTAACTCACCTAATAGGTCTAGGTCGTATTCCTTCAAGAAGCTGTCCAAGTTGTCATCCTTGAATATTCTTATCTTTTCATCACATGATGGACATGGAACGTAGCTCATATTTTCAACCAATCCAATAACTGGTATATCCATCTGCTTGGCCATGTTAATAGCCTTTGCAACTATCATAGACACTAGGTTCTGAGGTATAGATACCATAACTATTCCTGTAAGTCTTATAGACTGCATTACTGTAAGGGCAACATCACCTGTTCCAGGAGGCATATCAATTAATAGGTAGTCTAAATCTCCCCATACTGTGTCATTGTAGAACTGCTGAACAGCTCCACCTACCATTGGCCCCCTCCATATAACTGGAGCCTCTTCTTCATCTATCAAAAGGTTTAGTGATACTACCTTTATGCCTGACTGAGACATAACTGGAACTATAAAATCACCATCTGAATATGCCTTAGCATCACCCATATTAAGTAACTTTGGAATACTTGGACCAGTTATATCTGCATCAAGTATTCCTACAGTGTGGCCATTTTCAACTAACTGCTGGGCTAAGAGTGTTGTCACAGTTGACTTACCAACTCCACCCTTGCCACTCATAACGCCTATAACCTTTTTGATATTGTTGTTAGGCTTATTTGTTGAATCACCTATTGCTCTATTTTCTTCTGTCATTTTAAAACCTCCAAAAAATTTATTAATTTATATTAGGGCTAGTAATTTATTTTTTACGGCCTCGGATGCAAATGAAGATTTAACAGCATTTACATATAGGTTTTTATACCCATTTTTGTCCAAATTCAACATATCAAAAACTATTGATAATTCTTTACTTAAGTTGGTATTTGATACCCTTGTATTGTCGGTATTAAAGGATACGTTAATTCCTTCTTTATAATAGTCAATAAAAGGGTGGGCATCCATTCTTTCTACTGTAGAGGTCTGTATATTACTAGTTGGACAGATTTCCAATAAAATTCCCCTATCTATTACTATACCATATGCATTAGAATTGTCAAAAATTCTTACACCATGACCTATCCTCTCAGCTCCTAAGAGTTCTATAGAATCTGCAACATTTTGTCCAGAAGCAGCTTCGCCCGCATGTATGGTAATCCTATAGCCATATGATTTTGCCAATTTCATAGCATCTATAAACTTGTGAGCAAAGCCTTCACATTCTGGTCCAGCAAGATCTACTCCTACAACACCTTTACCTATAAATTTTTTCCCAGCTTCTATGGTTTCTATTGCCTGGTCCTGGGATAAGTTCTTCATACAGCAAAGTATTATATTTCCATATATAGGATAATCCTCTGTAGCCCTGTCCATACCTCTTTTTACTGCCCCTATGACATCAGCTAGGGATAGGCCTTTTTGAGTATGCAGTACAGGTGCAAATCTCAGTTCTAAGTATACCAACCCATCATTATAGGCATCTTCAAAAAATTCATAGGTAAACCTTTCAAGGGCCTGACTTGTCTGCATAAGTTTTATAGGTAGATCAAAGCACTTCAGATAATCTACTAAAGAAGCTTCTTTTTCCTTGGCGGTAAGTCTAGACTCAATGTCCTTATAATCACCTATGTCAATACCTTGTTTTCTTGCTTCATCAATTACAGATTCGACCCTCAAAGACCCATCTAGGTGTCTATGTAAGTCTATTTTTGGCAATTTTTTTATATCTATATTATCTCTACTAAGCACATTATCCTCCATTTAAAAATATTCTATAAGAAAAAAGCCCCAAATGGGGCTTTAACTTATATATGTCCCTGCATTCTGTTCATCTCTTCAACTATGTTCTTTGAGTGGTCAGAAATTCTCTCAAGGTTTGAAATTATATCTAAGAAGTATATACCTGCTTCAACAGAACAAGATTCTTCGTGCAACCTTGCCATATGTGAGTTTCTAGCACTTTGTTCAAGTAGGTCTACCTTCTTTTCTCTTTGAGCTACTGTCTCAGCCAGCTCAAGATTGTTTGTTTTAATTGCTGTTATAGAGTCATAGAAGTTATTTGATGCTATATCAAATATTAGATCTAACTCCTTTATAGCTTCTTCTGAAAATACTACATTTTTATCAGACAATTCCTGTGAAATCTCTGCTATATTCTCAGCGTGATCACCGACTCTTTCTATATCGTTAACTATATGAAACAAGACATCAGTCTTTATCCTTTCAGCGTCACTAAGGTTTCTAGTAGTTAATTTAAATAAGAAATTAGTTATATCGTACTGTAAAGAATTAACTATTTGCTCGTAGTCAAATGATTTTGATCTTAGTTCATCACTTCCAGACTTTATTGAGTCGTAGGCGTAATTAAGAGACCTTGTAGATCTACTAGCCATTCTAATTATTTCATCCACTGTATTTGATAGGGCTATTGAAGGTGTTTCAAGCATTCTATCATCAAGGAACTTAGTAGTTGCTAGCTTTTCATCCTCATCCTCTTCGTTTAGTGGAACAAGTTTATAGGCAAGTTTGACTATATAATTACTAAACGGAAGAAGTATCACTACATTCACTAGGTTAAATAGTGTATGAGCATTGGCTATCTGTCTTGGAACATTAGTAGGGTCTACATTCTCAACTATTCTAATTATAGGTCTTGAAAGTACAACTATGAATAGTATTGTACCTATAACATTGAAACATAAATGCATAAGAGCAGTTCTCTTAGAGTTTCTGCTAGCACCTATAGTAGATAAAAGTGATGTAACACAAGTACCAATATTATCACCGTATAGAACAGGTAGAGCAGCTGTAATTGGTAACACACCTTGTGACGCAAGAACTATCAATATACCTATTGAAGCACTTGACGACTGTATAGTACCTGTAATCATAAAACCGGCCAAGACACCAAGAAGTGGGTTCCTACTCAAATACAACATGGCATTGTGTACTGACTGCATCTCTGATACTGGAGCTGCTGCTGCCTTCATAAAGTTCATACCAACGAAAAGTATACCAAAACCTATCAAGATTTCGCTAAAATTCTTTACTGTAGTGTTCTTTGAAAATAACCAAAATAAAACACCTATACCGATAGCTATCGGAGCATACTTTTCAATACTAAAAGATACAAGTTGGGCTGTAACAGTAGTACCGATATTGGCACCCATTATAATACCTATGGCTTGTTTTAATGTCATAATTCCAGCATTTACAAATCCAACTGTCATAACTGTAGTAGCACTTGAAGACTGTATGATTCCAGTAACAACTGCACCAACCAAGACTCCCATTATCCTATTGGTAGTCAACATTTCAATAATTTTTTTAAGTTTATCACCGGCTGCCTTTTGTAAACCATCTCCCATTACGTTCATACCGTAAAGGAACATACCCAGACCAGCAATCAAAGATATTGCTATCTCCATTTCTTCACCTCTCCTAATCGATTTGCTTATAAGGCATTCCTCAAATTTGCATGGCTATATATTAAGCTACATACCACAATACCCTACAGCTAATATAATATCACGAATTGTAAAAAAAATGTTAAGATAAGGTTAAATTTAACATCATCTTAACATAATTTCATATATTGAGCTCGACTAGATAAATAAACTAAACACCGAATTTAATTTTGTTAAAAAGTATGTTCATGGCCATCTTGTCGTCTAGCAATGGTTTGATAAAATATTCATTTTTCTGTAACTGACCTACATTCATATATCCCCTATTAGAAATATTTATCCTCCTTAGGTCTTCCTTGTATTCTCTATGATTTTTAGTTATTATTCCTATTCTTCCCTTGGCTTCGTATATCCTAAAATAATCACCAAGACTCTTTTCTTCACCTTTTTCTTCAAGTATGCCTTCTGTGTTGTCTATAACCTCTCTTAGGTCTAAGTAGCCTCTTTCATATACCTTTGGGTCTATGCCGTATGGGAGCAGTTCAACTAGCCTGATATCTATATCATTAGATATAGACAACTTCATAAAATCAAGCAACTCGTCATCATTAAAGCCCTTTATTGCTGTACAGTTTATCTTTACTTTTACATCTGCTGACCTACAAGCATCAATAGACAAAAATACTTCCTTAAGGTTGGCCCCCTGCATCAAGGCCTGGTACCTATACTCTTTTAGGGAGTCTATGGATAAATTTACATTTGTAAGACCCTTAGCCTTAAGGTCTAATACTCTAGTACCAAGTCCAAGTCCATTAGTAGTAATGCCTATATCTTCAATACCGGACTTGTTTGCATATTCTATAAGTTGGTCCAAACCCCTGTATTCAAGTGGTTCACCACCCACAAACTTTATTTTTTTGAGCCCTCTTTTAGCAAAGAAATCAATCGATTTTTTGTAGTCATCTAGCTTCATGGCCTGACTATCCTGATCAATAATATTTGCTTCTATAGTAGGTTTTAAATAAATTGGTTTGTGGCTATTCTCCTCGGTTAATATCAATCTTAGATATGATAAAGCCTCTTTCATTTTGTTCACTTCCTTTACAATACTCTTATTTGAATATTTTTATCAAAGAATCTTCCATAGTTTTGGATATTATCCTTCTTTGCTCCATGTAATCATAGTAAGTATCAAATTCATAACATACATACTCTAGACCTTCTGATGCTAGCTTGTTTATCCTACTAATATTATAGTCATAAAATATTTCGATACGTCCAACCTCTAGGATCATTTTATATATGCACTTGTACATATCATCTATAATCCTATTGCTGTATTCACCAAACCTATCGACTATATTTATGATACTCTCTATATTTATAAGAGACTTCTTGTAAAAACTCAAGAAATTCTTAAAGTCATCCGTATTTGAATCAGGTTCAAGTTCAAATAGTATTCTAAAGAATAAATTCCATGTCACTTCACTATTCATCTTCTCTATAAATATTGCTGACACATCAGAGAAAAACTCATCCTCAAATTTAAGGTCCTCATCTATTTCAAGTGTTGCATTAAAGTCTATGTCCTTATTTATAAAGCCGTTTATCTTCCTGTATTCCTCTGTCATAAAGGCACTTAGGGAGTCGGGATGTTTCTCATACTTATTCATAGAATAACTAAGGATGGTCTCACAAGGCTTCTTGAAGTCTATCTTAAATGAAAGCTGGTTTTCCATCTTGACAGTAATAGCGTCATATAAAAATTTAGCAAATAGGGAATGTATCTCGTCTTTGCTAGTATTCTTATCTACACTGTTTCCAGACTTGAAATTATCGTATATATTTAGTAGCTGGTCATCTATCATTGTAAGATTATTCTTTATAGATGACATCATATCCTTCAAAAATTTATCTTCTAACAAGTAAGTAGAATTTTTATATATAATTTTGTGTTCAATTTCACTCCAAAAGACATTTACAAGTGACTTAATCTGGAGTTCAAACTTGATTTTCCTATTCAAGAATGTATACTCACCGTCAATTTTGTAGATTTCAAACCCATTTTTTTGTCTTAGGGGCTGCCTATCAAACATATATAGCAGGATATTCTTGTTTGCCTTTGAATAGAAAAACTTACCATCATCAGTCATGTTGAATAACTTTTTAATTCGCATAAATATTTCTTTTTCATCCTTAACAAACTTGCACTCGATCCTAACACCTATAAGGTCAGGTATATCAGATATAAGATCTTTGGCCCTATCATAGTCTACCATATATCTATTTCTAATTATTTTTTCTTTTAAACTACTTTCAGACTTGATTCTGGAGCTAACGGCTATTAACTGGCCATCCTTAATTGGGAGTGATCCAAAATACCTTACCAACTCATCTTCTATAACCTCAAGGGCTGGTGTTTGCTCCTTTAACAAGGAAATAGCATCATCAATAAATTCAAATTCTTTTAGACTCATACTGTCCTCCACGCACTCTCATTAAGTTAATTATACCACAAATTTATAAAGCTATATAGTTAATCAACAAAAAAACTGACTAGCAAGGTTAGGTATAACCTTACTAGTCAAGTATTTATACATATTATTTACTTTGCAATTTTAAAAGAACTCTTAAGAGGTACTATCCTGTTGAACACTAGATTGTCTTGTCTTGAGTATTTTGTATCTAGGCAGAAGAATCCATTTCTGATAAACTGTAGTCTTTCTCCTGGCTTAATACCTTCTGTACCAGTCTTTTCAACAAAACCATTCTTAATTATTAGAGAGTTTTCATTAATCTGATCTAAGAAGTGCTTGCCTTCATTTTCAGGATCATTGTCAAGAATTAATGGTTCATATAGTCTGAACTCAGCTGGTCTACAATTGTTGGCATCTACCCAATGGATTGTAGCCTTTACTTTTCTACCTTCAAAGCCTGAACCAGACTTAGTAGCAGGATCGTATGTGCAATGGATTTCTGTAACTTCTCCATTTTCATCCTTTATAATGTCGTTGCATTTTACATAGTATCCACCCTTTAGTCTGACTTCGTTACCTGGATACAGTCTATGGTACTTCTTGGCCGGAACTTCCATAAAATCGTCTCTCTCAACATATAGGGTACCTGAGAATGACACCATTCTCTTGCCCATTTCTTCGTTCTTTGCGTGGTTTTCTATTTCTATTTCTTCTGATTCCCCTTCAGGATAGTTAGTTATAACTAGTTTAAGTGGGTTAATAACAGCCATTGCAAGTGGAGACTTAGGCTGTAGGTCTTCCCTAAGGAAGAAGTCAAGCATCTGGCTATCTACTACAGAATCAGCCTTTGATACACCTATTTCCGCACAGAAGTTTCTGATAGCCTCTGGTGTGTAACCCCTTCTTCTAAGACCTGATACTGTAGGCATTCTAGGATCGTCCCAACCATCAGTTATACCATTGTCAACCAATAGTTTTAACTTTCTCTTAGACATTACAGTATTAGTCATATTAAGTCTTGCAAATTCTATCTGTCTAGGAACCTTAGGCATTTCACATTCCTTTACTACCCAATCATAGAAAGGTCTCTGGGCTTCAAATTCTACTGTACAAATAGAATGAGTTATACCTTCAATTGCGTCTTCTAGTGGATGGGCAAAAGTATACATAGGGTATATACACCACTTGTCACCAGTATTGTGGTGAGTAGAATGAGATATCCTGTATATAGCTGGATCTCTAAGGTTGATGTTTGGTGATGCCATGTCAATCTTAGCTCTTAATACCTTAGCACCATCTTCAAACTCTCCATTTTTCATTCTTTCAAATAGGTCTAGGTTTTCTTCAACTGTTCTATTTCTATAAGGTGAATCCTTACCTGGTTCAGTAAGAGTTCCCCTGTACTCCTTCATCTCTTCGGCAGTAAGGTCATCTACATAAGCAAGCCCCTTCTTGATTAATAGAACTGCTCTTGAATACATCTCATCAAAATAATCAGACGCAAAATGAAGTTCGTTCCAATCAAAACCAAGCCATCTTACATCATTTTTGATTGATTCTATGTATTCAACGTCTTCTTTTACAGGATTCGTATCATCAAATCTCATGTTTACCCTTCCACCAAACTCTCTAGCTAGGCCAAAGTTCAGACATATAGACTTGGCATGACCTATGTGTAGGTAGCCGTTTGGTTCTGGTGGAAACCTTGTTATAATACTGTCATGTTTTTTAGATTCTAGGTCATCTATTATTATGTTTCTTATAAAGTTAGAGTTTTCTCTGTCGTAAGCCATACTTACCTCCTGATTATTAATTTATATAGATTTTAAATTTTTATAATACATATTTTATCTGGATATATGTTTGATCTCTCATCTGACCTAACATTATCTTGTTTTAACTTAATGGATTAACAGGGTATCGTCATATACAGAAATCAAATTCTTTTGAACCTGGTCAAGTTTTGACCTATCATTATCATCAAAACTTCCGTCTAGCCCTAGTTTTAACCCATCTTCAATGGACCTCAACATTTTTACCATCGTTTCAATATTGTGGGGTACATTCTTTTTAGAGTCTTTCATCTTATCATCATAGACCTTGTCCTTTATATTGTTCTTTGACTGGTCCTTTGCAACCAAGTCTATTGCTTTTTGAACCTTCTTAGGGTCAATACCGTCTACTTCCTTGATTTTATTATTCACAAGTCTTATCTGTTCCTTAACTTTTTGTGGTTCTATCTTATAGTCTCTGTCTTTTAAGGGTTGAATCAGATTACTTATATAAGTATTATACCAGTTATAGCCACTATCAACTACTGAATTGTTATAAAATTCGTATTCAACCTTATCTTCCTTTACATCTGTAGAGACTATATACTGCTCTCTATCTATTTTTTCTCCACAACCCACTAGGAGGCTGGTAGCAAAAAACAATAAGGCTATTATTTTTTTATTCGTCATAGTCCACTCTCCTATTATGATACTACCTCAGCTAGCTGCCCATTAAGCGAAAATGACTTAGGATCAGTAATCTTGACATTTACAAGCCTACCTACTAGAGACTCATCCCCTCCAGTGAAATTCACAGTCTTGTTTTGTCTTGATTTTCCAGTCATAATACTAGAATCTTTCTTGCTAGCACCTTCTACTAAGACTTCTACAATTTTACCATCGTATAGGTGATTTTTCTCACCTGATATCCTATTTATTACAGAAAGGACCTTGTCAAACCTCTTATGCTTGATTTCTTCAGGTATTTGGTCTTCCATTTTTGCTGCAGGTGTTCCCTGTCTTTTTGAATATATAAATGTAAAGGCCGTATCAAATCTTACCTCTTCACATATATCTATTGTATCCTGAACATCCTCGTCTGTCTCTCCAGGGAAACCTATCATAATATCTGTAGAAAAGGCAAGATCAGGTATCTCTTCTTTTGCCTTCTTGATAATATTTAGATAGTCTTCCTTAGAGTAGTGTCTATTCATCTTCTTTAAAAGTGATGTAGAACCTACCTGGAATGGTAAATGTAAAAACTCACAGACTTTTTTACAGTCCCTCATAGCGTATATCACATCATCTGATATGTCCTTTGGATGAGAAGACATAAATCTTATCCTCTCAAGCCCCTCTATTTCATTAACCCTTCTTAGTAAGTCTGCAAAACTAATCCTATCATCTTCTTCCAATGTCTTACCATAAGAATTGACATTTTGACCAAGTAATGTAACCTCTCTAACTCCGCCCTTTACTAGGTCTTCTATCTCAGAAATTATATCTTTAGGCTTTCTAGATCTTTCCCTACCCCTTGTATAGGGAACTATGCAGTAGGTACAGAAATTGTTGCAACCATACATAATATTTACAAATGCCTTTATATCAAATTTCCTGTTTGACTTTAAACCTTCAACAACTTCGCCATCTATATCCCAAACATCTACAAGTATCTTGTCTGATTCAAATGTACTTGCTAGTAGCTCTGGGAACTTGTAAAGGTTATGAGTACCAAACACAAGATCTACATGTTGGTGCTTTGCCTTTATTTCTTCAACTATATGCTCTTGCTGCATCATACAGCCACAGACAACTATCTTCATGTCTGGTCTTTTTCTCTTGATTGACTTTAGGTGACCTAGGTTACCATACACCTTTAGCTCAGCATTTTCCCTTACTGCACATGTATTGTATATTACAATATCAGCAGTATCTTCTGATAGAGCTCTTGAATAACCAATTGACTCTAACATTGAAATTAACATCTCTGAGTCATGCTCATTCATTTGACATCCAAATGTCAGGCAGAAATACGATTTTCGTTTTCCATTCTTTAAAAAATAATCTTCATTCATTGAAAATAACTTCTCAATATATTTATCTTGTTCTAAAATTAAATCTTTAGAAACTTGTTTTTGTTTTCTTTTACTCAAAACTATATCTCCTCACTATAAAGGCACTGTAACCAGTGCCTTATTTATTTACTACATTCTATTTTACCATAGAATCACGCTTTTTGTACTTCTGTTTTATATAGTTTTCATTTATCAGCCATACAGGACCCATTTTTTTAATATGATATTTATAGATTAGACCGTGCAAGAATTGATGAACTCCCCGAATATATGAAAAATGATAAAAGAAAAAAGTCTTGATGTAGCAAATTTTGTAAAGGGTTTTATACCTTAAATTGCTGTATATAGCTTTCTAAAAAAGTTGGGTGGCAACTAAGCCACCCTTTTTAGTTACTTCTTATTCTTTTTTATATAATCAACTACCACATCAAGCGTATCATACTTAGTCCTACCAGCAAGCACTGTAGAGCCACTAGGAGCACCAGCACCGCCTACGTGAAGAATGTTAGCATACCTAGTCCTATCAAATCCAAATGAATTAGTATTGACTACAGGATAGCCCAGCCAAGTATTTATAAGCATTGCAGCAGGCATATCAGCGATATTAGTATAAGTCACTATAGTAAGATTGTTAGTATCGATATTAGGAGCTATAGGCGTTTCAACAGGTTTTTTATATTCAGTCGCTAGTAGCTTCCTATATAACTTCATGATGTTTTTACCATATTCAGGATTATTATTCCACTTACCTTCACCACCAAGACCGACTACTGTCTTAGCCTTTCCAAATAGGAATTTGAAATGCCTAGGGTCCACAGGATTTTTAAGCGGATATCCCTCAGCACCGTAGTATAGTAGTAGATGCTGACCCATTGCCCTAAATCCCTCACTCCAGTCCTTAAAAACTTTGTGAGCGTTCTTATCGTAGTCACTACCCCCAGCAGTTACCTTTAGACCACATGGATTATGATAACTAGCATTTATACCAGCCTGCGACTGCCCATTCTTGTATAGCCAGCCAGTTTCAAGGGCAGTTTGAGCATACACAGGTGCAGGATCCAATCCCATACTTATGCAAGTATCATAGCAAGACTTAGCAATCTTAGCAAACTCAATAGCATTATTAGCTATAGCCCACGCTTCCATCTGTGCCACACAAGTTGTCGGATTGCCTACAAACTTGACATCATCAATTATCGGTCTATCTAAAGGCTTGCTAGGGCTTGTAGTAGCCTGCGTGCTAGGTTTTGATTGATTGCTTGACGTATAATTCTTTAACTGCAATCCTAGTGCTATAGCTTGTGCTACAGCGTCCTCATGCCCCTTGTACCTATTGTAATCGTCACTATCATCAACAAAGCATATTTCAATAAGTATTGCTAGTGGATTAGTAGACCTTATAAAGCCTAGATCTCTTCTAATCTTGTTAGGCTGTCCATGTGTCGGTATGCCTATAGCATTAAGATTTTTACATATCTGAGTGCCATATTTAAAGGTCCTCTCATCATAATGTAGCACTTCACACCCCATCACATGGCCATCTTGGTGGTGCTGTGGTTTATATGCGTTGAAGTGCAAAGATACAGCCAGCTCCGTGTCCTTATGTGAGTTAACACTCCTCACAATCTTGTTTATTATATCTCCTACACTATACCCATCATTACAAGTACTGTCATAGACCTTATGCCCTTGACTAGTAAGGATATTTTTTAACTTCCCTAGTATAATTCTATTTTCTATAGATTCATTCAGTAAGTCACTTGCCCCACAAGCTACCTTATTAGCAGGATTGTGACCTGCATGTATATCAATTATCATAATAAACTCCTTTTTACTCAACTTTTCACATCAAAAAAGAGGGCTATATCCCCCTTTAGTCCACTATCCCCTTAGTGCTAGGATTTATCACTACACCCAATATCGCCATAGCTGTAGTGCCTAGCAGATACGGATTAGACAGCGTATTTAAAAGCAAATCCCCCACACTAGACCATGATGTTAGGCTAGTAGCTTCCACCTGTAAAGATGTTAAAATTACACCCCCTAGACCAATCCAAAAGTACGGGTTCTTATACCTTTCGACCCTATTTGACTTCTTTTCTATTTTATTTTCAATTCTACTCATAATACATCTCCTCTCTTATCGGAAGCTCTTTACATTCTTCATACAACTTTTTAGCCACTCCATTACCACCCAAATTAGAATATGCAGTAAAAAAATACTCCAAATCTTTATAGGCTTGAAGTGTTATATAGCCTTGACGAATATACATCTTAGCCTGCTCTGTAAGTCTAAAGTAAAGCAAGCTTTGAAGTCCAATCTCTATATTTTCTTGTTTCTTTTTGCTTTTTTCAACAATTTCCTCATGCTTTTTTAACTTTTTATGAACTAAGTAAGTAAGTACCGACAGTGCTATAGTCCACGCTCCCTGTATCCCATATCCTTTACACATTTCTACTAATGTTTTCAAAATTTCAATCTCCTTATTATTGAAAAAAATAGGCAGTTTTAAGACATGCCCAGGTCTATGAGATTCAGATTGCTACTAATCTTCCTTTACAAGTTCACCTAGGTCCATAGCTATAAGTAATTCCTTAACCTTAGCCTTTAGGAACTTTGGAACTTGTGCATAAGTTCTAACACCAGCAACTATACAAGTTACATAACACATTGCCATATCCAACTCACCCCCTTCCAATGATACTTTTATGCAATAAAAAAAGAACCTAATCCTATCAATTAAATTCTTCATACATAACACCTCTATTCAGATTCTTTTAGCAGACCCTCAACTTCTTTTTTCAAGAAGTCTGGGACCTGTTCAATTGTTCTCTTTTTCTGCTTAATCAAATAAACATACAAATTAGCTAATGCACTCATTATACTGTACCTCCTGCTTTCATCTCTATAGCTTCTACTATAGCTGTAGATAGTTCCACCTTATCCTTTTCAATCTTTTCTGTAAGCTCTGCTACAGCTACTGCATACTCTAGCCTCACTTTATTAGCCTCTTCTTCAACTCGCTTTTCTATCTCAGACTTCTCATGATCAGCCTGAGCCTTAGCCTCTTTTTCAGCCTTTAGCCTGTCTTCCTCACGCTTGGCAAGGAATGATTCTACTACTGCCACGTCTGTGTCTCCTGAAAAGCCTTGGCTCTTGATATCTTCAAGCCATAAAACTTCACTATCAACGAGTACTAATGTCTTATATGCCGATTCAGGATATGCTTGTTCCCACGCTGTTTTTGGTATATTATTTAAGTCTGATTTTTTATCCCATATTTTAATTGTTGTCATTTTTTACCTCCTAAATAAACCATTTTACGAAAATATTATCTCTTCCTTCGATGTCACCAGGTCCTGATTTTACATACACCGCTTTTTTATAAAGGCAACTGCTACAGATTTTTGGAACATTCTTCGTCTCACTTATGTTTGATTTACTAATTTTATAAGTTTTTGTACTTAAATTCAAAGAAATTATTTTTCTAGAAATTATCAGTAAATCATCTCCATTAATCAGTAAATCATCTATTGAATATTTAATAGCATCCGTTTGTACGTAATAGTTTTTTCTTGTTGCGATCGTAGTTAAATCAATTACCTGTATGTATGTTCTCGTATCAATATCAAATCTATATATTTTAAGTCCATCAGAAAAATATATATAGTTATTGTCATAGCAGACACTAAAGTTACTTGGAGATACATCTGTATCTCTTAAGTTATAACTTGAGTATTTTGATATTGATTTAGTACTCATATCAATTTTATATACATAGAGTTCAGGGGTTTTATATCCCACGAAGTATATATTATCTTTGTATGCGGTCATTTTTAACAATAAATAAGATTTATCAGTAGAGGCTACAATGCCTGTATCCAAATTCTCTCCAGTATCTAAGTTGTACGAACAAAGCCTATTATCGTCATACGAGAAGTAGTATACTATATTATCTTTCGCACAATATGAACCTAGTCCTCTTTTGAATTTCAGTTTTTTAGATGATTCCCATTCATTTGTTCTGATGTTATAAATAGCTACATGATCAGCACTGGAGCTAATAATTACAATGGGATCAACAGAAAATAGCCCAATCATATATATCTTATCCTTATATGGAATTAACCCATTGCCATACCAATATGTCTTACCCATTATTGTATTCGAGGCAGGTTCTAAGAAATCTCCAGATTTTATATGATGACTTTCAAGTAGCTTTTCTATGTCAGTTAGTCCATCTATAGCAGGTAAATTGATGCAATTTTCATTGATATTATCTTTTATCAAGTTTATTTTTTGACTTAACGCATCAAGCAACTTTTCATATACTTTTCTTCTAAACCTTATCACTAACTAACACCCCCTCGGATGTCCTCAATGCTGACACCTAGTAGCTGTGCAAATTTCTCATTATTCAGCTTTAGTGCTTCATCTTCACCAGATATATCACGCTTAAGTTTTTTTATATACTGTCTGTCTAGGATTTCAGCCTGCTTGAGATTTTCGTTGTTGTCGTGTAGCTCATTGACTGCCCCGACTAGGCTACTTTTCTCTTTAGTCTTGAGATTAGTTAGTGTGCCTATCCAGCCCTTTATCTTATCCAAGACCGCATTCAAGGTGTCCCCACTCCATGTTGTGACCTTGACTTTCAAGTCTGTCAATTCAATGCTGCCAAGCTTGCCCCAGATGAACTTTACAAAGTTAGCAGCCGACTTCTCGCCGTGCTCGACCTCGTCATAGCCATTTAGGACGGTCCCTTTTATGTCTCCAAGACTTTCATCAGACAGTTCAAAATTCTCTGCTACAGCTTCGATATCAGCGATATTATCACCAGTAATCTTATTAAACCCGATATTATCTGTCTTTTTATATCCTTCCATGCTACAGTTCCCCCTCTCTTAAATCGTTCCAAGTTTTGCCAAGTTTTTTCCACTCGTTCCAAGTCTTTCCTAGTGCCTTAATGTCATCCCAAGTTCGATACTTAAACTCAAAGTCGTAAGCCAAGTGTGCCGGCTTGACTTTATCAATTATCTTTCTTATTTCGTCAATCCTGCTAGGCACTCCTACAGTGCCTGTAAACTTTACAGCGAACTTGTAATTAGCATAGTCCTCTATGACCTCGCAGGTACCATTACTATAGGATTCCGCTATATTTTTGATTACCTCAACAGTTGTTGTTTCCTTAGCCTTTAACGCAGCCTTTATATTTGACCGTCTTATATCTAAATCAAGTAACGGATTATCTTCTATACCAGCAAATTTTGCCCAAGTATCAAGACTAAAAGTAGCTGTATCTATAAAAAACTCTCTTATAAGATTATCTATTGCTTTTTCTTCTAGTTCTAATTGTTCCTGCTCAACCTTTAATATCTCACTAATCGTCTTATTTTGTAAATGGTCGGGGTATAGTTCAATTAAATTAAACATTAATCAATCACCCCTTCTTGCAGCTCTATATTACCTACAGAACCCACTTGGTCAGTTATTAGCTTGATATTTTTAGTACCACCATTTACAGTAAGATTAGAGTAGTCAATCACTCCCTCAATCCTACTTAGGATACCAGCCACTTTAGTATAAGTTATCTCACTTACTGCATTTACAAGATATTCATCCACTCTTTCCCTAAATTCAGCTTTTATACTTTCTAGGTCTGTAGACTTATCAAACTCCACTGTAGCAGATATATTTACCTCCAGCACAGTAGGAGTAACAATTGTAACGTTAGCCCCAATGGGTCTTTTTATTTCTATAAAATCCTTAGTTGCCTGTACAACTTCTTCTGATACATTTCTATTGTTCTTAGTCATTACTACAACCTTTACCGTACCATTACCATTCCATAGTGGTATCACCTTTACATTCTTGACCCCATCAACCTGTAAAGCCCAGTTGATATAGTCGTCTACATTTCCGGATGTACCTTTATGAGCCTGAATATAAAAGAATCTTTCTTTTAGTTCCTCATCTGATTCTTGGCTTGTTCCGGTGTAATAAGGCGTGTATCCATAAACTCTTTCAACACCATCTATATCACAAGACAGTTCTACATTTGATGGGAGATTATATTCACTACCAACTTCATCGGCTTCTATTAGAATTCTGGCACTTCCATCTGAAATAGTAGTATATTCTTCAACGGATACAACGAAATAACTTAGACCGCCGTACGTTAAAGGAGTTTCCCTAAATATTTTAGTATCATCAGCTCCATGAAAAGTAACATGGCCCATTGCCCTTGTACCCTCTTTTCTCTTTACACCAAACTCCTCTACCCTCTTATCCAAACTATCCCCATAGCTATCCTTTATAAAGGCTATACTAAGAAGTTTTTCAAGCACCGAGTATATAGAAGCATGGGCAAGAGCGGAACCACTAGCAATTTCATTTAAAAAGGTCCCCTCATTCTTTGCTATATCTAAATTATAGCTATTTAATATTTCATTTTTTAAATTTTCATGCGTCCTATCTTCGAACATTAATTTTAACACCCCCATACACACTATCTACAGCTATTTTTATTGTCACTGTATCTCCATCAAAGGTAACACCTAAATTATCAACATCATTGATATATGGGTTAATCATTAACGCTTCTTTTATATACCTAAAAGCCTCCGATTCAGTAAGACCTTTACTAAATTTTTGCCCCACTAGGTCAGTAAGTTCAGTACCATAATCCCATGAGTAAACAGGGTATTCAAATCTATCTGTAAGTACAGCCTTATATATCCACACCTCTAGAGCATCAATGCCAGTAACTACCACTAAATCGTTTGTTATTGGATCCACTATAAAATCATTAGTATCAAAGTCATAAGCATACTCATAAAGTAAGGGAAGTTCCGTTTGTATTTCACTTACATAGTCACTAGGCACGCCTATAAAAGGGAAAAATGTTTCTTCCATTAAACCACCACCCTATCTAATATAAGTACACTATCACCATCAAATTTAATTAGAATCGTATCACCTTTTTTGAGTTTTATATCTTTAATTTTATGCCTATGGGATTCAGGACCGTTAGCATTTTCGGTTATATATCCCTCGCATAAAAATTTAATCCAAGATGTATATTTTATTTGTTCTTTTTTTAAAGTCATATCATTAAATTTTAGTTCTATATTGGGATAATCTCTAGTAACTTCCGCATAAAAAAAAGAAGGTGTGTAATTTCTCATTCCTTCGTTTCTAATTATTTCTATAAACTCACTT
The DNA here is from genome assembly GCF_000381525.1 of Peptostreptococcus anaerobius VPI 4330 = DSM 2949. Taxonomy (GTDB): domain Bacteria; phylum Bacillota; class Clostridia; order Peptostreptococcales; family Peptostreptococcaceae; genus Peptostreptococcus; species Peptostreptococcus anaerobius. The sequence goes on from NZ_KB906607.1 coordinate 45,078, forward strand.
ATACTACTCACTTTTCCTCCCCCCTAATTTACTCCATAACCTACTATTCTAGCCCAGCTAGACCTATATTTGCCATATGTCCTAGCCGCTACTTTATTTCCTGAATTACCTTCTATTGTGTGCACTTTCATTGATTCACCACTTCCAGAAACACCGGTTACGATGCCAACATGATTTGTATACCTTCGTGAGTACCCACCGTTTCCGTAAAAGAATATAGTATCTCCAGGCTTAGGTATATACTCATTAGGTGTTTTAAGCCTTCCAACATTCTTATACGCTGTGTAATACGCATCACATAGGTTTGTATTTGCAACGGGAGTGTACCCCGCCTCTCTTAAGCATTTAGTCGCAAACCAACAACACCAAGCAAAGCCCGGTTTATTAACTCCATTCCTTAGGTACTTAGTAGCAACATTAACAACTCCAGTTAAACCACTGCTTGATGTTCCACTTGATGTTGCAACCACATTAGCTTCTGCCTCTGCATCAGATGCCACGCCAGAACCACGCTTGCTATCATTCCAGTCTGTGCCAGTCCACTCTTTATACCATTTCTTTGTATTTGCTATATAAGCAGCGACATTATTGCCATCAGATTTCGGTGCCCATGTAGATATAATCTGGTCATAGGAGCGATTCTTCTTGTGTATATGAGATATGCCTATAAAATGAAATCCTCTTTTTATACCTTCCTCTATACTAGAATATATTCCAAACCCTCCACTAGTCTTTCTGATATTTGGGTCTGGATCTCTAATACCAAAAAAGTTATTACAATTTCTGGCTAAGTTAGAATCAAAACCTGCACCTGTTTCCATTCTGGCTATCATAAGTAGTAACATAGGATTGACCTTATACATATTTCCATATTTTACAAAAAGATCACCCTTGCCTGCTAATGGCCCCTTTAATACCTTATTAAGCATTTCGGCAGTTACGCCATGCCCCCAGTCCTTTGTTGAGCTACCACCAGCACCATCTGAAGATGATTCTTTTGTTTCATCCTTACCTGCATTCTTTTCATCCATGATATTATCAAAGTTTAATTCTAAATCAACTGTGTACTTGCCACCAGACCATGTGTGTTTATCTTTATCTATATAAAATTCACCTATAAGCCCCGTAAAGCTATCTTTTACCTGTACCTTATAGCCACACTTACAGGATATATCACCATACCCAGACAAGCTACAAGACCTTTCAGGCTTCTTAAATTCAGCCTTTATCTCTTCATCAGTGATAGCCTTATCTTTTTTCTGCTCTATTACCTTTGATATGTACTGATATAGCTTTCTAAGTTCAGCGTTTAGGCTTTCTTTTATCTTATTACCTTTTTCATCTACTACTACAACCCTACTCACTATATTTTCCATAGATACCTTGTAAGTGGCCACTTCAAGGTTTTGTTCTTCTTCAAACATAATTTTAAGCTTAGTAACTCCTTTTTCAATTATGTTGAACTTATCTAAATCAACTTCTACCATGTATTTTTTATGGTCCTTATCTGCCTTTGAATGGGCTGTGTAGGCACTCATGATAGTATCGTACCTAGTTGCACCTATAAACATCTTAGTAATCTTAGTCCCTGCCGGCGCTATCTTACCCCACTTAAGTGGCGGCTGTTTATCCTTGCCCTTAAAAACTTCCTTGGCTATATCACACGCCGTCTTATTTACAAAATTATAATTGACTTGGTCCTTAGCCAGTAAGAAGCCTATATCATGGGCAGTCATAGATATTTCATTATTTGAATTTGACTTATCAATATCTATTATAGTTCCTCTAAATATTTCCTTACCACCAACGTAAAAACAGCATGTAGACCCCTCTACAATCCCTAGCTGTTGCACCTTGGCATCATTTACAGCCTGCAAAAAACTAAATTCTAAAGTCCTAGAGGGGGATTTAATATCCCCACTCCAAACTACTGATGAAAGCACGCTAGACAATTTATAAAATTTTCCACCTCTTATATGTACTATAAGTTCTATATCTTTATTTTCATAAGTTGCCATTATGGAATCACCAACTTCCAATTACTATATATTACATTTGAATTTTTCAACTTAGGATACCTCTTTAGGTTCTCAGGATGTTGTGATATTTTTCGATACAATTTACCGTTCCCATAGTATTTTTGTGCAATTAGATATAAATACTCACCATGTTTAACCGTATGTACCTTACCAGGTTTCACCTTAAGCCTGCCTAAATCTACATTATTTCTCGGTCTAGAATAAACCTTGTTTGCGACAGGATTGCTAGGATTTCCACTAACTGGTGTGGGCGACCACTCAGGGATATTAATATCCGCATCCTCTTTTAACTCTACAACGAAGTACACATCTCCAGAACCATCTTTTTCTTTATACTCAAAATGTGATACTTTAACCGGTAGATTAATTGGTGTGCCGGTTACAATATATCTTAGCCTTTCACCACTCTTACACCATTTTTCAATCTTATTCACATATCCATATGGATCTTGTCCCTTTACATCTATAAACCCATATGTAGCAGATGCATCAGGAAAAAAACCACTAAGCGAAATTGAATCTGGTTCAGAACCATTGAATATGTTTACAGTTCCACGTTTTATTATTTTTTCCCCTGATATATCTGCATTTATACTTTTGCCTACCTCAGCAGGACATACAGGAAAGCGTAGATTATCCCCATTAGCATTTAAATACACTTCTATTGACATCCTACACACCCCCTGCTATTGCTATATTCATCTTCTTTACTATCCTAGCTGCTATTAAGTCTATGTCTGCTTGCTCTCTTACAGCCAGTCCATAGATATTTATATTAACACCAGATGATTTACCTTTATTGTTATCATACTGATTAGCCTCTTGCTTAGTAAGTACACGCTCACCTTCGTGAAGCGTAGCGTTATAATTATTATAAGGTACTCTTGCTTGTCCATAAGCATGTCTATGCCTTTCAGTAATTTCTTCTTTTGTCACTTTAATATGGGCTCCGCCTGATATAGCTTTTTTAAAGTTATCCCATGCTCTTTTTGCTCCATTTATAGCATCAGCAATTCCGCCAACAACCGTTACTATTCCATTAATTACAGGTCTTATAAGCTTCCCAGCGGTCATTACGGCTAACGTTATAGCTTTCCATGCTATATCCCATATAACCTTTAAAGCTTGTATAACTGACTGTATTTCCCTTGAGTGTTCAGCAATCCATCTCATAACACCTTTAATAACATCGCCTGCTAACTGTACTACTGGACGCATTGCCTCGAATACAGTCCTAACTATCGTTCCAAAAATTTGTAAAATCGCCTGTGATTCTGGAGTTTTATTCTTTATGTGATTGTAGAATGTTTGAAACAAATCAATTGCAGGTTGAACTCCTGTTTTGAAACTTTCAAAAATCCCACCTAAATCTATGCCAGATGCTAGCCCCATTAGACCTTGGATAAGATTACTTAAGCCACCACCAATTTTTTGTCCAAGCGATACACCTGCATTGTCTCCAAATTGAGAAAATAAACTTACTCCCTGTGCTAGGGCTGGCTTTATCCCTTCCAGTATTCCTGTTCCTAAATTTTGTTGTAAATTCCCTATGTTGCCTTTTATGGTAGATAGCATTCCTGAAGATGTTTTAGATTGTTTTGCAGCAAGACCACCAAATAAACCATCCAACGTTTGACCGTCTTTAGATTTCATTTTAAAGAAATCTCCACCAGCTTTGTCAAAATCTTCTTTGGTGCCTTTGAAACCAAATTCCTTTAGTCTTTCAAATTCACCCATTTTAGCATCAGCTAATGCCTCAATCGCATCACCCATATTTTTATTAGGGTCAGAAGCAGCCATATCTTCCGCTAGTTTAACTAGTTTCATGGATTGTCTAGTATCTCCACCCGATATAGTTAGGGCTCTTGTACCCGCTTTTATTACCTCTCCTGTTTCAAATGGAGTTGCATTAGCATTCGCCCTCAATTGCTTTATATAGGAATTTGTCATACTCTTTATTTGAGATTGCGACTTACCTTGGTTACCAACTCCCATGAAATGTTCCATAGATACCTTTTGTTGTTCAAGCTCCATACCTTTTTGCATGGTAGCTTTTATAACAACTCCTGCGGCTAATACCCCTAACATGGCTTTTATTTTTCCTAAAGTACCACTTGCCTTGTCTTTAACTCCAACCCTCGCATCCCATCTTTTTTTAACTATATCTTTTAATTTTCTACCAAGTTTAGCTATACTAGCCGTTGAGGTATTTTTTATATTTAAAGCTATTCTTTTAGCATTTAATAACATAGCCTCTTTTCTAATTTCAGCTAGTTTTTTCGCAGCCTTAGCGCCCCTAATTAATACTTCTTTAGGAGTTATTTTTTCTTTTTTTATCTTACTGATAAGAGACATAATACGCTTATAGATTGGGGTTGCGTTATCCTTAGGAGCTGGTATATCAGTCTTTACTTTATCTAACGTGTCTTTCAGTTCTTTAGTTCTTTGAATGATTGGCAATACATGTTCCGTATAGTCATCAACTAAAGTTATGATTGCCTCTAATCTTTCTTCGTCCATACCATCACCTCTGAATATATCAAAGGCAGGTATCTATATACGCATACCTGCCTTTGCAATCGCTATTTTAAGTTCGAGTCTTTCCTTTTCTTCTTCCATTTCCATTTCTGCAAATGCCTTTAATAGTTTATACTCTCCCTTTTTGTTATTCATTATTTCATAAGCCTTTGACGGAAGTATTCGTCCCCTAGACCACAAATAGTAAGTCATATAGACGTCATCATCCGTCTGAATTAGTTTTTTATTTCTTTAACAGATTCCTTTTTAAAACCTATGACTTCTTTGTATGCATTGTATATCTTTGTTATTTCACCCTTTGTAAACAACTTCTCGACAAAATGTTTCGGAGTTTTAGCATTGAATTTTCTCATCAAATCACTTTGCTTAAACAACTGCTTATCACAAACATAAACACATTCAATCAGTATCATTTTCTTGCTCTCCATAGGCTTGGAATCAACTTCAACATCTCCATCATCTGTATAACTCACCTTATTGTATCGTTCCTCTATATCCTCTTCAAGATTAATAGGAATCTGTCTTACTTCAACTATAAAAGGTGCTCCAGTTGCCTCTGTCAACCTAGGTATTTCTACTTTTTGTGACTTAACTTTAAATTTCTTTAAATCAGCAGATAAAAGTAAATCTAATACATTTGGTGACTCCTTTTCATCCTCTAAAACCTCTAACTCATCATTCATTGTCTTTAAATCTTCCATATCTATTCCTCCTTATATCGTATCCATAGGGTCATACCCTGCAAATGTAAATGGTGCTTCAGTTTCTCCGACTTCATTACGCTTCCAATCTGCAAGTGTTAAATCATCAAAAATTACACCTTCCAAGCTTATTCTTTCGACACCATATGACTGTGGGTCAGCTAATTTCGATACTATAGTAAATTCCATAGATTCGCCATTCTTAAATTTTTCTGATATAAGTGTAATCATCCTAGATGTCATTTTAAAAAGTGTCACTGAACCTTTTCCTTCGGCGGACATTATTTTATGCCCTACCATGTAATCTCTTGGCATTGTGATTTTTTCTTTATCAAAATCTATCTTAGCTTGCATACCTTTACACTCGGATACATATTCGCCATTTAACCACACTTCTCCCCACGTACCTGATATTGGTTTTTCTTGACTAAACTTCATCTTGCTATAATCCATTGTGTATCTCCTTTCTTATACTGAAACTTCTATATCAAAATCTTCCATAGCATCAATACCCTTAATTGTAAGGGCTAAGAACACTTTAGATCCTGTATCAGCCTCTTTTAGTTCTTGTTCACTTAACGCAGATACATCAACACCCTTTGATTTTAAATACTCTTTTTGCTTGGTCATGTTTATACCTACATTGAATTTCTTTTCAATTAATTCTTCTGAACTTAAATTGTTCAAAAAGTTTTTAATCTCTACTATAAGTAAGCATTTATTATCATAACTATTAGGCACTTTACCTATATAATGGTCTATTATGACTTTATATATCGCATTGTTTATAAATTTGTATGTATTTACAAGTTTAATCTTCTTAAACTGCTCCCCTCTATCCTCTGTTATAGTGGTTCTGCTGTTTACCCCTCTAGCAATTCTTGCCTTGCCTTTTTTCCAACAAAGTGTCAAATTTCCTGAATCTATAGCTGCGTTAATAGCATTTATTTCCTTGTCTGCTATGGATTCAATTTCATTTAAGGAAGCCAATGTTATTGATTGAGAGTATGGAGTACCAGCTATAAGTCCTGCTATACGTCCAGTATATGAATTAGCCTTAGTCACTTGCCCCCCAACTTTAAAATCTTCTTCCACAAAATTTACTACATCTTCTGAATCAGCCTTTATTTTTTTTGAAGACACTATCACTGTAGCTTCAACGCCTGATTCCTTTATTTTCTTTATAAAACTTATCAACTTATTATTGTCAACGTCCTCTGCATCTGGATAAGCCATAAAATTGAATTCTAACCCCTCCAATTTCTTTAATGCATCTTCTAAATTCTCATCACTACCCAAGCAATACACATATACTTTTGCAGGTCTATATGATACAGTTCTAAGGCTTGTTCCTTCTCTAATATCCTGTACATTTCCCCAAAACACATGGTCTATTATTGTCTTAGATTTCCCCTTAAAGCTTTCAGGAATTTCGTCAAAACTGTTAATTTCAGTTAGACCCTTGTTTGTATTATCTTTCAATAATAATAACACTACCCCTCTACCTGCTTCTTCTATAGCTCGCCTAGTAATTTCAATAAATTTAATTCTTATTTCAGGCATTCCCATATCTATTCACCATCCTTTACTTCTAAATCAACCGCAGTCATAACCTGTACTGGGTCCAATATCTCTATTTTGTCAGTTCCTGATATCTTTTTACCATCAACAAACGTTGTTTCAAGCATATTGTTGTATAGTTTTCCAATTAAAGATACATTTAATCTCCACCCAACTTCATCCTTTACTATATCTGGAGTTAAAGAGTTGATGTGCATATAATCACGACCTATTTTTAAACTCCGTATAAATAGACACCTTATCTTGCTTTCAATTTCATAAAGTTCAACCTTATTAATTGCTCCTAAAGGGTAATATGCTATATCAATCACTATAGAATCAGTATTGGCAAATAATGTAGCCACTTCACTAGCTAATGTTGTAACCTCTATGTATATACAGTTATTTGAGCTTGTATATTTCTGCAACTGTTCTTTGTCAATACATACCTTGGCATCAAATTTACCCTTTATTTGAATTGCCACCGCCTTTACAATATCTAACGTTGTAATCATACTAATCACCACCAAATATTTTTATTTCTGCCATCTCTTTGGATAGGAATAGTTTTCCACGCTTCACTGAATTTCTTAACATATGCCTTCCCGGAACAACTCGTCTGGCATTACTGCTAAAAGTCCTTGTTTGTGGGCTGTACCTAAGATTTTTTGCTGACCCCCTCGTCCTATGCCCATATTCAACGTGTTTGGCGTATTTTGTGTTATTATAGATTGTCACTTGGTGTAGTTCTCTATTCATTTTCCAAGATCTTTTAAGTCTTCCAGTATCAACAGGAGTATTCATTTTTACATCTTTTAATATATATGCTCCTGTCTTTTTAAGAAGATTTTCTGTTTTCTTGTCTATATCCACTTCAAGTTTTTTTATAAGCGAATCTACTCCAGTTAATTTCATGCTACAACCTTTCCTTTTTTTCTACAGGTATTTCAACGTGTGATACATAATAAAAGGGTTCTGATGCCACAAATTCATATACTCTACTGAACCTTTTCACACTTATTAGATCTCCTGCCTTAATATCATTCTCCGGTCTTGCAAATATACGGTGCGTTGATATTATCGAAGGAAAATCCCCTCCTATAGTTGGTTCATTCTTTTGAGATAAGGCACACGGTATATTGTCTAATACCGGTATACTCTCGTTAAAGTTTGATATTCCGGTTTCTTCATCAGTTTTTTCTACATGCCTTTTAACTGACATTCTATCTTCATATGTCAACGCAAATAGATCAGCTTCCCAACTACTCATTATCTATACACCTTCCTATGTCTATTAAGAGTTATATAATCATCCTTGCTAAACTCCAATAGTGAACCTATATCCGTATTTTTTTTAGTTACTTCTGTTTTTTCACCGTCTTTTAAGGTAATTGACGTATCCCCCCTACTTATAGACTTGATATTTTCTATACCTATTCCATTAATAGCAGCAGTTGAGCTAGAACTGTTTTTTTTAGCTTCTTCCTCTGCCTTTTTGAAAAGGGCTATGTCAATTAACTTTCTTTCAATAAAATCAAAGAGAGGAACATTAAGTTCCTCTCTTCGACAATAATCTAAAACTTTTGTTGTTAATTTACCAAAATAATATTTTATTATTTTTTCATCACTATAACCTGTATTTAAAGAAACACCTTCTAATATTTCTCTAAATTTACTTTCCATCTCCTGCATTTTCAACACCTGCCAATTCATCGACATTTACTATATCATCTTCATCAGCGCTATTTTTCTTCTTGCCCTTAGATGTTTTTCTAGTCCCTGTCTTTTTGTGAGTGTCCTTTTCACTTTCTATAATCGTATACCCCTCAGAGACAAGTTCTGCAGCCCTAGCCTCGGAATCAACCTCGACCACAACATTCAACTTCTCTAACCTAATCATCTTAAGCCTTAGCCTCTTTAATGTTTACGAACATACACTTCTTCTTATTGTCTGTCACCCATATATCATGGAATCTTCTATAATCAGCCTTCCAACCGTTAGCAGTTTGGTTAGTCATAGGATCGAACACTCTTATTACATCAAGTTTAGTTACTGCTATAGGTACATTTTTACCTACAACAAGGAAGTTTACAGTTTTACCTGAACCATCCTTCTCAAATCCACCCTTTTCCTGTCCGCCTGTAGTACCATCATTTAACTTAATCTTAGATACCATTATATTATCAGATGTTGGTATAATAGGCACACCATCTATCTGCTGTACTCTAGTTTCTACCCCATGAAGAGTTATTGTTGCAGTATTGGCTACAACAGCCCTAGCCTTTTCTATTTCTGTTATAGTGTCATAATTAGCATGTATCATCAACTCGCCATTGTACCCTATTTTTCTTATCGCCTTTATAGCATCCTTAACCTCATCTATTACAGTTTCCTTCTTAGGCACATACTGGTCCTTAACCATTTCCGCCTCTATAGCGTTGTTAGCAAGGTATGATATTCTATAAGCATCTATCTCCGGTATAACCTGCGTTCTCTGAAACTCATTCATAATCTGGAATATTGTTGCTATACCCGCTGTTTCGTCAACATCTCTAACATCAATATCAAAACTTCTACCCCTATCCTGTGTCATTTTCTTAGTCTGGAATTTAAGAGTAGCGGATCCTGTAGCATACCCATTCTTATAATTTCCCATACCATCTACTGTAAGCATTGGTATCTTAACCTCATCACCGCCAAAATACTGCAACTGTGACTGATTAACTTCCATCCAGGCAGTTGTCATTTCCGCAACTATTAACTCATCCAACTTTTTCTGCACTACCGCAACTTTTTCAATTTGATTTGCCATAATAAATTACCTCCAAAATTTTTCTAATCTCTTTTAAATCATACTGTCTAACATACTTTCAAAATCCTTAATATCTTCCGCACTAGAACCACCAGCAGGAACATATTTATAAGGTGCAGGGCCGTTACTAATACCGTTACTAGCATTGTTGTTCCCCTCACCCTCAACGACGAAGGCAGACTTGTTTTCTTCGATAAACTTCTTCATAAAATCCTCAGCACCATCAAGCTTGCCATCCTTTAATTTGAATTTTTGCTCCTTAAACTTAGATATAGTAGCTTCCTTAGCTAAATCAGATGTGAATTTATAGCCCTGCATGTACTTGTCTACTGATAAATCGTACTCCCTTTCGTTGTACTTGTTTTCCCAGTCCTGCACGCTCTTTTTTAACCCTTCAACATCTAGTTTCTCAAAATCTTCCACCTTAGCCTTAGAAACAGTTAACTCCTTGTTTAAATCTTCATAAGCCTTATCTTTTGTGGCTATATCCGTCTGCAGGTCAGATATTTTGCCCCTGTATGTTTCGATTGCATCATCAAGCTTCTGTATTGATTTCCCATGTTCCTTCATGATTTTACCGATAACATCATCTTCAAGACCTAATTCCTTCAAAAATTCTCTCTTCATTCTTTCAATCTCCTTTTCGTTTATTAACGAGGCAACGACCTCGATAGGTTTTGTTTTAACGACTTATCATGTCGAATTTTGATATAAAAAATAGGCCTTTTTACGACTTGTCTAGGTCGAATTATATTAATTAGTATTGCGGCGGAAGCAAATTTCCTTCGCACACTTTTTCCCGCAATTTGCGGTAGATAATGAAACGAAAAAAGCTGGCATTTTCAACGCTTTTGCAATTTGCGTCTCTTTCGTCCCGGTAGAAAATGGAACGCAAATAACGAAATTATTTATTAAACATATCCTTATTTAAAGAGTCTAAATATATCTCTACTGTCATAGTAGGAACTCCACCAGCAAAACATATAATGCCTTCATGCAGTGCCGCCTCAGCCCATAGCGGCACATAGTGTTCGCCCGTTCTAGTTTTAAAATCACCATCAAACTTAAATGCCTCAACTACTACTGGTTTTTTCCTATATTTCATATATTACTCCTCTCATATTTTATACGACGGATTTTCGCCTTTTTCCGTCATATAAATATTTATACGTCGAATTTTAGCCAAAATCCGTTATATAGATTTACTGCACTAAAAAAGCACCCTAACTACTGTTAAAGTGCTTATTTTTTTCTATATTTAAAAAATTCCACCCATTCCGGATTTTCCTTGTCAAATATTTCTACTTCATCTTTTGATAGATTATGAGGATAGTCAGAAAACAAGTTGTATATTTTTTTTCTGTCGAAACTAAATAAAAACTCACCTACTGAATCTAATCTTTCTACCCACCATACCTTACTTGCTTTGTCATCCTTATAAAAGTTGCTCATCCCTTTTATATCACAATCTGCAAAAACAGTATTATCTGGTTTGGATGCATATTCTTCTAATCTATTGATAAAATTATCATAATTATTATTTGACACTACCTCCAACCCCTTTCAATTGTTTTGCTTCGTTTGTATTGATGTAGCCTAGTATTTGTTTAAATTCTGAATTTCCTTTTAATGAGTCTACATCAATTAATATGTTTTCCACTTCATATTTACCTATATATTTCATTGTGTGACTTCTTCTACATCCAAACCTTTTACGTAGAACATCATTATTTAATGGTTTAAAACCATTGTTTTCTACACTCTGCAATTCTAAATATTGTACGTCATCAGTAGTTTTTCTTATAATTGCAGCATGACGGCCTGTCGCTAAGTAGTATTCCTTATCTATAGCCATATTTTGTAACAGTTTTGATACTGCTTTAAAGTCATTACTTTCTTTAACAACATAGCTTTTAACACCTGTTAGATTGGCAATTTTTCTTATATTATAAATCACAGAAAAATACCTTTGACTATCTCCACCTCTGAAATCTCTAACATTTAAACCGCCTTTATTTCCAATATAAGCAAAAGCTACTGATGAACAAGATCCTTTTGTTAAATCTCCACCACCTAAATTACTTATAATTTTACTTTCGGTAGGTTTAAATATATATCTTTTAGGTTTTATATATTTAATATTTTGTGCTTCAATTTCCTTCGACAACCCACTATCATTTAAACTCTTATTGTTAACTATATTATACATTTTTTTATGAGTATTTACCACAGATTTTTTAACTTCTGTATTAATTTTAGTGCCATGCATTACATTATTCCAGCTACCCGTTTCAAGGGCCTTCCTATAGTCCTTATAACTAGTATCAGCCTTTAAATATATGTAATTACCCTTGCTATCTTTGGCAATCCTTGTCTCATCCCCTAAATTTTCTAAATCTGCAGGTACAGTAGTAGATCTACAATGTGGGTGCATTGGTGGAAAATTAACACCTGGTGTAGCCTCTGACAATTTAAAAATCCTTCCATCCAAATGTCTGCATATATTTGAAGTTCTTGTATCAAGTGTAGCTATGTACTCGTATGAATCTATATCAAATTCCTGATACATCTTTAAATCCCCTTGTGCACACGCATATGCGTGTTCGGTGTTAATAAGTCTTTTAGTAACCTCAATTGATGTATCCATAGTAGCAGATAATTCACGTATGCACTTCCTTAAATCCTTGCCTTGTATGCACGCTTGGACTATCTGTTCTTGTACCTTTTCTTTCAGCCTAGTTCTGTTATTCCACAACCTTTTACTATAGTTTTTACCACTCCAAGGTAGGTTTATTATATTCTCTATTTCTTCCTTGCTTATAAAGTTAAAGGCTGTATGAAATCCATTTAGAGTATCTATTGTGTATGCTGTTTGCGTGAAACTATTTTTTACTCCAGATTCTAGCAGAGCTTTTACCTCTTTATGTTTAAAGTTATAATCTTTATCCAGTATCTTTTGTATTTGATATAGATTTTCTTCTAGCCTTGTAATTCTGCTTTTAGCAGATAGGGTATTTAACTCTAGTAAAAGTTCATCATTGTTGGTTTCTTCAATCTCCTTAACATAATCAACTAGATCCATTCGCCACGCTTTATACCTATCACCGGTTAATAGCTTATTAGCCTCGGTATAGCTTATCTTATTATCGATTGAATATCTAGAGTATATTTTATATATCTCATCCTCAATATCCCTACTAGCTTTTTTTAAATTACTAGCAAGTATTTTTTCAGTTTTATCAACATCATTCAAATGCCCCTTGAGCTTTTCTCTTTCTCTTTTAATCCAATATTCATTAGCCATTAGAACTATTCCTTACTACCTTCATTATCAACCTTATTGGGCTTGTCCGGGAAATACAAATCTTCAATCCCAGCTTCGTTTTTTGCCTTCTCTTCCTCAAGTAGTTTTAATGCCTCATCAACGTCATCAATCCAAGGATGATTTAATAATACATACTTAATTGGAATAACCCCCATGGATTGCTGCGCTATTTGTGCGTTCTCAAGGTCATTAGATATCATATTCCTAGTATATGTTTGCTGTATCATATCAAACCCAATATTTAAGTGATTTAATATAGCCTCAACCAATTTAGATACACCAGCCCTAAATTCAGTCTCGGTATTACCCGCCTTCAACTCTAATTTACGGTAAAAGAACTTTAAAGCTACCCCGCTAGCATTACCGACACTTTCAACATCTTGCTGTAACCCTTGTCCAAACTCATATATCTGCTTCTTTAAATATTCTAAAATAATCTTTCTAGCCTCAACAGGTATATCAATTTGTATGGTTCTAAAATCGCCCTTACCCTGTATCTCGTTTGTTTCTAGTTCAACAGTCTTATATCTCTTTAAATCATTTTTAAACTCATCTAGGTCCTGCCCGCCATAATTTTCTAGTATATATATCACCTGCTGTATATCCTCAATATCATTCGCATAACCACTCATGACTTTATCAAATAAATCTATCTGTTTTTTATATTTATCTAAATCGCTAGTCTCGCTCATGTTATTAGCAAACTTTATAAACGGAACCCTGCCAGCATTATGACTAATAGTTTCACTTTCTAAGGCTATAGTTGTGCCGGATTTTAATTTGTATTTAGTAAACTCCTTATCATCCCATACCTCAATATACCTATATTTTTCTTTAACGGTAGTTTCCTCATCCCTATACTCGCTAACATCATAATATCTAATAAATTTAGATGTGCCTTTTTTTAAAGTACTGTCCTTTAGTTCAATACACTCTTCCGTATTTACCTTCTCATACTCAAACCCGCCATCTTCATTTATCCAGTAGTGTAGCCAAGCTTTACCACAATTGCAGCTTTCAATACATAAGTTTTTCAACTTCCTACTAAAATCATCACCCAAAACCTTTTTAACTTTTTTGTTGATATCATTCTTATTATCATCAACATCAATTAAAGGCTCATAGGTAAACATATAGGCCGCTTTTTCATCAGTAAGCAATGTATGGAAGGAATGAGTTACTCTATTATCAGCGTGCCTTAATACACCATCTCCGACTTTTTCCTTACTAGTAGAACAAACACCCTTTTCTAATATGTCATTTTCATTCTTATAGTATCTTTTGTTGTTCTTTATCTTATCAGCCGTTGATTCATAGCCTTTTATTACCTCTAATACTCTATTTAGCTTCATCCGTTCTCACCTCCCACTTATTAATAACTTTATCAGAATACAGTGCATACCTAATTGAATCCTGCACGTCATCATTTTCTTTTAAAGGTTTTCCAGTATCCTTATTCCAAACATAACTAAATATCTCTTTTCTAAATCTATCCGCTATAGGCCTATATATAAAAAGTCTCTTTAGCTTGTATAGCCTAGATACCGTTTCTACCCCGGATAATATCTGTTTACTAGCCCCGTATGCCTTTAGTTTGTTTTTCTTAAACTTAACAACATACTCCGGTCTAGCAGAATCACAATAAAAAGGTATATGCCCATACCTCTTTTTTATTTCTAGTGCTATTTCTAGCCAATCTTCAATTTCCTTATACCTATAAGCGTGTTCCTCAACCATATAGAAGTTGCCGTCTATACCTAGCCCTATAACAACAATAACCCCGTAATGGTCATATCCCCAGTCGACACCTGCGAAATATCGTTCCATATCCGGCAATGTATCAACGTAATGTACCTTTACATCAAAATCCCTATACACAACACCCTCGGAGTTAACCCAGTTGCCGTTTATATCCCTTTCCGTAAACATACCGGAAGGGGTGGAGTTTTTAATGTTGTTTATATATCTATCGGATAAGAATGTATTATCGTCTAGTTTCCAGTTAAATTCAACTATAGTATTTTCATCAGCTTTATCTATATAATTAACCTTCAACCAATGCTCCGGGTTATCCGGGTTTGTATCTATTAGTATCCTAGCACCTGTAGCAGAGCAACGGGACTTGATTTCATTGAATACTTCCTCATTGGCCATGGTCCCTTCATTGATGTACGCGCCCCAGGATGTCATACCTCTAATTCTACCCAAGTCATTTTTCTTGGAATGTCCAAAACAACAAACAAGTACACCAAATAATTTAAATCTATTGTGCTTATCGAATTTAAACTCAATGCCGTATTTATTTGTTAGTTCAATCAATACATTTCTTTGCAACGAACCTAAATCCGCACCAGCTAATATGTATTGTGGGTCCTTAACACCCTCATCATCAGCTATTTTTTTAATCCTAGTAAGCTCCTGTAAAAATAAATCATTATTTAATATGGTCTTACCGGTTCTTTTCGCTCCGTGATTTATTAGCATAAAAAAATCATGGTTTAACGCGTGTTCTAACACCTCATACTGCTTATCATGATATAAGGCTTTAAGTTTATTCTTCATCAACCATAATCCCCCTTATACCATCTATTAATTTTTCCAATCTATCCTCGGTTGTTTCTGATGTCTGAACCTTTAGTTTTTCAAGTTCTAACCTCTGTCTAGCTATATCAATCATTTCTCTATCATTTTTAATCTTCGCTATATCGGTTATTACCTTCGCCCTTTGCTTTTGTATCCTAGTTAACTCACCTTCGTACTTATGAATCAATTCAAAAACATAAGTTGTTTTACCTACAGTTTCAACCGTATCTTCCGTATAATCATCAACCGGTGTCGCACCTCTATGCTTAGTTTCAATCTTTCTTTTTTCAGCACTAACAGTAATCAACCCAGTTTCATTTTCCCTTAGTTGCTTTATCAGCTTAGCATACCTAAGTTCTCTAACGGTCAATATATCTTTTTCCCTATACAGCTCCTCTAATTCATTATCCCTTAGAGAATCACTGATTAACTCTATTTCATCCTCAGCCATGGTAGAGTACATTATCTTTTCATATGCCCCATGAGTTGTTGCTATAGGTGGTTTTTTGTCAGAAATAAGTGTACTGTTTTTTCTAGTATTCAGTGCACCGTTCTTTTTTGGTGGTGCATTGATATTTCTTTTTATCTTTTTTTTAGTTTTTGCACCGTCTTTTTCTTCTTTCCACCTATAACGTTTTATCCATGATTGAAGGGTGTTTATTGATAGATTATATTTTTTTGAAATATCTTTTTGTTTTACGCCGTTTAAGTAATCTTGTTTAGCCAGCTCCTTTACATCTTTCACACCACCACCTCTTTATATACTTATTGTTATTTTTAAAATTAAGCTTCTAATATCCTATTTAATCCTCTGTACGCTCCTTCAATGTCACCCTTTAAGGCTTGTCCTCTTAACGTCTTAAATTGCTGAAACGTAAGTTTATCATTACAACTCTTTAATATTTTAATAAATTCATTTTTGCTCATGTCACACCTTTTATGCACTAAAAAAGAGTGCCTACTTAGCACCCTTAAATAATTAATATACTTATTATCTTAAATACGCAGCCATCGAAATCAACCTAGGTTTCTGATTGTATTTCTTGGCTAATTCCTTGCTTTTATCGTTTGCAACTTTCAAATAAGGCTTTATATCTTTTTCAGCTTCTTTTCTATCTATTACATTGCTTCTATATAATGTTTTAGCCTGCTCTGCCCTGTTTCTAAGTTCTTCTATCATACTAACGCCTCCTAATAATTAACAACTATTTACTATATCAGTATGATAAACGATAACTAGCTATATGTCCAGTCCTTTCGTAGAGAAAATTTCCTCTTCTTCTAATGTTTCTAACTCCCCAAACTCATCTTTAATTTTCTTTGGATCACCCTTATAGAACACCAATACATTCTGATGAAGCCTAGCAACCTTTCTATTAGCCATATACCTTCTAGCACGAATAGCAGCCGTACCTATACTATTTAATAATATTAAATCATTGTAAAAATACATCCCTTCTTCTGCTAAAGCCTGTTTAGTTAATCCAGTTAAATCCCTGTAAAACCCTTTTTTATCTCTAACATCAGAAATAACAACAACGCCAAAGCGATTATCTTTTAATGTCCTAGCTGTTCTTCTAAGTATATTACTATAAATTTCAGAAAACGAATTATAATCCATATTGCTTATATCTTTATCATTATCTGAGTATACTTCCAAATCAAAATACGGTGGACAAGTAAACATTAAATCCTGTGACTCCTCATTGACGTGTTCTAATACATTTTGACTATCATCACATATCCATTTTATATTACTTAACCCCATTTCATTAGCGTTATTAAAGTTAGCATCTATCTGTTCCTGCCTTAAATCAATCCCAGTATAACTATGCCCTAACACATTGGCAACTATACCCCTTACACTACCACCAGCAAACGGGTCAATTATATTGCAATTTTTATTAGGAGAAAACCACCTATAACCAAGTTCGCATAAAACAGGGTCAAATATACTCGTTCCTGCTAATGATTCGTTAATTAGTGCCTTTGAAAAAATTAATCCATCTTCTCGACCAACTTCTGATTTAATCCCTAATTCTTTCCACGCTTTTTTTCTGTTTTGCCACCTATCTGTCTTTGTATCTATATAAGAAAACGGAGAAAATAGAAAAGTATCCGCCAAATTACTATCCACCGGATTATTTTTGTTTTTTCCCAAGATTGAGCCAGCCTCCCCCGAATTATTATTATCTAATTCAGCAAATAAATCGTCAAACCCAAACAAATCCATATCTATATCTATACCGTCTAACTCTTCCTGCAGTGCCTCAAAATCCCATTCAGCAAACTCACCAGTCTTATTATCAACTAGCCTATAAGCCTTAACCTGTTCATCCGATAAATCAGTCAAATACATACAGGGTACTTCCTCAAGCCCTAACACCTTAGAAGCCTCATACCTCGTATGCCCTGCAATAATAACATCATCACCATCTAATAGAATTGGATTAGTAAACCCGAACTCTTTTATAGATTCAGCAACCTTATCAATTGCATTTTCATTGTGCCTTGGATTGTTCTCATAAGGAACAATATCATCAAGACATACCATTACAATTTCCCTTTCCCTTTCCATTTCTACCTCCCATATAATTATATTTTGTTGTCCCACCAATCCCACCAAAAAAGACGATACAACATATGTTATATCGTCAATTTAGCAGTTTTTAATTATTGGGAGCAACATAGTATCAGCTTGTGATAATCAAAATAACCGAGATTACCACATTGACATAGTAACATAAAGTTACCCGCCAAAACACGCCATATCACGTTTTAGGATAATTTTTTTACCTTTCTCCCCTAGTCTTATGTGTAGCTCTTTCCACCTTATTTAGATTAATCTTCACCAATACTGGTATTTCTTTTTCAATATCATAATCCAGCATCTCAATTTTGCTAGGCTTAGGATAATCTTCTTCATCCTCGTACATATCCATCAACATTAGTTCTATACAATCACTAGCCATTTGTATTACTTCCCCTATGTTTTCAGCCTGTGTAGTGCAATTTAAATCAGGTATATCTATAATAATCCATCTGTTTTCTGACTTTAGTATTACAGGATATTCAAGTACTCTTTTATTATTCATCCCTACCCCCGTTTATGTTATTCAAATTTTCTGTATATCTTTGCATCCTAGGTGATAACTTTATATAAGTATTAATACTTGCCTTTTTCTTAAACATCATTACTTTTATTTCCCTTTCCTTTAATCTTACACATTACTCAACCTCACTTAATTCTATAGCCATCACCCCATACTTATGTATATCGACTAGGCCATAAATACTATGAATCTCTTCTACTAGGTCTTTTGTTTCCTTGTATTCATCCCCAAAATCCTGTAGCCTGTACCTACCTAGCAACCTAAAAGGCATTGTAAATAGTTTTATTCTTTTCACCTTTCTTTCCAGTTCTTCACCGGTTTCTAGGTTCTTGAATAATATTACATCTCCTAACTTCAATTGTCGTCTTTTCCCATCATTCAGCCTTACTTCTACTTTTTTAGATCCATTTTTCATCATCTGGAAGTGTTTATCTTTTAAGTGCATTTTTATTTTATTTCTCATTTGCTGCTTCCCTCTCTAAGTTTAATAGCATTTCTATTACTTGTTTTTCATTTTTTATTTCATCTAGTCTTTCATCATCCCCTGAAAACGGACCCAATTCTTTCATCTCGTACTGTAGCCATTTTATAGCATATTCATATGCTTTTAAATTAATCTTATGAATTAATAATTCTCCACTATTCATTAGTTGCCCCTACCTTATCCCAATCTACTCTTTCCAATATTTCCATCAATTTTGCGATTTCAGGGTCACAATATGTACAAATACAATATGTATGAGCATCCGAGTGGTGGTTATGCCCTTTTCTTTTCAAATAATTTTCTGCTGCTTTTTGAGTTAAGAAACAAAATTCATGAACCCAGTTTTTTTGCATATAGCATATTTGAACATCCTCACCATATAAGTATTCTTGTATAAACTCTAAAGCGTTATCATCTACATATATTGAATCTTCTCCATCCTTAGTCCCATATACTGTAGCACCCCTGTATCCGTCATATTCAAATATTAGTCTATCTTCCTTTGGATTATACACAACATCACAAACTTCAATATCGTTAATTTGTTCCATATATTCTACTAATTCATTGTATATATCTTCTGTCGATAAAGCTCGACAACGATTAGGATCATATAAAACCGTATAATCATAACTATCTTCGTTAGCTTGTAAATCTTTCCTATCCTTTATAACCCACGTCCTCACATCAGCAGTACCACAATTATCCTGTGTATTTCTTTCTTTTTGCAATGCTTTTAAGAACTCTACATCTTCCTTGCTTAGTTTTCTTTTCTCTGTTTTATCTTCATGATACCTTAAATTAGTATGAAAATATGCCATCTTATATTACCTCCCAATAAATTTATTTATAAAATATATCTGTCCTTTACCTGTAACCTTCGTGGTCCTAGTAAGCCTTACAGACCCATTAGCATTCACTACAGAACTTTCCTTAATCTCAAATAGTCCCATTTGCATTGATTGTTGAGTAGGCATATTATAACTTTCTCCCTTACGGCTTATTAAGTATCCATTTTTACGTAACCACTCAAATAGCCTATTTTGTCCTATATCAAACCCATTCTGTTTGATTAACTTAGCTAGGTCACCGATTAATATACTACACTTACTAGCTTCAACGCTTTCAGCAAATAATACTTTAGGTCTTTGCTCTTTTATTGTTAATTCTAGTGTATTAATTTTCTTATCTGCCAGCAATAACGCTCTAGCCATTATTCTTTCAGGGCTATTAAATTCCTTTTCAACTTCAATAAAGTACTGTCTGAACTCTCTACCTTTTTCGTTCCTCTGAATCATACATATTTCTTTAGCCATATCTATTTTAACCATATGGTCATCTAATTCTTGTCTGGCTAGGGCGTTAAAAACTTTACACCCTAAATAATCTTCTCCTTCTACAAAACCATAATGTAGCATTCTATTAAACCAACTAGAATATCTTTCTGTTATCTCTAGCCTTGAATGTAGTTCCCTGCCACTTACTACTGGTTCCTGATTATCATTAGTTGTTACAGTTATCAATTCGTTCATTTAGTCCACCTCCTGTATAACCACGCTCCATGTAAGAGGTATAATCCTATCGTATAGCTTTTTTCTTATCTCCCTTAATTCCTTTCCTTTGTACACCTTACTTGCTGCCTTAGTGTTAAGTGTATAGAAATCTATCTTTAATTTCCCGTTGCTAGAGATTGCCTTGTTTATTATTTTCATAATTCTGTTCTTATCTCTAACCTTTATTTTCTCATTTCTTTCAATCATTTTTATCCCCCATAATGTACGATATTACCTAGCCAACCTGTACTAACTGTAGCTTATATTTGTAGTGCAGGTCAGCTATAATATTATTAACAAGTTAATACAGTACTAATTTTCAATAAGGTTTTCATACTCAATCAAGGCTTTTCCATGATATCTTTCAATCGTCCTTTGCTTGATATTTAACTTTAAAGAAATTTGAAGTAACGTCATACCCTCGATATACTTCATTCTTAGTATATTTTGATAGAGTTCATTAGGGATGCAGTCAATTCTTTTGTTATATAAGGCTAACTTTTCCATTTTATCAGCCTTTAAATCTTCCAGCTTTGACTTAGTATCAATATACTTACAGATCAAGTTTTCTTTCCCACTCGAACTTGACTGTATTTTGTCTCCATAGTTGATTGCTCCCCCCTCTATTGATGCACGCATTTCGATTATTTGACGTCCTAGAGAATCAATATTATCTTGTATGTAGTTGATGTCTTTTAACTCTCGTTTTGCACGATTAACATTTTTCTTTTCTATTTTCTGCATTAATAAACTTCTCCTCAATACTTAATCTCGCACCTAACTAACTAGATAAACAGTCACCAGCCATTAATCATATTCAACAAATGTATACTCAGGGTACTTATACTTGAATAGCTTACGTTTTATAACGTATGTAGGCTCTTTTCTAGTAATTGCAGACTTCACATCCTCAACATACTTAACCCCATCCTTAGTATATACAAAGTCTGCTAGATACTTTATAGACCTTTCTGTACGCCCTCTGTTATCCTTAAAACTCTCCTGTAATATAAATGGTGCCTGTAGTTGTAAATCTTTAATATAACCTAAATTAGCAAGCTTTTTTAATTCAATATACCTGTTAAACTCTTTCCTACTATCGAATTTTAATCCGTTGTAGGTTATTTTTTTATTCTTGTACTTATTACCCTTTGTTTTTGCTACTCTCTTCCCGAACCTTTTATTAAACTCGTCCTCAGACCATCTAATCATTTACGAGCCACCCTAACATCTCAATAGCCTTTTTAATATCCTCAAGTCCGTTTTTATTCTCATGTCTCATTACATAAGCTAAGGCATCACCGACTATCCAATTTTTATACCCCTGCTCACCTAGCACTGATTTAATCACATCCTTCACCTGTGCATCACCAGTATCTGTATATAACCCATCTAACTTATAATGACTTGGCTTTACAGGATTTTTAATTTCGACACGATTTATATTTTCCACCTGTTGTTTAGATTCCATTTTTAATTCCTTTTCGATATCTTCAAATACTTCATTTATTACCTGTTCTAATATATCTTTCATCATTTTTTTATATCTCCATCTTTTTTACCTTTACTGAATTATTGTCTCTTATAAAGGACTTAGTTATACCGTGCTTGTCTTTAAAATACAATACATAGTCTGTCATATACAAGAATTTTAATTCTCTATATACCTTTATTCCTCGTCTATTGTTTGAACTAGTATTATCGGTCTTAATAGTGTATAGCTTACCCTCTTCAAGATTAAACTTTCTAATCCTAGCAGTTTGTTGTCTATTATCCTTTATTGTTTTTAGACTTATCTCCGCCATTCTTTTAAAGTAGTCTGTATTATCAATTTTTTTATTTTTTTCTTCAGCAGGTTTCTTATTAGGTTTTTGAATCCTTCTTCTTGACCTAACTCCTAAAATCTGCTTTTGTGTAAACTTAACCTCATGCTTTTTAGTCATCATATCTGCTATAACATAGTCAGTGAATCCTTTATCAGCTAGGTCTATAACTTCCGATATTAATTCATCATTCCATTTAACATTTCTCCCAGACTTAACCAATGCTTTAAGCGATATACCCCCTAATAGCTGGTATGTAGATATAGTCGTGTTTATGATGCTAGGAGTATATCTATAACTCTTATCACCCTCAATGTCGGTCATTATTTCTGCTATTTCTTTATCGGTAAATCCTTTATGTAAGTACTTCCTAACTAACTCTATTCGTTCTCTAGTCCATTTTTTAGCCACATAAACCACCTACCTAAATATCTTTACTGGACTGTCTGTACCTAAGTGTTCCCACTTTAGATTTAAAAATTGTAAATCTGTTACAATTTCTGCACCACACGCACACCAATAAAGTTCTTTCGTATTTGTATCCCTATACGGTTTTTCGCGGTAAATATATACTTCCCCGGATTCATCCTTAGCAATCCAATTATAATAACCATCAAGCAATTTCAAGAAAATTCTCTCGTTTTTAGTTGTAGAGTTAAGGAATAGTGTTTTTTCGTGGTCAATCATATCATCCACAATGCTATAACCTGCAACCTTGTAATAATTTAGATTATTTATACTTTCTATTTCATGTAGTTCTTCCTTTAAAAACGCCATCTCATCATTATAAATTAATCCATGATTATCAAATTTATCACAATCCTTTAAATTAGACTTTAATATAATTTCGTCACCAACCTTATATCTTAGCTTAGATTTTTCTTCTTTCTTTTCCCCAGCTACTCCAGTGCTACCATATCCGTTGTCACCTCTTTTAGAATCACTTAGCTTATCCACTTCGATTATGCTAGGGTGCTCAACCTTAGATATTACCATCTGTGCGATTTTATCCCCTATGTTCACCTTGAACCTGTTGTTAGATATGTTCTGAATTATTACTCCTACTTCGTCCCTAAACCCACTATCAATAGTTGCCGGACTGTTAGGTATTCTAAGTGGTGTTTTAAGGCTGTTCCCTGATGTTGGTCTTATCTGTACATCCGTTCCATCTTCAACTTCAATCTTAAAACCTGTCAGGCATAATATTGTTTCAAATGGCTGCAATACATAGCCATCAGGATTAAGGCACTCTGTTAACTCGCCATCTTTAAAGTATTTCACCTTGCTAACATATAGGTCTGCTCCTGTATCTTCGTTCCCATGTGCGTACCTTGGTAATATTGCATTTTCTCTAACTTTTAGTACTTTTAATTCCATATTTTAATCTCCTTATCTCCTATACTTATCTCCAACTTTAAACTGCTTGTACACTTCTTTTGTGACATTTACCGATGAAACACTTCCGAATACATCTTTAACTTTTAATGTGAACGTTTCATCTAGCATTACTGGATTTTCAACCTCTTTTAACTCTCCATCAATCCATTCTTTTTGTTTTTCAAATCTGACTTCACGTGGCTGGTGTTCCTTTGATACTACCTTGCCAATATAGTTTTTTATGTCGTTTTCAGCTAACCTATAACCTGTAAAGGCACCTAGTCCAAATGTCAATATTATAGCTAAACAAATAATCGATACTATTGCTTTTCTAGCCACCTTTTCACCTCCATTTCATTCACTCTTTCAATTCTTTTAAAGTCTTCACTAACTACAGTTGCTATATAATATTTACTAGCTAGATGTATTTGATATTCCTTTAATTTGTTACTATCTTCTATTGCTTCAATAAGTAACTCTAACATTCTATCAGCAACTCTATTAAGTCTTTTCTGTCCAAAACCTTCATCCTCAAGTGCTATTAGTGGCAAGCTAAACATACTCTCTAATATTCGTGCAGAAGCTCTATTATATGCATTCTGTTTTATTTCTTCTAATTGCTCGTCTGTCACGATGTGTGCCTTTTTCTTGTCACACACTCTACTTTTGATTTTCTTCTCCTGTGTCTTGCTGGCAGGCTTTTTATTAGGTTTAAAGTTTAGTATCTTATCTAGCTTTTTAGGATTGGGTAAGTTTACACCCTTTTCCCACTCTCTTACAACCTTGACTTTTAACTGTTCTGCAAACTGGTCTTCGGATAGGGAGTAAAATTCCCTAATCTTCCGTATATTGGCCCCAGTTGATTTTTTATCAAATAAATTCATCACTTACCCCCCTGAATATTTATTATATGTTTATAATCTTAAACCTATTTCATATGCTACATTTACTGTAACTGCATTACCTGCTTGTTTATAAAGCTGTGAGTCGCTTACCCCACTCGATCTTGCTTTATCAAATGCCCAGTCAGGAAAACCTTGTAATCTCCAGCACTCTTTAGGAGTTAATTTCCTGACTCTATATTTTTCTTTGGTATTTTCAGGCATAACCACTTGCGTATCCTCTACTGAAATTATTACTCCTTGATTACATGATGTGGTTAAAGTTTGTGCAACTTTCTTGCCTACCCTACCTCGTCTAGTTTTACTGTCTGGGTACTCTAAGTTAATTGAGTCCCCCAAACATGCTTCCGAATAACCTTTTACTGTTGCTTCTTTCACTAAAATAGTAAGTTTATCTATTTTTTTCTTTTGTTTATTTTTAATAACATACGATCCGTTGGATTGTGCCTCTCCATACCTTGCTGTAATGGTATTAGTTGATTTTTCGTTTCTGTTAGGAGTTTGTTTATAACTCGATCTGATAGGAAATACCTTTCGTCCACGTTCTCCTCTAAGATGTCCAACAATGAACACTCTTTCTCTGTGTTGTGGAACTCCGTGATTTTTTGAGTTAAGCAATTGCCATTCGACATCATACCCCAACTCATCCAGCGTATAGAGGATGGTTTCAAATGTCTTTCCTTCGTCGTGTGACAATAAGTTTTTGACGTTCTCAAATAACAAAATCTGTGGTTTGATTTGTTTGGTTGCCCTAATAAGTTCAAAGAATAAAGTTCCTCGGGTATCACTAAACCCCCTTTTATGTCCTGCGATACTAAAAGCTTGGCAAGGGAATCCCCCGACCAACATATCAACTTTTCCTCTAAGTTTTCTAAATTCTTCATCTGTGATTTTTGTAATATCTTCTCCAATCAACTTTTCCTTTCCTGCGTCATATATAGCCTCATAACTTTGTCTTGCATATTTATCTTTTTCAATGTATCCTATGCAAGTGTGACCTGCTTTTTCTAAGCCTAATCTAAAACCACCTATCCCAGCGAAACAGTCTAAGAAATTCATATTTTAATCTCCTTATCTCCTGTACTTATCTCCAATTTCAAACTGCTTGTACACTTCTTTTGTGACATTTACCGATGAAACACTTCCGAATACATCTTTAACTTTTAATGTGAACGTTTCATCTAGCATTACTGGATTTTCAACCTCTTTTAACTCTCCATCAATCCATTCTTTTTGTTTTTCAAATCTAACTTCACGTGGCTGGTGTTCCTTTGATACTACCCTGCCTATATAGTTCTTTATGTCATTTTCAGCTAACCTATATCCTATATAACAACCACAAGACAGATTGATTACACAACTTAATACAGTAGCTATAACGACTTTTTTATCTATCATGCAAACACTTCCTTTTCTCCTTTTCTCTCAATCTGTAAATCATCACTTACAGATATATCAATTCCGTACTTTTCTTTTATTTCCTGATTAACTTCCCAAATGTTCATACGTCCCTGTTCAACTTCTCTTAGCAGTAAAAGAGTTCTGTCAATGAACCTATTTAATCTCTTTTTCCCGTATCCTTCTTCTGCTAATGCCAAAATTGGTAGTGACAACATAACACTAAACACCCTAGCAAATGCTAATTCACTTTGTTCTTGTCTTATAGCTTCCATTTGCTTTTCTGTCACTATGTGTACCTTTTTCTTACCAATTGGATTGGATGCTGTCTTTTTCTTCTCCTGTGGCTTGCTGGCAGGCTTTTTATTAGGTTTAAAGTTTAGTATCTTATCTAGCTTTTTAGGATTAGGTAGGTTGACCCCTTTTTCCCACTCCCTAACTAACTTAACATTTACTCCAAAAGCTTTAGCGAAATCACCATGGCTCATCTTGTTAGCTTCTCTTATCGCTCTAATCTTCTGTCCGACTTCCTTTTTCTCAAACTGATTCACATACGACACCTTTCTTTCTACTCAACTCTAAAATAATATTTTTTCAACCTATCTTCACCTATTTCTTCCACTACCTTTTGTGCGATTTCTCTTGATTCAAAAATTGGTACACTAAAGTTTATATCCCACCAAATATCATAGGTAATAAAGTTTTCAGTTTCATCAAAAGATATAACCCAATTTTCATCTTCTTTTTTAAAAGGTCTACTATACTTTTTCATAATAGCTAAAATCTTTAACCTCTCGACTTCAAATTCTGCTTCTTTTTCAGTTTTGAATACGTTGCCTATTGACAATCTTCCTTCATCATCAGTGCAACCATGCCACTCTGTCCAATCAACATACCCTTCTGTATCTATCCACCAATACCTTTCTTCTTCCGCTGGTATCCAATGACCACCATCTTGACTGTTAAGTTCTTCCTCATATGCCTTAATAGCTTCCTCTATATCCTGCTTAGCCTTACTTGATATATCATCAATTTTCTTTAAGTATTTTTCTTTTAAATCTTCCATTTTAATTGCTCCTCTTTTTTATCTACTAGCATTTCTTCTTTGGCTCTTTTATAAAAATTCTTATCAATTTCAAAGCCATAGCAGCTTCTGCCTAATTCTTTGCACGCTCTTAATGTTGCACCACTTCCACAAACTGGATCTATAACCACATCCCCCTCATCTGTGAATATTTCTATCAACTGTTTTAGAACTCCAATAGGTTTTTGAGTTGGATGTATCTTCGGGTATTCTTTTTTACTATCACGTTTCCAATTAAAGTAATTGAATACCATTTTACCCTTGCCATCTTCACCTTTCTTATTGTCCCCCCGTTATACCACAACGGATTAGACGCATAAGCGTTCTTACCTAGGTTATACGGTATATCAGCAATCACTAATTGTGCCTTGGGTATTCCATATTTCTTATAATTCTGAAAATTATCGTTGTATATTTCTATCTTAGTTTTTCTTTTGTATTCCATGTTCCCCTCCTAAAACGGTACATCGTCATCATCAACAGCATTAAACTCTGGTGGTGTAGGCTCAAACTTAGGTGTACCTGATGCCTGTCCATCATCCTTATTCTTCATGCTTTCAAGTGCTTGTATCTGCCTACCTGACACCTTTGTAAATGTCTTTTTCTCTCCGTTTTGCTCGTACCTATCAACTCTTATAGAGCCTATTACAGCCACCAATCTACCTTTAGTGCAATAGTTTGCTGCAAACTCTGCCGGACTTCCCATCAACTCGCATGGTATAAAATCTGTAGTAGTTGAACCATCCTTGTTTTTATAATCTCTATCTACAGCCAAGGTAAACCTAGCTACTGCTGTTCCTGATTGCAAATATCTTAGTTCAGGGTCAGCTGTTGTTCTTCCGACTATTGTTACGTTATTTACTGCCATTATTCTCCCTCTCTTTCTAACAACTCTTTTTATAAAATACCAACCAATGAGTTTTATTCCTTTTGTTACCTAACAAAGGTTTAAAATTTATTAACTTAAGTATTTCAGTTAGCTTTATTTGATCTTCACTCCACTTAAATATTAAGGTTCCATCTTCTTTCAATACTCTCATACATTCTTTAAAACCCTGCTTAATGTCGTCTTTCCATGTATCCTTATTTAGAACTCCATACTTTTTTGCCATCCACGATCTCTCCCCTAATTTATTTAAATGCGGCGGATCGAACACAACCATATCAAATTTATTATCAGTAAATGGTATTTTTCTAAAGTCTCCAATAATATCTGGTTTTATATTTAACTCTCGCCCATCACACAAAATATGTGATTCTGTTCGTATATCCATAAAAACTACATCAGGATTATCTTTTTCAAAGTAAAACATCTTAGAGCCACAACAAACATCTAATATTTTCATAGCTCCACCTCACTAAATCTCTATAAACTCAACGTTCCTGATGTGTAAATCAACAGTTCCATTCTCATTCTTCACCATCCTAAATTTCATAGGATCTTCAAAATCCTCTGCCAAACCAGATATTTTTATCTTAGTGTTTGTTTGTAACTTCCTGCGTTTTAACTTCTTTTCAACCCACGTTTTATCAATCACAAATCTAGTTATGCCATGTTCTTTAAGAATTTCTTTATATAGCGTTTGCCTGTAATCATATTCCCTAAATAATTCATCAGCCATACGTTCAGTATCTATCTCCTGTCCTTCCTTAACGTTGTAATAAAGCACAGATAGTGCATCCTCAACCCTAACCGGTTCAGTTCCATATGCGTTTTGTATGAAACCCTCAGATTTTCTTACAAACTTCTTAGTAAGATGTCTTTCATCTAGGACCTTTTTAGCATTTACAAAATTTGTTACAAATGCAGTATCTATTTCTTGTCTTTCACCCTGCTTATCTAGTATCCTAAGCTGCCACTCGTCATTAACCCCACTCGGCTCTACGATTATGGCATTTCTTATCCTACTGCCTGCCTGTATGCCCATATCGTTGCCTATCAGCTTCACTTGCACACAATCATCTACAACGTCTATAGAATGGTTATACAGGCTCTTATAATCTAGCATTACTACTGCTGCTTGGTTTACATCCTTATGCGTAAAGCTAACTACAGCAAGGTCACAAGAATCTAATTCAGGACTAGCTTTCATAACATTAAACAAGCATGCAGCTATCGACTGTGACGCAGTTATAAAGGCTTTATCATCATAAATAACATGGTCAGTCGATACTCTAACAATGTTATTGTTGTAGTCACTGAATTTAGCTAACCTCAAATCATCATCCCTCAATATTTTCCTTAGAATTTTTTGATAAAACACATCAATCTCAGGAGTTATAGCCTGTTCAACCTCGCTTAGTATTGGTGTACCAGCATTCTTGTCTAATACGTGTGTTATTACTTTTCTGATAATCATATTGTTTCTCCCGTCTGCCTACTTCCAACCGTAGGACTTTTTAATAATAAGCTGTCTTTCTTTTCGTTCCCTCTCTAGCCTTCCAATTTTTATATGTTTCGTCTTGGAAGTAGCCTTGGAACACTGAATCTAAATCCCTTTTCTTGTGAAATTTCTCAACCTCCACCTTGTAACTTGCGTATTTCAAACAAGTATCATGACAGTTAATCTCACGTTCAGGACACTTGTAACATGGTGATAATAAAGCCATTTCAACCTACCTTTCTAGCCTTTCAAGACGTTTATTCTTGTCCTTGCTAATTAATATATAATCACTAGCCATTTCAATAATCCTAGATCCTAAGGCTTCATCAAAATCATTAATCGTATCAGGTAACAGTTCAGTTGTAATTATCACAGGTAAATCAGCTAAATACCTAGCATTTATAACCTCATACAAGACATTTAAATCCGAATCCGTAACCCTGCCTTTTAGAAAATCATCAAGATACAGGACCTCTGCACGCTTAGCCTTATCCATCTGCCTTTGATACTCTTCCCTGTCCGTCATAGACTGTTTGACCAAAGTTATAAAAGACCTATACTCCAGATACATACACCTAACGCCTTTAGCTATTAGATTATTGACTATAGCCATTGCCAGATGTGTTTTCCCACTACCTACCTGACCCATGATTACTAGGCTTTTATTTTGCTTATAAGCCTTTGATGACACATAGTGCATGCAGGATTTTTTTATTTCTAGGTTAGCCTTGGTTTCCTCAAAATTCCCAAAGGTTTTAGACTTGAATTTTTCGCTAATTCCAGCAAACGCTATAGCCCTCTCAAGTTCTCTTTCAGCCTTGCACTTGCATGGAATCATAACCTCATGCCCATCTTCCTCAACATGGCTAACCCACTCCAAATCTTTGCAAATAGGGCATTTATACGTCTTTTCTTCCCTTGCTCCAGTCGTATTTGTCCCACTTGCCTTGTCCTTGGCTCTCTTTTCCTCGAACCTCTGAATCATTTCCCCCAGTTCCAAACATATCACCCCCAGACTTTAATTCAAATACACCAGCCCAGCTATTCAAAATACTTTGCTCTAGGATTTTTATTGTTTTGTCAATGTCATCACCTGCTAAATTTTCTAGCTTGGTTAACATAGTTTTTACAGCACGTTCAGTCAAAGGTTTTTTAATGCTTTTACGCATGATTTCAAAGTCTTTAAAGGCTTCAAGTAAGGATTCATCATTGCCATATTTAGCTAATACCAACGATTCAAAAGTAAAAGTGCGTCCTCTTCGCCCTGCACTAGGGGCGTTACAATCTTTGATTGTATTTTCTTTACTTTCCTTTACTTTACTTTTCTTTACTTTACTTTGTGTACTTTTGTCTACATTAACCCCAGTTTCTGCAACATTAACCCCAGTTTCTGTAACATTAACCCTAGTTTCTGCAACATTAACCCCAGTTTCTGTAACATTATGTTGCATTAACTCATCTGTTTTTATTATGTATTTAGCTATTAAATTTGTATTTTGCCTTCTTTCTGTAGCTGCCAAATATCTATTTTGTATGCCTTTTGATGTCAATATTCTATAAGTTTTGTACATATGATAATCAAAAAACTCTACATCTAAGGCTTTATTGACTATCCCTCTTACTATATCCTCATCAATTTGTAGAGTGTCCGATACCAAAAAACATATATCGTCATCCCACGAAAGATAATAGCCTTCTTCTCCGTATACTATCCCTAGGAGATAGATCAATACGCATATCGCATCTGATTTATATTCCCTCTTAATTTTTCTCACTTTTATATCTTCAATAAACCTAGTATCAAGAGGGAAATAATCAATCCCTGTTTTAGTTGGTCTAGCCACTACACACACCCCCATCAAAGGTGTTTTGCAACATATACACCTGCCTAGCGTAGTTGTGTATATCTTCATCATTGTAGCCAACTCTATAATGCATTAACATCTGCCATTCGAGTTTATTTATTGCTATCTCTACAGCTTTTTCATAGCTCATACCCCCACCCCTTACAAATATATTTCCAGTCCTTTTTTGGCTATATTTACTGGATATCCTATAGCCTTTTCAACCTCGCTTTTAAAGTAGTCTGCATCCGAGTTCGCACTTGATAGATGTAGCAGCGTCATAGTTTTTAATTTACTTAAATCACTAGCTTTTAGAAAATCTATGCAGTTGTGTAACTCAAAATGCGATTGGACCACTCTGTTTCTTAAAAACATCTTATCTTCAAGCGTCCTGTCAATTATTTCTTTTGAATAGTTACACTCGACTAAGAAGTGATTAACGTTTTTAAATCTATACTTAACATAATAAGTATCTGTTATATATAAGATTGTTTCTCCTGTAGGTATATGCTTTATTAAGTAACCTACATTATCTACATCATGTTCTAACTCAAAGGCTAGAACAACGAAATTACCTACCTGATAACGTGTACTAGGCGTTACAGCCCTACACCTATGATTTTGTATTGCTTTGTCTGTAAATACGCTTTCTAGGGCGTATACGTCAACCCCATTATCTACCAACTCTTTAATACCTTTTGAGTGGTCATTATGCAGATGACTAACTAGGCATCCAACAACCTTATCAATCTTATAATCTATGAACTTCAATATATCTTTATACTTGAACCCTGCGTCAAGCAATAGTATCTCGTTATTCATTTCCAAGGAGTAGCAGTTACCACTACTCCCTGAACCTAATACTTTTATCTTATTCATGGCTAGAACGGTACTACAGGATCATCCTCTAGGTTATCAAACCCATCAAACATTACCTGCCCATCATCCTTTTGAATTGTTTCTTTTTCTTTTAGATCTTCCTTTGGCACATCTTCAAAATCTGCATCTATCACCTCATTGTTGGCATTAACTTCTATTTCTTCTCTAACATTCTCGTCTACAATTTCAACTTCCCTTTCACTTGAAGTATCTTCATCACTATTTGCATACGAATCTGCAAATAACACACTTGTATCATCACTAGTATTTATATAGAATTTACAAGCCCTGTTAATTACAGTTCTGATTGCCATCTGGTCTGTAAATTGATTGTGAGCCTTACTCTTCCCGTTTGTAGCACCCATGGACCAAGCATTTCTTATCTGTGCCATATTCATTACTTCCGTATGCAATACGCCGTGTTCACCGATAATTAAAGCAAAAGCACCCTTTATGCTGTTAGTGTCTATGCTATCAAAATTCCTTTCAAACTTCTTAATCTTGATACACCCTGTGTTATAGTCAAACTCTGTTTCAAATACATCTTTATCATAGATTGCGTATCCCTTTACATCCTTAACTTCTGGTACTGCACTTTTTGTAACTGCTATAGTACCTAAATATGACCTAGACATTGTTAACTTGCTACCGTATGGTATAAAGTAACACTGGTTTTTAGCAGGTGTTAACCCCTGCACAGCCATATCAAGTAGAGATTGATATATTGATTCTTTAGTACAAGATTCAAGGACGGATTTGCCGTTCTTATCCTTAGCCTGAGATAATGTTAAATACGCAGACTTCATAGCATTTTCAACGCTATATGTTTTAGGAAGATGTAATACTCCATCATTCATATACTTGTTGATAGCGTTTAATGCACTATCAGTTATATTTTTCTCTGCTACATAACCTTTCTTGCTCTCTGTTACCTGATTACTCATTGAACTTACCTCCCAATATTTCTAAACTATCTATATCATCAGCCACTAGATTAATAACCTGTGTATCAACCTTTTCTAGCTTGATAATTGACTCCCTGTTATCTATGAATATAGGTAATCTCACATCATAATGTTTACCTATAACATCTATAATCGCTAGACCGGCATTGATTTTACTAGCAGTGTTTAAATCGCTATACGGTACTCCATCAACCATAGCCTTGCAGCACTCATTGATACCACCATTTACCTGTGTTTCAAATAGCTTAAATTCAACACCCTTGAAGTGATTGTTTATGTTGCTTTCAAGTAAACTAACCCTAGTAGTTATAAACAACTCGCACAATTCTATATCTCTTTGAATACTTGCAAGCCCCCTTACAACTTCCTTTTCCTTAGCTTCAAGTTCGTCTATCCTAGACCTTGTATTCTCGTTTATTTGAGCCTGTCCAAGCTTACTAGATAAATCCTTAATATCTTTTTTTAGAACCTCTATACTAGCCCTGTAGCCCTCTTTTTCGCTATCTACACTAGAGTTTTTTAGCACTTCCAACCTCTTTTTTATATCATCCAAAACAGTTTCATAATTACTAATATCGTGAACTTCCTGTAAAGTAAATTCAGGTTCACAAGAACAATTATTTAATGCTTCGTTTATTTTATTTAGATCTGAATTTATATTTTCTAATTCTTTCTCTTTACCCTCTATACAAGCTATAGTTTCATTTAACTGTTCTTCCTTTATCTCAATATCACCGGCTATCCTTTTCCCCTCGTTACCTATTTTTTCAAGCTTACTAGCCTTTTTACTATTGAAGCTTGAAATATATTTTTCTATCACATCATCAGCATTATCAAGAGGTCTACCACAAGTAGGGCAGTTACCTACACCATCAAGATTTTCAGGCTTGCCAGTGTATACAGTTGCATATTCTTTAGCCAGTTCATCTTTTCTATCTTTTAACCTTTTGATGTCGCTATCAAGACAATTCTTTGTAGTAATCATTGTTTTTAGTTCAGCATCATTCATTTTTTGAATTAATGTAAAATCAGCAAGCTTACCTCTTAACTCATTCTTTTTAGATAGTGCTGCATCTGTAGCATTAGATTTGATTTTCCTTATCCTACTTTCCACCTCTAACTTTTCAGCTATCAACTTGTTTATTTCATCTGAATTATCATTTATACCAGACATCTTTTCTTCAAGTTTTTTTATTTCATTTTCTTTGCCCTTTATTTCTTTTTCGATTGCTTCAACATCTACATTAACTATCATATTCTGTAGTTCAGATACCCTAGCAGGCAGTTCTTTCTTCTCGTCTGCCAACTTCTTCATACTAGCCTTTTTAGACTTTAGTAGATTGTCTACCCCCTTAGCTTCTATATCGTCCTGTATAGGTTCTATATCCTTTTCTATAGCTACCACATCAGTTACAGCTACATCACCCACTATAGACATAACCATTTCTCTAGCATCCTTCCACTTAACTTGTGTACTAAAGAATAGTGGGTTAGTTAATAGTTTAAATAGGTCCTCAGATGTAAACTTGTCCTCGATATACTTCTTATAGTCGTTCTTTTTATACAGTATATCGTCTATCTCATAATCCGTCTTATTCCCTGCATACACCTCTTCGGATGAACCTCTTTTTTTAGTCCAGTTTTCTTTATACATCTTCTTTAGGACCACTTTCATACCGTCAATATCAAAGTATCCTTCTACCTCAACATCTACCCTTAGATAGTTGTTATTCTTGTCTAGTGGCTTGATATTAAAGTCTGCCCTGTTATCACTATCCTTGTCGAATAGCAGCCATGTAAATGCATCAAATATACTAGTCTTACCAGTAGCATTAGCACCCTTTATAGTGCTTTCTAACCCGTCGAATGTAATATCAAGGCTATTAACGCCCTTAAAATTACTAATTTTTAATCTTTCCAAAGTGATTTTTTTCATTTTTCTTCTTTTCCTTTCTAAAATATGCTATAATCTATTTAAACCTTTCTGGTTTATGTTATAATCTTGGTGGTCGGATTAGTGATATTCTCCTGCCACCTATTTTCTTTTATATGAAGCTGAGTATTTCGCTTCATATTTTTTTATGGTATTTTTTACGCCAATCAGGTTAGCAACGCTCAAATAACCTTTAAACACTCCATCATTTTCCGACCACTTAACATGACTTTTTCTAAGATCCTTGGCAAGTTCAACATCTTTCCTTATAACCTTACTCACATCATCAATCACTATTAAGCCACTATCAGGAAGTAACGATATTTTAAATAGTTTAGTTGAAATACCTTCCCTTGATTGATCTAGTAAAAAGTTAAATTCATTTAGCTTTTTTTCAAGTTTAAATTTTTTCACTCTTAGATTCACTATTTCCTGTGATCTATAAGGCCTCTCCCTTTTTTCCTTTATAGCCCTATTATTTTCTAACGCCTTAAAAGATATTTCGTCACTAACACAATCAATAACAGCTTTTATTTTTTTAGTTCCATTAGGGTCAGATATTTTAATATAGCCCGGTTCAATCAACCCCATTCTAATTCCTTTTAATTCTCTATCTACACACTCCTGCGAACGTCCCATCTGGAAACATCACACTCCTAACACTTTTATCAAAACTATATATAACACCCATTTCCATTTTTTGAGCCTTTCCATGCTTGTTTATGAACATTATGTCATCACCCCAAGCCTCGCCCTCTTCTCTTACAACGCCCATATCCTCTACCCTAGTAGCCCTATCAACATTGTATGTATTAATAAACTTTTCTAATTCTTCCCTTCTCATTTTCAAATCTCCTTATATATCACTTTCTTTTTTAAAACTATAGTAATCATCTTCGCTTACTACAATATGGTCTAGTAATTCTATCCCTATGATTTTGCCTGCATCATAACATCTTTCTGTTACATCCTTATCTTCTTTAGAAGGAGTAACTACGCCGGATGGATGGTTATGTGTTATTATTACGCTATTAGCATTTACCAACAACGCTCTTTTAAATATATCTTTAGGAATTACTATTGTACAATTTGTAGTTCCCTGTGACACCAAGAACACACCGACCACCTTATTTTTAGCGTTTAGGCATACAGCCCACAACTGTTCAACATCACTTTGGACAACTCCCAAAACCTTCATTAGTTCGTGTATGTCTTCTGGGTTGCTGACCTTAGTATCAGGATAAACAACAGCTTCTTCCCTCACTAACTCAACAAACAACCCTTTTTCAGTTCTTACCTGCCTTGTCTTATATAGCACTTGCTACACCCCCAAACTCTATATCTCTCAACCTTTTTATCTCTTCCATATCCAGCGACCTGCAGAAGAAGCTAAAATCTACATCTTCCTGAGTTTTTGCATACTCTAGGAAATCTTTCTTTCTAGTAAATCCAAATTCTTTTTTTACCTTCTTCATTACTTCTTTTTCCTTAGCCTTTATTTCCTCGTTCTTTGTTACCCTCGGCATATCTAATAACCCCCTCTGCAATACTGAATAGTCAAGCAAGATTTTTGCAGACCGTTAATACAATTTAAAACTCTATGCCACTCCTCGAACTCCTCTTCATCTATGATATTGTCATAGGCTATGTTAAGCATCTTGTTGCTCTGCTCCCTAACATCATCAACATTCTTAAGTAACATTACAACTGCATGGCTTAGAGAAGTAACATCAACCTCAGGTAGCGTTTTGCCTGTTCCCTTTTTCCTTAGATGCTTATAGCAAAGAATTGGACAATCGTATAATTCAGCCATATCTACCACTATGTCATCGGGTATATTACGCCTACCACACTCATAACTAGCTATAGTTTCTGTGGCTATGTTCAGTAATTCTGCTGCCTTTTCTTGTGTTAGTCCTGACTGCTCCCTAGCCCTTTGATAAATTGATTTTTCTCTCATTTGTGATATTCTCCTTTCTTCCACCTATGTACAACTCACATTCTCAATTTGTACTAATTGTGACTGTTGTTTATACTATTTGTGTTTTATAATTTAAAATATAGTTTTGTTTACGTTAACTAATTTTCTAAAAAAAAGTAGTCTAGTGATTTATTAAGCAGCTTGCACATTTTTATCATCTCACTTTCAGTAAACTCATTTTTACCATTTTCTTTGTTGCAGTATGCTGGTTTTGACATACCTAACAGCTCTGCCATTCTATCTTGAGTGTACCCAAGTTCTGTTCTAGCACCCTTTATTCTAAGAGACCTATTCATATTATCACCCCCATCCATATGTTTTGCATTTGTTAACTTAATTATACAACACAATGTTAACAAATACAATACTTATTTTGTAAAATTCTATTATTTATTTATTGTATTGTTAACTTATATGTGAAATATAAAATATAGTTGTATAATTTATATACAAAGTATCATTTTAGGAAAGGAGGTTTCTATGAACTTCGCAATAAGATTTAAGCAACTAAGGAGAGAATTGGATTACACACAGGAAGAATTGGCGGATTTTTATAATAAAAAGTACTATACAACTTTTAATAAGTCCACAATATCACAGTATGAAAATGGTAAAAGGCTCCCGGATTTAGATACCATATCTAATTGGGCTGACTTGTTCGATGTTTCTATTGATTATTTAGCAGGTAAGACCGATATTAAAGAAATAAATAGAACTAAACCTTCTTCATTACATACTGATATTACAACAATGGCAGCACACAAGGCAGACCTGACACAAGGAATAAAAAACATTGATGGTTTAAAGGATTTGTTAAGAGAGATTGTAAAAGAAGAATTAGGTAAATAGAAAGGATATCGATATGGGTAAAAAGGTTATTCCTAATGATGAAATACTAACTAAGTTAGATGCTTTTCTAAATGAACTTGATGATGATAGGTCAAGTAAAACAAAGTATTGGATTAATGATTATATCAGGTTTCAAAAAGAAGAAATAAAGATATCGTCTAATTCTAGACACGCATATAAAAAATATAATCGTGGGGATATAATAAAGGTACACTTTGGTTTTAGGGTCGGACGTGAGTTTGGTGGTCTACACTATGCAATCGTTATAGGTGGGCACAAAAATAGAAAAAGTGATGTTCTTACTGTTATACCTCTTAAATCAGCAAAACCAAATGTAAATGTAGATTTTCTAAAAAATGGCGAGTATTATTTAGGACACAATGTTTGTGATGCAATAAATAAAAATTTAAACTTACATTTTCAAAAACTAACTGAAATCAACCTTCTATTTACAAGTAAAAAAAATACACTAGATAACTTGAAAAATGATGCTAAAGGGCTTGATGATATATTAAATAGCCTTATAAATAATATTGATAAGACCGATGATTCCCAAGATAACAGTAAAATTATAAAGGCTAGTGAATTAGTTTCTAATATTAACAATAAATTAAAGGATGAAATACTTGATATTCTATTAAAATGTAATCAACTTGGAATATTAAAAGCAAATACCCTTTTAAATTTAAAGCGACCAGCAGATTTAAGTTTTGAAGATATGAATAGATATATAAATACTATTAACAAGTCGTTGAAAGATGAATTAACATATATAGAAAAACTACTAAAAGAAAATGATAGAATGAAAGTAAACGGTAGTATCGCATTGTTAAACCAGATAACAACCATAAGTAAAATTCGAATCTATGACCCAAAAACAAAAACAGACGCTTTAAATGATATTAAGATAAGTGATGAAAATTTAAAAAATATAGATAACGAGTTAAAAAAAATGCTCATTGAATCTATTGACAAATAATGAAAAAGATGCTATATTCTTTATATAATATATTACCTGTTTCGGCAGGTACTGGAGAACATTTTATCTGTTTCGGCAGGTACTGGAATTAGGAAAGCACTATTCATTGTTTGGATAGTGCTTTTTTATTTGTTTAAATTAATTTATTTGGAGGAATTTATGAAAAAATTATTATCAACTATTTCAGCTTTATTAATCGGTGTTTCACTTGTTGCCTGTAGTGAGAAAAAAGAGCAAGTACACTATTACGATAACGATTATGTGCAGGCTGTTAAAATGGGGCTTGAGAGACGTATTAAGATAGTAGATGGGGATGAGTATAAAAACGCCCAATCACCTAATGAAAAGGATCTAATAGTTTTAAAAGGTGTTAAGGAAGAATTAAACACAGTCAACGGATTTAAGGATAAGACTTTTAACAATCCCGAACTAAAAAAGATAGCTCAGGACTACGAAAAAGCACTTACAATACAGTCTGAAAACCTACCTATAAACAATGATTTAGATAAAAGTAAGGCTTTTGAGGATGCATATAACGATAGAACAAAGATAATAATTACTCTAATAGATAAGTACGGACTAAAAATTGACAGAAATATAGAAACAGAATTTAGACAGAACGCAAATTCAGTCACTAAAAAAGATAATGTTGAATCTAAGTTAATAGATGCATTAAAAGCATCAGAATTTAAAAAATTAGAACAACAACATTACGGTGCTAACATCAAAAATACAACTGGTGAAAAATTAGGTAACTTAATTATTAACTTTAAATTAATAGATAAGGATGGCGTTACAATCGGTACAGGTCAGTATGCTAATACAACTGAATGGGCACCAGACGAAGTTAAAAGTATAGATTTCTATACAACATCAAAAAAGAACTTTGAAAAAATAGAATTTAGCATACAGCAATTATAACCAAGATATTACGGGCAGGGTGATTCCTTGCCCTATAAAAAACGAGCATAAAGAACATATGTTTTTTATTTTTTTTAGCATCTTAAAGAACGTATGTTTATTTTGGAAAGGAGCATACATGGAAAACACATCTACTACACTAGAAGATCTATACAAATTTATAGATGATAATGATATAGCTTTAGAATACATACCTAGCCTAAAAGAGAAATATAACCTTGATGGACTATTCTCTACCGCATTAGATAAAAATATTATCCTACTAGATTCTAGCTTAGAAAAGGACACCAAACAACATATATCCGTCCTAGCAGAAGAATGTGGTCACTACTCCACATCATACGGCAATAATATCAAAAATATAGATAGCTACAACACTAAGGTGTTAATAGAAAAATGTGAGCTAAAAGCAGATAAATGGAAGTGTAAATTCATAATTCCAGATGCTTTATTAAGAGCAAAGCTACTAGAACATAATAGCTTATTAGAAGTCGCTACGGACCTGCACATAGATATTGATATCGTTATTAATAGATTAACCTATCTATCACATCAAAGCCCTAGATACTGGCTATCAGACAATATATACATAAATCTAACATCGCTACCTAACCTACATAAGGTTGATATAAATAATAAATAATTTAGGAGGAATAAAACAATGAAAAAACTATCATCAAGAGAATTTAATAACTACCTACAGGAGAATTTATCTAACTACCCTATTTTTTGCGACAAGGCATTAGAATACCAACAAGCAAAAAATAACAAAAGAAAAAAACAATGGTCAGAATCTAAGGTTCAAAGAGAAGCAATTAATATGTGGAATATGACAGCAGATAATATATATAACCAATTACTAGTAGCATCTAAGCAAGATAACAAGCCTCTACTAGCCTATATACAAGCTTATGACATACTAGACAATATAAATGATTCACTATCAGATGTAGACTTTACAGAGGAGAATTAAGAGGTGCATTATGGATAATAACAGTGATATAAGAGTAGCGATATATATTAGGGTTAGTACCCTATACCAGATAGATAAAGACTCCTTACCTATGCAGCGTGAGGACCTAACTAACTATTGTAAATATATCTTTAATACAGAAGACTATGAGATATTTGAGGACGCCGGATATTCAGGCAAAAATACAGGTAGACCAGCCTACCAAGAAATGATGTTAAAAATCAGAAAGAAACAGTTTACACATCTGCTTGTATGGAAAATAGACCGTATATCTCGTAACCTACTAGATTTCTCTAATATGTACGAAGAATTAAATAAGTACAACGTAACATTCATATCTAAAAACGAGCAGTTCGACACATCCTCAGCTATGGGCGAGGCTATGCTTAAGATTATATTAGTGTTTGCAGAATTAGAACGTAAGCTTACATCAGAAAGAGTATCTTCAACTATGATTTCAAGGGCTACAAAGGGTCTATGGAACGGTGCAAATGTTCCACTGGGTTATAAGTGGAATGAAGAAAAGAAATACCCTAGCCCAGATGAAAAAGAAGCTAAGGTAGTACAATATATATACTCTACCTATATTCAATGTAAATCTTGTTCCAAGGTATCTAAAATCCTTAACGAAGAAGATATACCAACTAAAAGAGGTGGAAAATGGACATCTAAAACAGTTAACGACATACTAAGAAACCCTTTTTACAAAGGGACTTATAGATATAACTACAAAGAATCTGCAAGAGGTAAAAAGAAAGATGAAAGCGAGTGGATTGTTATAGACAATAACCATGAAGCAATTATTGATAAAGCTATATGGCAACTAGCTAATGAAACATTAGACACAAATGCCGGACTTGTAGGGAGAAGATATGTAGGTAAAATACATACACATATCTTTTCACGCAAGCTAGTATGTAGCAAATGTAAAAGTGGTTACAACGCATCTAAAGATACAATGAGAGAAAACGGGTATACACCTTCGAAATATGTATGTTCAGGTAAAGTTCGTAAATTTATTTGTGATGCAAAATTAGTTTCTGATGTGGTGCTAGGACCTTTTGTTCTAACGCTTATTAAGAATATCATTCTAGCAGGTAATATGTGTATTGACACAACAGATGAATTAGAAGATATATTATTAGATGGTTCACCATTTGAAGATGTTTTATCTATAAATCAAGAGGACTTAGAGATGTTATATGTAGCCTTGTATAAAGTTCCTACACAAAAATCTAACATAACCTACAGCCACATCAAAGATAAGCAGCCTAAGAGTTTAGAAGACCAAGAGAATGAATATGTAAAAAAACGTATAGAGAAATTCAAAAAAGAAAAAACAAAATATATAAATGCCCTAGAAAGACTAGAGGAGCTATATATGTTTTCGGAAGAAGGAATTAGCAAGGTTGACTATGTAATAAAGAAAAAAGAATATGAAAGCAAATTAAATAATTCAGAAGAAAACTTAAAACAGTTTTACAGGATGAATGACACAGAAAAAAATATACAAGATATGACATTTATATTAAATTATGAGAACATTATATTTAACAGGGCTATGAACGATAACAATGAGCTAGATTTTAAAATGCTAATGACAAATGTAAACAACAAAGTGGTAAAAGACCTAATAGATATGGTTATTAAAAATATATACATGAATGATAAAGCTGTTGATATTATTGAGTTTCAGAATGGTTTAGCATTACATTTTAACTATTAATATCGTAGTTGCGTAGAGGTATCTAAGAAATCGTAGTTGAGGCAACATACGGACATCCGAATGTTTGCATGATAAAAGATTTTCTTTTTCCAGTTTTTATAAACTCATCCTCATTCTTTCTATGAAGCATTTCTATATATTTTTCTTGCTCTTCTATTTTTTCCTTGGATATTTCTATCTGTTTTCTTTCCGACACTTTAATTCTCCTCACTATAAAGGCACTGTAA
The DNA here is from genome assembly GCF_000381525.1 of Peptostreptococcus anaerobius VPI 4330 = DSM 2949. Classification (GTDB taxonomy): domain Bacteria; phylum Bacillota; class Clostridia; order Peptostreptococcales; family Peptostreptococcaceae; genus Peptostreptococcus; species Peptostreptococcus anaerobius. Next base: position 88,032 of record NZ_KB906607.1, read on the forward strand.
CCAGCGCCTTATTTATTTACTATATTCTATTTTACCATATAATTTATATTTTTTGTATTTTGATTTCATTGTATATATAATATTATAACACTATAGATAATAATACAACGGTTTTCAGGCGTAATTTAAGCTAAATGCAAATATTTTTAGCACTATCTATGTTTGAAGTATGTTAGCATACCTAATCCTGCCGAATCAAATGAATTTGTATTTACTACAGGATATCCTAAACAAGTATATTTATCTTCAACCTTACCATTGGATTTCAGCAACCCCACCTGTCCCGATTTCGCACCCAACTGAATTATTATTGTATTTTTAGGATAAATTAATATAAACCTCATTTTCTGCACTAAAAAAGCACCCTAACGACTGTTAAGATGCCTACATATTATAAATTATACTATCCTGCCATATATCTTTTATAGGTTTATCGTTTATATAATGGTTATTAACTAAATCCTCTGCATCCATATAAAAATCTTCAATTTCTCCAAAATCTCTTGATATAAGCAGTTCTCCCTGTGGTGCACCGATATAATATCTAACACCATATAAATCAAACTCAATGTCTAAACCCATTTCAATTGATTCTATAAGTTCTTCTAGGTTAACAAACTTATCATCTGCCATAACTAACTCCCCCTTATTAAGTCTCTATTAACAATAGTATCAGCTTTTGTTAACTCTCCACCTTCTTTTTCTCTTATATATTTTCCCTTATCCTTTTGAACAACCTTCCAGTTATGAGCGCGAGGCACTGCCGGATGTTTCTTCAGATTTCCATGGTCGGTAAAATCTAATTATTTTTCCATGATACATCAGGATACAACCCTTGTAAATCCTTATATGCGTTACTATTATTATACTTTATATACATAAACTTATCAAGGGTATCAGCCACATTAGACGGTGTAAAGATTTTGTAGGGAAAAACTATAGACTTTACCTTAATTTCCCCTACAAATATTTTACACTAGCTTTGAAAATAGCGTCGGTAGATTTTGTCTTCACCTAACAGTGAGGATTTTTTCTACCAAGGCTAAAATGTGTAGAGCCATACTATCCATACAGCAATATTAAAGCGCCATTATCTCATCATAAAACAAGTATTTGTCACCCTCAACAAGACAAGGGATACCTATGTAGCCATCCTCTCTGATAGGTTCAAACTCTTTTTGAGTATCCCTTATTTTTAGAAACTCCTTTAAGACTGATATATCTTTTTGTATATCGAGTAGCTCATATTGTACTTGTCTACTATTCAAATGCTCCATAGCTGGCGGACAGTCTGGACATAAATGGCTAATATATAATTTCATGATTATCTCCTATTATTTTATAATTTAACTAAACTAATCTAATCTACTATTTAACTATATCATCTATCTTTGTATCTAAGTTTGCTATTCTATGACCCTTACTTAATTTTTTCAGACTCTTAGCTAGATATACTAGGGCTACAAGACCTGATCCTATGTCACTCACTGCATTGGAGATATAGACCCCATCAACACCTAAGAACCTAGGTATCAGATAGATAGCTGGTAATAATATGCCTCCATATCTCAGTACATAAAGTATTGTAGCTGACCTTGGTTGCTTTGTAGACTGCAAAAATGTAGTCGCCAAGGAATGGCAGGCTATAAATGGGATACCCAATAGGTATATCCTAATATTTTTATTTGTAATCTCAAGAAGATCTCTTTGGCTTGTGAACATCCTAGTAAAAACATGAGGAAATACTTCTATTGCTACTAAAAATGACAATGACACTGCTAGCATTATCATAAGTGATAACTTTACAGTTTCTTCCACCCTCTCATATCGCTTAGCTCCAAAATTGTAGCCTATCAATGGTTGTGCACCCTGACCTATACCATATATTATCATAGTCACAAAAAGACTTATCGAACTTATTATAGTAACTGAAGCTAACTGATAGTCGCTTCCATAATGGATTATTGACCTATTCAATACTACAGCAACTAAAGTTCCAAATATCTGCATATAAAAATTTGGTAGTCCATTAAGAGCAATATCCTTGACCTCTTCTAATGTCAGCTTGATTCTTCCTTTCCTAAGCTTGATATGCGTATCCTTATTTTTAAGGAAAAAATATATTACATAGACTGTAACAATTGTCTGTGATATAAGTGTTGCTATTGCAGCTCCTCTTACACCCCACTTGAAAATATATATAAATATAAAGTCTAATACTATATTTATTACCGAACTTATAAATACTATGTACATTGATGGCTTGGCAAATCCCAAGCTCCTCACAGTGTTGTTGAGACAATACCCAGTAAGTCCAGGAGCCCCACCTATTAATATTATAACTATATAGTCCTTAGCAAGTTTATATACCGACTCTGACACACCCAACAAGCTAAATAATGGGTCTAAAAATATCAAGCAAACTGCTGTGACTAGAATCTGTGTTATAACTATCAGTACAAGAGATGACGACAAGAGTCTTTCAGCCCCATCATAGTCTTTCTCTCCATTTTTTATAGATATAAGCGTAGACCCTCCAATCCCTATAAGAAGGACAAATGCCATCTGCATAACCTGAAAAGGCATTGTTATGCCTATAGCAGTAAGCCCTAGTGGATCTGATTGACCTACGAATATCCTGTCCACTATATTGTATATGGCTGCAATAAGCATGCTAACTATAGCTGGTATACTTAATTTCACCAGAAGTGACGATACCGAATCATTTTCTAAATCTTTGTTCATAATTACACCCTAGGACACAATAAATCTATTGTGTCCTACTCTTTCTACTATCATTATTAATACTGAAACTTATCTCAGTTCCCTCATTCTTTTTACTTTTTATTACCATTTTTCCACCATGAAGCTTAATTATCTCTTCACTTATAGCAAGCCCCAAGCCACTACCTGTCTTATGGTAGTCTTCTTGGAAAAACTTTTTAGATACTTTGTTTATATTCTGTTCATCAATACCTATGCCAGTATCTGTAACACTAATTTCTGTAACATAGGTAAATTGGTCAACCTTTAGATAAATATTACCACCCTCAGGTGTGAACTTAATAGAGTTCTGTATTAAATTGATCAAGACTTGCCTTAATCTGTTTTTATCCGCATATATTGTCTGTATATTCTGGTTTACAAACTCAAAAGAAAGTCTTAGGTTTTTGTCCACTGCAATTGACCTCAGCTGGTTGATAACACTTACAACAAGGCTCTCTATATTTACAGGCTCAAGCTGCAACTTTATCCTGTCAGATGACAACCTTGAAAAGTCAAGCAACTCTTCTACTAACTTAATCAACCTCTGGGCTTCATCCTGTATAATATTTAGGCCCATCAGTTCCTCTTCCTTGGATATATTGTCAAGCTGTAGGGTCTCACTCCAACCGTTGATTGATGTTAGAGGCGTTCTCAACTCATGCGATACAGAAGATATAAATTCATCCTTTAACTTTTCGCTCTTTTGTATTTCTTGAGCCATATTTTCAAAGGTCCTGGCCAGGTCACCTATTTCGTCATCTGAAATACGCTCCTTGTTCATCTTGATATTATAATTACCCTTTGCTAGCATATTTGAAAATATCTTTAACTCAGTAAGTGGTTCTATAATAGATTCCGCAAACTTCAAGCTAAGCCCTATACTGAATAGTAGGACTAGGATACCTATTAGAATCATATAGGCTACCATCTTTACTATTTCCTTATTGAGGTCTTCAAGGGATATTGAGAATCTTACTACACCATCAACTGTACCATTGACTTTGATTGGAACAGATACACTCATTACCCTTTCGCCTGTGTACTTTTCCTCGTAATCTAATGGCACGATATTACTTGAGTTTTGAAGAGCCTTTTTAACATCTGGATAGTTCATAGTATCCTCTGTATTAAATCCATATTGGTCTATTACAACCTTTCCACTCTTGTCTATGATATTTATGGCTATCTTATTGCTAATAGCATTGTTTTTGTTTTCTAAAATATTGATTGCCCTGTCCATAAATCCTACATTTTCAATATAGGCAGCATTAAATACTGCATTAGTATAGGATACCTGAGACATCAAGGACTGCTTGATAGATGTATAATAATACTTGGTTATAAATACAGACAACAGTATCTCAAAGGAAAAAACCACAAGTATAATGATCATTATAAAGTTCTTTAATACTTTTTTTCTTAATCCTCCAAAATGTAATGTCATTATTCATCTCTCCTAAAAGAGTAGCCATATCCCCATACAGTTTGTATGAACTTAGGCTTTGATGGGTCATCCTCAATCTTATTTCTTATTCTTCTAATGTTTACGTCTACTATCTTGTAATCATATAGGTCAGCAGAACCCCACACCTCTTCAAGTATCTGATCACGGCTAAGGCTCTGAGAGTCATTTGTCATCAGGTACTTAACTATAGAAAACTCAGTTGGTGTAAGATCTACTTCTACTTCATTTTTATATAGTTTTCTCTTGTTTGGATCTAGAAGAAATGGTGGTGTGTTTATCATATTGTTCTTTTTAGAATCAGAATCTTTCTTTACACGTCTTATTAGTGCCTGTACTCTCATAAGTAACTCCTTTATTGAGAATGGCTTAACTATGTAGTCGTCTGCTCCTGACTGGAAGCCTTCTATCTTGTCATCCTCCTGAGACTTGGCTGTAAGCATTATTACACCCATATTATCAAACTCTTTTCTAATATACTTACATATTTCTATACCACTTGTATCTGGCAACATTATATCAAGAAGAGCCAAGCTAATATTCTTTTCAGTAGATAATTTTTCTATTGCTTCGGCCCCTGTTCCAGCCTCTATAACTTCATAACCCTCTCTTTTTAGGTTAATACTAACAAAACTTCTAATTCCAATTTCATCTTCCAAAATTAGTATCTTATCCATTTTTCTCTCCTATCTAAATTTATTTATTGATTATTTCAAATGACTTTTGCACTTCCCTATAGTTTGTACCCATAAGCTTGCAGGCACTCTGATTTATATATTTAAATGTGTATATATAATCTTGATTTTCGTAAAGAACTGTATTAGACTGCTTATCGCTACTACCAGCATCCTTATTTACTCCATTATAATAGTCGCTATTTTTGTCTATTATAATTATCTTGAAATAATCAATCTTGTTACTCATTTCATCTCTAGTAGAAAATACATACTGGACCTTGTCTTCATCAGATTTTCTAGATACTGAAAGTCTATTCTGGTCATAGTCCTTTAGATTCAACTTAAAGTTGTAGTCATAACAATACAAGACCTTATTTGTATTGAGTAACTTTCTTTCCTTGTCGAATTTACCATTCCACTGGTACCAAGTTACAATACTTGATCCCTTTGGCAAGTCTTGTGGGTCCTTTTCTACATTCTGAGAAATCTCTATTATACCATCTTTGTTGATATCAAAAGAACCTAGCGTACTTATATTGTTCAGCTTGTTCTCGTATTCATCGTTAAATACTAGAACAAATTTCCCATCCTTATATACTATGTACTCGTTTATCATAAAGCCACTTAGGCCCTGGTAGGTCAATATAGACCCTCTCCATCCCTTGCCTACAAGACCATTTTTTAGGTTTGTTTTTTCAAGGTTCTCTACATTTTTAATAGTTCCTGCTTCATCAAAAAGTATATTACCATCTACAAAGTTCATTTTACATACCTTTATTTCGTATGTGCTCAGGTCTTTCAAAAGGGCTAGGCCTTCTTTTTTACCGTCTTGATCGTAGTCATAAAAATTTAAGAGCATTGAGTACTTAGAAGTATTAAATTCAGATATTTTCTTTATTGTATCATCTTCATTTTGGTATACATATATATTTTCAAAACCCTTATTTGTCACCTGAAGTACTATATTTTTTTTGCCATTATTATCTACATCTATGAAATTGGCATACTTTATCTTATCTCCCGGTATCCTGACTATTTTCTCACTTTCATCAAGGAGTTCACCGTTTTTTGACTTAAAGATATATATGTAAATACTGTTTACCCCTTGTGACTCACTCTGCTTCTTTTTGAAGGTAACAATCTCGTCATAACCATCATTATTCAAATCGACCCTGTTTATCTTACCTACTTCACCAGCATTCTGAGGAAGAGTAAAATTTGTATCAAGTGGTGTCAGTTTTCTTATCTCATCATAGATTTTCTTGTTAGCTTCATTGTAGATTGGCTTTTCTGATAGCTTTTCAGGCGACTTGATGTTGTTTGCCTTACAAGCAGTCATCATAAATAAAGGTAATAGTAAAAGAGATATCAACCAGAGGATCTTTTTGTGCTTATTCATCGAATCCCCCCTATTCCTTTTTAGGTGGTCTCGGTCCTAAGTACTGGTAATAGTATGTCCTTAACATACCATTGTATAACTTACGTTTTCTAGGAGCGTCCTGACCAAACTCGTATTCAAATTTATCATATGAAGTGATAACAAAGTAAGACCAATTCTTTAGTCCCCTAAATGCGTACCCCATCTCCTTATAGAGAATCTTTACTGCTTCTTCATCTTCTAGTCTCTCTCCATAAGGTGGGTTTGTAATTATCATTCCATACTCTTTGTCTGATTTAAAGTCTTTGACATCTGCTACAGCAAAGTCTATATACTGGTCTACACCTGCTATTTCAGCATTATGCTTGGCTATTTTAATGGATTCTGGATCTATATCATAACCATATATCTTAAAGTCTTCATTGTCATTTAACTGGTCAAAGGCATCCCTTCTTACGTCCCACCATATCTTCTTGTCTATTGTTCTCCACTTTTCGGATATAAACTCCCTATTCATACCAGGAGCCATATTCATACCTATCATGGCTGCCTCTATTAATATTGTCCCTGAACCACACATAGGATCAACCAATATTCTGCCCGGTCTCCAAGGTGTTAGTCTTACAAGACCTGCCGCCAATGTTTCCCTTATTGGTGCCTTGTTGGCTAACTCCTTGTAACCCCTCTTATAAAGGGATACTCCACTCGTATCTATTGATAGTAGGACCCTATCCTTATGTATAAATACATAGATTGGATATTTTTCCTTGTCTTCCTTTAGCATACCTCTTTCCATGTATTTTTCTTTTAAACTATCTACTACTGCCTTTTTTACTATTGACTGTATATCCGGTGTTGAATATAGTTTAGACTTGATGGACGATGCCTTGGCTACTGGAAACTCTGCCCCATATGGTATAAACCTCGACCAATCAATGGACCTAGTCTGGTCGTATAATTCTTCAAAAGACCTAGCTGTAAACTCAGCTATTTTAAGGTTTACCCTCTCAGCACACCTTAACCACATATTAGCCCTTGCTATTCCGTATTCGTCTGTTTTGTAGGTAATCCTACCATCTTCTGTCTTTTCTATTTCAAAACCAAGGTTTTTGATTTCAGTTGCAAGCATCTTTTCCATACCAAAAAAGCATGGCGACACTAAAGTATATTTATAGCTCATTTTTTCTCCTATCTTTTACTAGCTATCTCTAGCATTTTATTTTTTAACTCTCCCTCTAGCCTCTGAATCTCTTGCTGGGCTGCCAGTCTTTTTTGACTTCCTTCAGAATGTATCCTCATCATTTCGTCAAGACTGTTTATTAAGGTGTCATTTGTATTCTTAATTGTCTCTACATCAACAATGCCCCTCTCAGATTCTTTGGCAGCCTCAATCGTAGCCATTTTAATAGTCTCAGCATTCTGTTTTAAAAGGTCATTGGTTATATCGCTGATCTGCCTTTGTGTTTTTATGGCTTCACCGGAGTTTAATGCTCCTATTGCAAGAACCATCTGGTTTTTCCATAGTGGTATTGTGTTTACAATAGTAGACTGGATCTTTTCGACCATCTCTACATTGTTGTTTTGTACCATCCTAATCTGTGGTCCTGTCTGTATAGCTATCATCCTAGTTAACTCAAGGTCATAGATCTTCTTTTCAAACCTATTTAATTGTTTCTTCAGGTCATCTACTTCCTGAACTAGTTCTTGAGAACCGCTCGTACTGGCTCTATCAATCAGGATAGGTAGGTCTGTATTTTTGATAAGGTCTATTTTTTTCTTGCCTGCCAGTATATACATAGAAATTTCCTTGTAGTAGTCCTTGTTAAGATCATACATTTGGTCTAGCATTGATATATCCTTCATCAGACCGATCTGCTGACTTTCCAAAGATTTCACTATAGTGTCTAGGTTAAGTTGGGCCTTGTCGTAATTGGCCTTTAAAATTTGAGCCTTCTTAGGTCCCTTTCTCAAGAATCCTAGAAACTTCTTTTCCTCCTTGGCATCAAAACCCTTTAGCTCGACTACCAAACTACTTATCATTGACCCGATTTCCCCTAGGTCTTTGGTCCTGATAGTATCCAAAGTCTTCTCAGAAAAATCCGATAGTTTCTTTTGAACACCAACGCCATATTCTAATATCTGCTGGGAATTCTTTATATCTATCTTTTCAGAAAATTCACCTACCATCTTAATTTCATCATGAGTTAGACCTAGTCTGGCCATTTCTTCTAGTAGCTTGCTGTCTTGTAACTTGTCTCCTATATCAACTGACTTAAGCTCAGGTCTTAGTGTCAATTCAATTTTATTTGTATCCATTATTTTCACCTCTTATATTAGTTTCACTATACAAACCATCCTGTGATAGCATGGTTTTGAGAACTGATATATCTGAATTTATGTCCATTGTGTCTATTGCACTTATTTGGTTTAGCAGCTTGTCATATGCTAGTTTGATTGTATCTAAGGTAGACTCTATATCTAGCTTTACCTTGTCTATGTCGCTAGTGGATATACCTTTGGATTCTATATCCCTATATGATTCAAGTAGTTTGACTGTAGTAGGCATATAATAAGAAGTAAACCTATCAAGGATTCTGATCTGATCAGGATATTTCTTGATCGCATCTACTATATTGTTTATAGACCCCTCAATATCTAATACCTTGTTTTTAACATCTAAATTATCTATATCCGCTGATATATCTCTTATCTTTTCAATCTGATTTTGACAGGCATCAATTAAGTTTTTGAGATCTTGGTTAGACGCAATCTCTTGCTCTTTTTTCATATTTTTTTCCCTAGATATTAAACTTGATTTGTAAAAAGAATACAATTCGTCACTAGCCAAAAATATAGTGTCATCTTCAACTATATGCCCTTCAATAAAGTTGCCATTTTTGATATATCTCCTAAGATCTTTTATAACCTTATTCTTTGACCTACCTGTTTTCTTTGCCATATCTTCTATCTGACCATATCCATTTTCATCTATAGCATCTGTGTATGACTTGAAGTTTAGGCAATTTAGTATTCTGTTTGCAAATATGCCCCCTATACCTGTAAACATAAGGCCGCCAACAACAAATACACCATAACTTCCTAGAGATAGACTATAAAATACTACCCCAACTATAAAGGAAATCACTGCCAAGACAAAGCTGGGAACCATAAAACCTATACTGGTGTAAAGTCCCTTTGGCTTGATTGTAAGTCTATCTAAAAGCTTGTTTTTGTTTATAAACTTCTGTCTTTTTATTTCTTTATCATAGATTGGTTTTATCAAGCTTTCTCCAGCCCTTGATGCTATTTTGTATACTGTAGACCTATTGACTTCATCGATTGCCATATCTACTGTTTTTAGTATTTTGTCATTAAGACCACCTAGGTTCATACCCCTTAACATATCATCAACAGACCTGCCTATATATGAACTGATGTCCTTGTCTCTTCTATATTCTTCATATGGATCGTAATAACTGTCAGTTTCTTCATCGTATCTTGATCTGTTTCTATAGTCATGATCGAAGTTTCTCCTATTGTAGTTACTATCTCTCATATTATCACCTCACTTATAATAGATATTATACCATACTTCAATCACTTATTCCTATTATATTAGGCCTACTTATACATCTATCTTTATATTTGGACAGTATAAGGGGAGACCCAATTAATCGAATCTCCCCTTATAGCTTAACTTTTATTTTTCTACTAGATGTCCTTCTTCAATGTAGATTATCTTGTCAGCAACAGTATCTGCAAACTGTATATCATGTGTTATTATCAATATTGCCATACCAAGATTTTTAAACTTGTCTATTATAGTTTTTACATTTCCAATATTTTCTTGGTCAAGGGCTGATGTAGGTTCATCAAAGCACAAGACCTTTGGGTTAAGGGCGCATGACCTTGCAATAGCAACCCTTTGCTGTTGACCACCTGATAACTGGTAAGGATACATATCCTTCTTGTCTGACAAGTCCACCATATCAAGTAACTCAAGTGCTACCTTTTCAGCTTCACTCCTAGATTTTTTAAATACTCTAATGGGAGCTTCTGTAATATTTTCCAGTATCGTAAGGTGTGGAAATAGGTTGAAATTCTGAAATACCATACCTATTTGTCCTCTTAACTTGGAAAAGTCTGCTGAATTTTTTATTTCTGTATCATCTACTATTATAGAACCAGAATCAAAAGACTCTAGTCCATTTATGCATCTTATAAGAGTGGTTTTACCTGCACCTGACTTACCAAGTACAACACCTATCTCGCCTTTTTCAATCTCAAAGGATATCCCTTTAAGGACTTCTAAATTATTAAAACTCTTTTTTAAATCTACTACCTTTAGCATATCACACTTCCTCCCAATTACCTACTTATAATAAGAATATTTCTTTTCTAGACTAGCGAACAACTGTGTGATAAGTGCTGTAAGTACTAGATATATTATTGCTGCGTATAAGAATGGCATCAGGCTAGCTTCCCTGTTACTAGCTGCAGTAGCTATTCTAAAAAGATCGTTTAAGCCAAGTACAGATACCAATGATGTATCCTTTACCAGATTTATAAATTCATTTGAAACTGGAGGTAGTACCCTCTTTATAACCTGTGGTATGATGATTCTCCTGTTCATAGTCCACTTGTCAAAACCTAGCACCTTGGCTGCTTCATACTGGCCCCTATCAATTGACTCTAGACCTGATCTAAATATCTCAGCATAGTAAGCAGCATAGTTAATTGTAAAGGCTATAACTGCTATAGGCATCTTGTCAAATACCAGATTTTCGTTTAGCAGTGGTAGTCCATAATATAAAAACATCATCTGTAGTAAAAGTGGGCTCCCTCTCATTATCCATATATAAAAACTAGTCACCGACCTTGCCAGTTTATTTTTTGAAATTCTAACTTGTGCTACCAATAAACCAAGTGGTATTGAAAATACCGTAGTCAGTACAAATAGCTCTAATACAATCTTTAATCCTTCAATCATTTCCTAATCCATCCAATCTAATTATTCTAGTTAAACCATTTGGCCTTTATCTTGTCAAATGTTCCATCTTCCTGCATTTCTTTTAATACCTTGTTGAATTCTTCTACCCTCTTAGTATCGTCTTTTCTAAATCCAACTCCATACTGTTCCTTACCAAGGTCACCATCTAGTACCTGGTACTTGTCTGCTCCCCTTTGCTTGATGTAGTACTTTAGTAATACTTCATCACCTACAACAGCCTTAGTTCTACCAATCTCTAAGTCTCTTAGAGCCTTGTCAAATGTATCGTAAGTAGTTGGTTCAGACCCCTTTATAAGACCTGTAAATTCCTTGTTGGCCTCTATAGCATCTAGAGATGCTGAACCAGCCTGTGTTCCAACTTGCTTGTCCTTTAGGTCCTTGAAAGTCTTTATATTGTCTTTCTTCATAGATACTACTATCTGCTTATTGTCCAAGTAAGGAGTAGAAAAAGCTACCTTTTCCTTTCTCTGTTCAGTTATTGAGTAACCATTCCATAGGGCATCTACGTTCTTATTTTCTAGTGACTGCTCCTTTGTTGACCAGTCTATATTTTCAAACCTAGGTTCAAGTCCCATTCTCTTGAAGGCTTCCTTTGCTAAGTCAATATCAAAGCCTACAAGTTCATTCTTGTCATCCAAAAATCCCATTGGTACAAATGTATTATCAAGACCAACTACTATTTCTTTTGATGATTTTGCACTATCTGCCTTCTTTTCAGAAGACTTACATGCTACCAAACTTGTCGCTATCACTAAACCTAAACCTACTGCCATCAACTTCTTTAAACTTTTAATTTTCATTTTGCTACCTCCGTATAATAAATATAAATTTGTGAATTACGCTATATACACCGAGCAATATGAATTTTTCTAGGCTTGAAAATAAGTATAAAAAAACTCCCATCCTCCGACATATGTCAGAGGACGAGAGTACTAAAATCAATACTTCGTGTTCCCACCTCTATTCGCCACAATCTCACGATAATGGCCTCATCAGGTACAAGATACTATACCTTAGCACTGTAACGGGTGCACCCGTGGTAGCCTACTCTAATTTCGGTACCCAACTCAAAGATGTGTTCAATAATCCTCATCAATTGCTTTTCACCAACCAGCAACTCTCTGCATGACTAATATCATCTACTAGTTCTTATCCTCGTCTTCTATTCTATAGCGTTGAATACATCTTACAACTAAATCCTGAAAGTGTCAATACCTTTTTCAGAAAATTTATTTATATTGTTACTTGCAAAAGTAAATTCCGCTCTGATCTAGAATTTACTTTTACTGAAATCAATTTATTTATCGATATTTTTATTCTTGTTGGTCCATGCAACCTGATGTACATCACCAAAAGAATAGTCCTTAAACCTGTCTGTGTACTCACCCTTATAACCTATCAGATACAAGATCACCAACTCTATGTAGGATATTCCCAGTAGGATTATATTGAACATGGATTCAAAATCCAAATATATTTTTTTATTCCTAGATGGGTGGACAACAGAATTCCTGTAAAATGTTATGGCATCAACAGAATCACTAAAGTAAGTCTTTATATTATCTGACATATCGCATTCTTTTGGTATTGACCCATCTATACCACAGTGATCTAATAATTCTCTAATATTCCTCTTAGAGCTGTGCTTGTCGTACACACTTTGCCTATAAGTATTTTCTGTTTCTACCAATACAACGTAAGAAAGCATCTCTAGGGCTGTTTGGACTGATATTATATTATTACCAAGGTTCATACCATTAATGGCCTCCATATACCAGTCTAATACATTGGATATTGTATCGTTATAATAGTCCTCTTCAAGTTTTTTACACATAAGTGACATATACTTTTCTATATTGTGGTAATTGGATATAGTGCTAGTCCAGTTAAAGACAAACTTATAGCCTGACCTAGCCATTCTATACCAGGCCCTATACACTTCCCTATCCTCATGATATCCATAAGTATTTGGTATTGATACATATCTGCCTGATGCAAAACTTAGTGCCGTAGCTATCCTGCTTATCATCTGGTCAACCTTCCTGGTATTAAAGGGCGCTTCATTTTTCCTGTATATCCTACCTGTATGAGTGATAATATTAGAAGACTTAGCCTCTAGGGATGCCTTGAGGTCTTTATTGTATCCATAACTTTTATCTATTATTATTTTATAATCATTTAAAGTAAACTCTATCCTGCCAGCATATACTAGATCTTGGTATTTTACTAGCTTACCCGGTATCTTGTCCATATTTACAATGTCAAACTGTACATAGTCAACCTTATTATCCTTTGACTTGATTACAAAGTCATTGACATAGCCTTCAATATGATTATTTTTGATACTAGTAATGTCAGCATCAATCAGTTTATATCCTAGAATCTCTAAACTTACACTATCCATCATCAAACTAGGTATATCCTCTTCTAATTCATCAAACTTATATATAGTGCCCTCAAATTTAATAGAGGATGTATCAGTCATATCATAGTATACACGTCCATTAAACCTTATGTTGACTGATGAATATATACATAGATTACCTTCATAGATTGTGAGACTCTCATCCATTTGCTCTAGACTGTATTTTGAAACTATTGATTTATTACTTATGGTCATAAGTTTTGTCACCCTTTCTAACTAATCCATCTCATTAAAGGCTGTGGCAAGCATAAGTTTAATCCTGTTTAACTGATTTACTGATGTGGCCGATGCATCATAATCTATTGGTATGATATTGGCATTTGGATATTCTTTTTTGATAGCCTTTATAACACCCTTGCCTATAATGTGGTTGGGAAGACATCCAAATGGTTGCATACATACGATATTATTGCAGCCACTCTTGATTAACTCCAACATCTCCCCTGGCAGTAACCAACCTTCACCAGTCTGGTTGCCAAGAGACACAAATCTCTTTGTGTATTCAGCTACATCCTCAATCCTATCAGGCGCTTCAAACCTCTTACTCTTAGAAAGAGCTTGCCTGTATATCTTTTGATAGGCTTCCATGATCTTGACTATGGACTTGCCAATTAACATACTCTTGTATGAACCTTCAAGTTTTTTGTATTTATACAAGTTATTATAGGCACTTGTAAGAAAGAAGTTCATAAGGTCTGGTACTACCACTTCAGCCCCTTCTTTTTCAATAATTGATATTAGGTCATTATTAGCTATAGGTGAAAACTTCACTAAGATTTCTCCTACTAAACCTACCTTAGGCTTTTTGCTTTCTAGTATTTCAAGATTATCAAAATCCTTTATTATATTTCTTATATTTGATTTATAGTCACTGAATTTTGCATTTCTTAGGGATTCCTTACACCTATTAGACCACTTTTCATATAGGTCATTAGCAGAGCCTTTAATTTTTTCATAGGGCCTTACCCTCAATAATACCTTCATTAAGAGGTCTCCATAAACCATACCCATAATTATCTTGTTAATAACAGGTAGAGTAAAGTGGTCTTTTAGTCCATTGTCCTCTACGCCCTGGGCACTTATTGACACCACTGGCACCATTCCAAATCCAGCTGATTTTAAGGCCTTTCTAAGGAATCCTATATAATTGGTAGCCCTGCAGCCTCCACCTGTCTGACTCATAAGTACACTTGTATTATGAATATCATATTTACCTGATTTAAGGGCCTGTATAATTTGACCTATTACTATTATTGCAGGATAACAAGCGTCATTGTTCACATACCTCAAGCCTTCGTCGATTATATCCGATGACTTATTTGTTAGAACAACCATTTTTAAACCCGAATCATTTAGAGCTCTTTCTAAAAATTGGAACTGTATTGGTGCCATTTGTGGTGCCAATAATGTATGTTCCTTATTTAGACGAGTATTTTTTTCATATTTAATGCTAGCTTTGGTAGTAGCTTTATTATTTCCAACACTAGTCTCTCTTTCCTTTATCGCAGCCTTCAAGGACCTTAGTCTTATCTTTGCAGCTCCTAGGTTATTACCTTCATCTATTTTGATTACTGTATGTATTTTTGATTTTCTATCTAGTATCTCTTCAACCTGCTCTGTTGTTACTGCATCTAGTCCACATCCAAAAGAGTTGAGCTGGACTATCTCTAAATTATCGTGGTCATTACAAAACTCTGCAGCCTTGTACAATCTAGAATGGTATACCCACTGGTCAACAACTCTCAATGATTCTTTTGCATTGGCCATATGACATACAGAATCCTCTGATAAAACTGCAAAACCAAGACTGTTTATAAGTTCTGGTATGCCATGGTTTATCTCTGGATCAAGGTGGTAAGGCCTACCTGCCAAGACTATGCCCTTCTCGTTTGAAGATGCTAGATAGTCTACTATTTCTTGCCCTTTTTTTCTTATGTCATCTTTAAATTCATCATACTGTTTACTTGCAAGATCAACCGCCCTGTTTATATCTTCATGTCTTATGTCTGGATAATGATAGGACATGGCCTCGTACAGCCTCTTCTTAAGCTTTTTCTTGTTGTTCAAAGATACGAAGAAATTGATATACTTTATATCTTTTTCAGCTAATGACTCCATATTGGATTTTATAACTTCTGGATATGATGTCACAACCGGACAATTATAGTGGTTGTCTGCATCCATATTTTCCAGGACCTCATGGGTAACAGAAGGATAAAATATGGTCTTTATTCCTCTTTCTATCAGGCTTTCAATATGTCCATGTACTAGCTTAGCTGGATAACATACGGTATCTGAAGCAATAGAACTTATACCCTTTTCAAATAGCTTTTTTGAAGATTTTTCTGATAATACAACTGAAAATCCTAATTCAGTCAAAAATCTATGCCAAAATGGGTAATTTTCATACATATTTAAGACTCTAGGTATACCTATTAGCCCTCTTTTGGATTGGTTTTCATCTAATGAATTGTATGAAAATAATTTTTCATACTTGTATTTGTACATATTTACAGGTTTTGTCTCTTGTTTTATTTTCTTATGGCTATAAATAGCTTCACCTACTTCACACCTATTGCCTGAGACAAATATCTCACTTTCAGAAAACTTGTTTATTGTTAGTAGACACTTATTTGAGCATCCCTTACATCTAGTAACACTTGACTCTACTTTTATACCGTTTAACTGATTTATATTTAATATATTAGACCTTTGACCCCTGTATCGCTCTTTTGATATAAGAGCACAACCAAATGCCCCCATCAGACCTGCTATATCCGGTCTAGTCACATTTCTATCTATCAATTTCTCAAAAGACCTAAGCACTAAGTCATTGTAAAATGTACCCCCTTGAACTACTACATGGTCGCCTAGGTCTGAAACATCTCTCAACTTTATAACCTTAAATAGAGCATTTTTGACAACAGAATAGGCCAAACCAGCAGATATGTCAGCTACACTTGCACCTTCTTTTTGAGCCTGTTTGACCCTTGAATTCATAAATACAGTACACCTAGACCCAAGATCAACCGGATTTTTGGACACAATACCCCTTTGTGCGAAATCCTTGACATCCATATGGAGTGACTTGGCAAATGATTCTAGGAATGATCCACACCCTGAAGAACACGCTTCGTTGAGGATAATTTGGTCTATTACACCATTTTTTATCTTTAGACACTTCATGTCCTGACCGCCTATATCAAGTATAAAATCAACATCTGGATCAAAAAATTTTGCTGCCTTGTAGTGGGCTATTGTTTCTATCTCACCACCGTCAATCCTAAGAGCTTTTTTAAGCATCTCTTCTCCATAGCCAGTAACAGTCGCCTGTGATATACATGAACCCTCAGGCATTTGTGAATATATATCTTTCAATATTTTTATACTCATATCAAGAGGACTACCCTCATTTGAGCCGTAATGAGAGTAGAGTATCTGCCCCTCATCTCCCATCAATATGGCCTTTGTGGTAGTAGATCCAGCATCAAGTCCTAAATAAAATCTTCCCTTGTAAGAACTTATATCTTGTCTTTTAACACACGCCTTAGAATGTCTATCAACAAAATCATTATAGTCGTCATCATCTTCAAATAGTGGATCAATTTTTTCAGCCTGAGAGTCCTCAAGACTATCTACTGAGTCTACTTTTTTAATCAAACTACAAATAGAGTTTATTTTTTCCTTTTTAGACAATAGGGCTGCCCCCAAAGCCACATATAACTGGGCATTTTCTGGAAAGATTATATTTTTATCTTCAAGCTTTAAAACATTTTTGAACTGCTTCCTAAGCTCGGACAAAAAGTATAATGGTCCACCTAAAAATGCAACATTACCCTCTATTTTCCTGCCACAAGAAAGTACGCTTACAGTCTGTACAACAACTGCATTAAAAATACTCATTGCTATATCTGCTTTTTTTGCACCATCATTGATTAGGGGTTGTATATCAGTTTTTGCAAATACACCACACCTTGAAGCTATCGGGTATATTACTGAATAGTCTTTTGCAAGCTCGTTTAGTCCACTAGCATCTGTCTTTAATAGAGATGCCATCTGGTCTATAAAGGCTCCTGTTCCACCTGCACATATACCGTTCATACGTTGGTCAATGCCACCTGACAAAAATGTCACCTTTGCATCCTCTCCACCCAACTCAACTACTACGTCAGTTTCTGGATTGTAGTGTCTTATAGCTTCGGTACTAGAAATTACTTCTTGCTCAAATCTTAGGTCTACTTTCTTAGATAGACCTATTCCTCCCGAACCTGTGATAACAGTTTTTAAACTAACATTACCCAACTTATCATATATCTTCTTTAACTGGTCGCTAACTGCCTTTTTAACATCTGAGAAGTGCCTTTTATATTCACTAAATAACATCTCATTTTCTTCTGTCAAAACTACGGCCTTCACTGTTGTAGAACCTATATCAATTCCTAATTTTAAGATTCCATTCATTGTAGCCCTCCTAATAAACATACTATTATACTTAGATTTCTTATTTGTTAAACCATCTTAATAATATACACTAATTATACGTCACTTGAATAATGAATGTCAATAATATGCTATAGTTTAAAATATAAGTAAATGACAAAGAATACTATTTAAAACACATAAAAAAAGGAGGCTAGCCTCCTTTTTTTTACATATACTTAATCATTTAAATTCTTATTTCATCTTTTCTGATACGATATTTACAAGGTCATGAGTTCTAGTTGCATATCCCCATTCATTATCATACCATGAAAGTATCTTTACTAATCCATTGTCCATTACCATTGTTGAAAGTCCATCAACTATTGAAGATCTTTCATCTCCCTTGTAGTCTACAGATACAAGAGGCTTGTCTGAATATCCCAATATACCCTTTAATTCACCTTCTGATGCTTTCTTAAGAGCTGCATTTACTTCTTCAGCAGTTATGTCCTTTTTCCTTACATTTACAACTAAATCAACTATTGAAACTGTCTGAGTTGGAACTCTTAGAGAGAATCCATTTAATTTGCCCTTTAACTGAGGAAGTACAAGAGCAACCGCCTTAGCTGCACCTGTAGTTGTAGGTATTATTGAGGCTCCACAAGCTCTAGATCTTCTAAGGTCCTTGTGTGACTTGTCCAGTACCTGCTGGTCATTAGTATAGGCATGTACTGTAGTCATCATACCATTTTCTATACCAAATTCTTCATCTATTACCTTTGCAACTGGAGCTAGACAGTTTGTAGTACAAGAAGCATTAGATATTATATTGTGTAGGTCATTGTCGTACATATCTCCGTTTACACCAAGAACTAGTGTTATATCTTCGTTCTTAGCTGGACAAGTAATGATAACCTTTTTAGCACCTGCATCTATATGTCCCTGTGCATCTTCTCTCTTTTTGAATTTACCAGTGTTCTCTACTACTATGTCAACACCAAGTTCCTTCCATGGTATTTCCTTTGGACTAGCTGCCCTAGTTATCTTTATTTCTTTTCCGTTTACTACTATTGTATCATTATCTTTTACTTCAACTTCACCCTTGAATGTTCCGAAACTTGAATCGTACTGGAATAAATGTGCTAATGTTTCTGCATTTGCCCTAGCATTGATGGCAACGATTTCATACTTTGCATTCGCATCCGCTTCTACTAGTCTAAGAACTGACCTTCCTATTCTACCAAATCCATTTAATCCTACTTTTATTTTCATACTCTTCCTCCGTCATATATTTTCGTTATTGGGGACTTTAAATTAATTAGTGTATCATATATATCCCCTCCTCGACTATATTGTATATCATTTTTATTTTTTTTGCAATAAATATCAAGAAAAAAATGTTTTTTTAAGCTTGTTATTTATTTATTATAGTATTTAGCCTGTATTTTGATATACTATATATAAAAAACACCTAATAAACTATACATATAAAAAGACTGCATAAAAATGCAGCCCGATTTTTTATTTAATTTATGTAATTTGTAAATCTATGACTATCTGAATAATCGTAGAAAAGCTATCACTAACTATCCTTAGAAAAGCTATCAATAACCAATCTCAGAAAAACTATCAATAACCAATCTCAGAAAAACTATCAATAACTAATGCTTGTAGTATCTCTTTACAATGATATCTGGATCTATTCCCCTTCGATAGGCCCTCTGAAAGACTTGCATATCCCTCATAACCATGAGTATGCCTATATCAGTAAGAGGCGGTTTGTTAAACCTACCCTTTCCAGTGTAGAACCTCCTAGAAGAAGTGACTATCCTAGTATCTATCTGGACAAGATCATATACACCCTTAGCCCTGATAGAAATATCATAGTCCTCCATAATCCCTATCTCTTTATAGCCACCCAGTTTTTCAAAGGCATACCTAGTAAAAAATACGCCCTGGTCACCAAAGGCTATTTTCCTTTTCTTGGCCCTAAACCTCGACATAAAACCGCATATCTTCATAAGGATTCTCGAGTCATTAAAGTAAATTGACATACAGCCAAATTCAACACCCCTGTTGGCAGAGCTAATTATATCATCAACCATTCTTAATTCAATACTACTATCGCAGTGAAGAAAGAGGATTAGGTCATGCTTAGCCATTTCAAAGCCCTTGTTCATCTGTAGGCCCCTGCCCTTGCCCGACCTAATATACTTGCATTTTGGACCTATTATATCCCTTAAGAGGTCCGAGTCAGATTGACGATAGCCATCAACAAATATAACTTCAAAATTATCCTTGCCTATTGAGTCTAGTTGCCTTACAATATTTTTCACATTTTCTAATTCATTATAAATAGGTATAACTATAGATAGCTTACTATACATTTACTCTCCCTTTATTTTGCTTTTGTACTTATCTTCTAATAGTTCTAATAGATGTGCTTGTGCTTGTGTTTGTGTTTATGCTTGTACTTTTATTTATATTAGTCCAGCTATTAGAATCTTCTAATCTTCTATAAAGTCTCTAACTAGCATATCTAAGTAGTCAAGGTCTAGATATGCCTTTAATTTGTTAAATGTAAATTCATTGAGCAAGTCTTTTTCTGACTTGTTGTACTCAACCCAGGCCATGGCACACCAAGTTACACCCCTCAAACAGTTCATCCTAATATAAGAATAGACCTTGTCCCTGAAGCTTTCAAATTGATCTAACTTAAACTCATAATATTCAATACCGTAAAATTCCTCAAAGTAATATTTTAAGAATCCCTCTACTTGGTCTCTTGTAAATATTATATCCGTCTTCCAAAATGAAGTCGTAGGTGCTAGAAAATGGCCTAGGTCTTGTTCTTTTTCACCAATAATAGGCTTTTCCCAGTCTATAAGGTAGGTCCTGTCACCTATTATAAAATTCGATGAATTTAATTCAGTATTTATTATTGACTTATTGCCTTCTTTATCAGTACTATTTTGACCATCATAACTAATATCGAGTCTGTCACATATTTGCTGGACCCTTGCGAAAATCTTTTGAACCCTCTCATCAACCCTAGGATCAAATAGGTCGCTTGACCTGTACTTACTGTACATATTAGTTGATTCCTCAAGTATAGCCTTAAATGGATTGTCAGGTTCTACCAAAGAGTTGTCGTCTGGTATACAAGTTTTGTGAATCATGTTCAAACATTTGGCAGCCGTAAGTAGGTCCTTCTTGTAATCCATAGGTCTCCCCTGGATAAAAGCCATCACAAGATAGTCTCTAGGGAAGTCCTTTTTAGAATCATCATAAAAATATGGTACTGGAGTAACCCCGCTTTTGCAAACAGCCTCAAGCCCCATAAATTCATATGCTATCTGGTTTTTCAAGTTCATTTGACTGGCATAGTTTATCCTAAATACCATATCGTCTATTTTCCTAGCCTCGTATATGACCTCAATCCTATAGTTACAGTTATATTCTCCATTTGCTAGGAAACTAGTCTTGAACTCTAGCTTATCTATATTATTTTTTAGGTCACTAGGAACCACAGGAGTATTTCTTTCTCCTTTATCTATTTCTAAGCCTCCTATATGTTTTTTACTTATTAAATAATTATAGTACCTGTCAAAAAACGCACGAGACTTAACAAATCTAGCAACATCTCTTGTATCTAGCATATCAACCATATATTCCAAGTCCTCCTCTAGTAATTTTAGTATCCCAAACTCACGAGGTATTCATAGGTATTGGGATATGTATGTCTATCAAACTTATTTACGATATTTATGATATCCTCTTCTTCATCAATATCGACTAGAGGATCATTTATCTTAATCTTATCAGTCGTCTTTTTAGCTAGTTCTATAGTCCTCTCAACAACTGTCTGTCCCTCATACTCGCCCATATCAAAGACCTCATTGTCAAGGTTATTCATACCAATCAGGCAATAACCATCGTCCTCTGTAGGTGTGATTACAATGTCACTATCATCCAATGCCTTGAGAGAACTATTAATATGTACTGAGCAAATCTCAGGTATATCGGATCCTATCAAGACTAGGCTATCATAGCCCAAGTCAAATGAATCAGAAAAGGCGTTCTTCATTCTTTGCCAAATATCCTGTCCTCTCTGTTCTATAAAAACATCAGCATACTTAAATATATCCTTCAATACACCCGGACCTATATAAGACTCAGCACCAGAGTTTGTAAATACAATTAAGCTGTCCCCCTCAATTCTACTAGTCATCAGTTCTAGGTCATTGAGAAAACAAGTATGCAAACGGGCACACTCTAGTTGGGACAGCTTTTTTTCAAGTCTAGTCTTAGTATATCCAGGGATTGGTATTCTTGTAAAAATAATTAACCCCTTCTTCAATACATAACTCCTTATATTTTATATTTTTATCGATTAGATTCTGCTACACACATTTAAGCCACAATCATTTAAGTAATCCTTAGGCTTATCGAATATATACTGCATATGGTCCATACCCTCAATAATCTTTATCTCTCCTGAATGAAGATTCTTTATTTCAGGTAGGTTCATCCTTGCCTTGTCTTTCTCACCGAACAAGAACTTTATCTTTGTATCCGGTCTATAGATGGCAGATGGCAATGTATAGTCGTAGCATGAAAATGAAAGTTTTTTAATTGTGTCATTATCCAAATTCTTATATACATTTAGTATATACTCTTTATCACTCATAGAAACATACTTATATCTTGGGTCATTATCAAACACCTTCATGCCCCTAGTCTTAAATTCCTTCACTAGCTTTTTAAGCTCCATATAGAAGAACATCCCTCTGACCTTACTCTGCTTTAGAGCCGGTGCATCAAGAACAGCTACATCTATTTTCAACCACAATTCCTTTAGTATTTCAAATGCAACGGCAGCTCCAAATGAAGCACCTAATAAAAATCCTATATGATCTATCTTGTTTTCTTTTAACCAAGAAACTATCTTGTCAGCCTGATATACTCTAGGTGTAAAATCGTGGTGTGGATAGTCCAACCCTTCAAGTCTAGGAACAACTACATAATAGCCCTTCTCTAGATACGGTATTATACCCCTGTAGTTACTTGCACCAGGATAAAAAATACAGTGTATTAAAAGTGCGACAGGCTTAGTCTTATCGCCGTATGTTTCAAAAATCATAACGTCCTCCATAATATTATTACCTTCTATCTATGAATACTATACAACCATAAACTAAAAATGTCAATTCATTTTATAAATGAAAGAAATAATATGATTCTTGCATTTATATGTCACTTTATTAAATTAACTGTCGGTTTTCGCTTTATATAATTGTATTTTTGACTTTCAAATTGATGCACAATTTGAAATTTTCTTCATTTAGTAGTTTTACGTCATTTCCATAGGCCAAAATTTCCAAAAATCTGTTACATTCCTCTGAATTGTAAAATGTATTCTTGTTCCTTCCTTCGCCAACTATTATATAGTCTAAGTCCTCATCAATAACATCTCTAACCTCTGCCCCATCATTGATTAAACGTATTTTAAGATCATTACTATTCATAGTTGAAAGATCGTTATATAGATAAAACTTACTTCCCAAAACACTAAACTGGTCAACTAATTCACCCTTGGTTTTTGAAGGATATTTTATTGATAATTCATCATTTAGTCCGTCAAATTTATGTCTAGCCGTATATTCTTCTAGATAATCAATTTTAGAAGTCAATAATTTTTTATCTATAACCTTAATTTTCTTGCCCTTTATATTAAAAGACAAAACTCTTTTTAAGTTTGGATTTTTTTCATCAAATTTTAATTTTTTTGATTGATTTGAGAAAGTGGCTATATCATCCACAATCAAGAAGTTAGTATTAGAAAACACGTCCCTATGAAGCCTAATATCAAACTTCTTCAACCTCTTCTTAAAACTATTAAAATCATCACTTGAAACCGACATGTCAAAGGACAGAGAGTTTCCTATAATATCAAGTGCCAAATAGTCCTCTCTCTTCATATTCTCATAATGGCTATTCCAATTTTTTGCATTTAAAGACTTCATTGTCCTATTCTTAAGTATACGATTCTGTTTATTATGCCTGTCTTCTATCCAATTGGCAAATAGCTTCTCAGGTATAGATGAATACTTTGCCTCTATATCCTTGTAAAGATTTATATAACAGAGATTGGTCCTATAGGCATCTGAACTAGCCCTGTGTGTATCTATGTTTTCAATACTATACTTGTTACATAGGTTTACAAGAGAGTACTCCCTATCATCAAGAAACACTCCTAGGACCTGTGTATCTATATATTTATTTGTAAATTCCTCACCAAAAACCCTCATGTAGGTATCTTTTAGTAGGTTTATGTCATTGTTTACACCATGCCCAACCAAGATGCTATCGCCGACAAAGTCCCTGAATTTTTTTATTACATCAGCCTCTTTTTCAGCCTTATGGATGGATATATTGTCTATTCCAGTCAAGCTCTCTATAAATTTATCTATATAGTATATCTTATCTCCAAATTCTTCACATTCAGATAGTAATCTACTGGATTTAGTTACCTTCCTAGATCGAGGTGGCCTAATCAGTGACGAATATTCATCAACCACCTCAAAATCTATGACTTTAAAGGCACTTATCTCTATCATATAGTTAAACTTTGAATTTCCTGTTGCCTCTAGATCAAACGATACATATGATTTAGGTAGGAAATCAGCATGTCTAGATGCTATTAAGTTATTTTCATGTTTTTCTTCCACTTGTCTACCTCCGAATTCCTACAAATATTATACCATAATCGTTTATATATTAATATTGAATAGTCAAATTAATTATTGGAGGACTATTTATGTGGGTAGATAATTAATATATATCCTTATTATATTTAAGACTTTTAGTCTTAGGAATGGAGAATTTATGAAAAAAAATTTAAATTGTATAAGAGCTTTAATTCAAAAATTTGATATTGGAGATAGTTATTCAAGAGCGGCTGAGATGTCTTTCTACCTCACTATGTCAATATTTCCGTCTCTAATTTTCGTCATATGTGCCTTGGCCTATGTGCCAGAGGTCAATGTAGTGACAACATCAGAGCCCATCAAGAATATAATACCTGCTGAAGCCCATACAATCGTTGTATACTTTATAAAGTCAGCAGTGACCCACAAGAGCCAAAAACTCCTAATCGTATCTGCAGGACTTGCTGTGTGGACTTTTTCAAAGGCTGTCAATTCTATCCTAGTTGCTCAAAATGCCTACTATGGCTTTGAAGATAAGAAGAACCCTATTATTGCCAAACTTACGAGTCTTATATTTGCAGCCCTATTTTTTATAGAAATTATACTGTGTATAGTCTTTTTGGTATATGGTTCTAAAATATCTAAATTTATAATAGGTCTACTTGGAAACGTTGAGGGTTCCAATATGGTTCTCGGTATAATATTTACTATTGTGAGATATCTTGTTCCTATCTTGGTTATGATTGTAATATTCCTAGGAATCTACAGTTTTGGACCATCTAAAAAGATACCTTATAAATACTGTTTGCCCGGCGCTGTAGTGACTAGTCTACTTTGGTTGTTGTTCTCTATGCTATACTCAGTATACGCCAACAACTTCTTCAATGGAGAAATATATGGAAGTATATCTACCATGATAGTTCTTATGACTTGGCTATACTTCTGCTCCCTATCTGTTTCTGTGGGATATAAGGTCAACGCCCTTATATATTTCTCAAAGAACGAAGAATTCATAAGTGCGTGTTAGTATAAATACCTATAATAAAACCTCTAATCTACCATCCCTTTAGATGATTGATTAGAGGTTTATTCTTATATTGATTTTATCATTTCATCGAAGCTTTGTGTCAATTCTTCTAATCTTCTTATTGCTACTGAATCAGACTTATCATGTGTTCCTATATATATCTTTATCTTTGGTTCAGTTCCAGATGGCCTAAGGGCTATCCACGAACCGTCATCCAAATAGTATTTTAATACATCAGATATAGGGAAGCCTTCTACTCCCTTTTTGAAGTCATCTAGCCTAACTACCTTTGACCCATTTATTTGGTTCAGGCTTTGACCTCTCATAGTATCCATTATCTCTTTTATCTTTGCAGAGCCTTCCTTGCCCCCTAGGTAAATAGAGTTGGTATTTTCTCTGTAATAACCATTTTCTTGGTATAAATCTATAAGTGCATCATAGATACTCTTACCCTTGCTCCTGTAATAAAGTGCCATTTCAGCTATCATAAGAGTAGCTACTACACCATCCTTGTCCCTGCACTGGTCGCCTACTAGGTATCCATAACTCTCCTCATAGCCGATTGTGAAGTCCTTTGACCCATCTTTTTCATATTGGGTCATTTTTTCACCCAAAAACTTAAATCCAGTAAGTATCTCAACGACTTCAACTCCCATGTCCCTAGCTATATCAGCACCAAACTCAGAAGTTACTATAGTCTTTATCATGCAGGCCTTGTCTGTGAGTCTATTAGTTTCCTTTAAGCCCTTTAGTACATAGTCAGTAAGTAGACCACCTATCTGGTTGCCACTTATTAGTATCGGCTCTGAATTCTTACCTCTAACAGCTATGCCTACCCTATCACAGTCTGGGTCGTTTGCTATAAGTATATCTGCCTCTTCCCTTACCATAAGGGCTATACCACGTTCTAGAGCTTCCTTCTCTTCTGGGTTAGGCTTGTCTATACCAGCAAAATTCTTGTCTGGCATTTCCTCTTCAGGAACTACTATTATATTTTCAAAACCACAGTCTCTAAGAACTCTAATAACTGGAACCCTGCCAGTACCACAAAGAGGTGTATACACAACCTTAAAATCCTTGGCGTACTTTTTAATTATATCCTTTCTTATGCTGTTTCTTTCTACAGCCTCAATAAATTCATCATCCAGGCTTGAATCCAGCATGACAGCCTTGTCCTTATTAGCTTTTTCATCTAAAAGTGGGAGTACATCCAAGCTAGAATCCCTGTCTATTGTCTCCAGCACTTTCTTGGCAACATCAGGCATTATCTGTGCTCCATTGTCTCCATATACCTTGTAACCATTGTAGTTTGAAGGATTGTGACTTGCTGTGATCACTATACCACCTATACAGTTGAGTCTCCTAACAGAATAAGATAGCATAGGCGTTGTCCTAAGATCATCAAAATAATAAACCTTCATGCCCATACCTGATATGACTCTTACAGACTCCATACAAAATTCCCTAGACATTTTTCTATTGTCATGGGCTATAACAATACCCCTATCTGCTGCATCTTCAAAATTATCCATGAGGTACTTAACAAGACCATATGTAGTCTTTCTCACTGTATATAAGTTCATCCTGTTTGTACCAGCCCCTAATATACCTCTTAAGCCTGCTGTTCCAAACTCTAAATCTCTATAAAACCTATCCTCTATCTCTTTTTCATTGGACTCAATGGCCCTTAGCTCATCCTTAGTTTCATCATCTATATATGAAGCTTCTATCCATTCCTTATACAATTTCATGTAATCCATAGTTACCTCCTCATACTGATAGGGATTTTTGTTCCCTGCCACATCTATATTTTAAGCTATAGTATAAAAAAAGTAAACAATATAATAAAAAAAGCACCCCTCAGGTGACTGTCCTAATAAAAGGATCAACCCCCAAGTGGTGCTATTAAAAACTTATACTACTTCATTGCATTTAAGTTAGCTTCGATCTTTTCCTTTGGCATAAACCCGATTTCTCTAGATACTTCTACTCCATCCTTGAAGAATATTACTGTAGGAACAGTGTTTACTCCATATTCCTGAGCTACTTCCATAGCCTGGTCTATATCAACCTTTGCAAAGTAGGCAGCATCCTTGTTAGCTTCTGCTACATCTGCAAATACAGGACCTAGCATATTACAAGGACCACACCATGTTGCGAAAAAGTCTACAACTGCTAATCCCTTAGCTTCCTTTACATTCTGTACAAATTCACTTCCATTAATTACTTTTGCCATTTTAAATTCCTCCCGATTATTTTAGATTTTATTTTACATTAAATCCATCTATCATTTTGATATCATCTTTAACTTATACTATATTAATACCAAAAACTATAGATTTAAAACATATACTTATTTTCTTTTGCCCTTGAGTTCTCTACCCCTTGGCAATTCAATGATAAAGCTAGTACCTTCTTTTAATTTTGACTTGACTCTAATGCTACCACATAGGGTATTGGTTATCAGTTTTGCTATTGAAAGACCAATTCCAGAGCCTTCTATGTTCTCTGCCCTAACTGCATCACTCCTAAAGAATCTTTCAAAGACTCTTTTTTGGTCCTTGGCGCTTATGCCAATTCCCGTATCTTTTACTTCAATTACAAGCCTGTCCCTTCCCTTAGGACTTGCGATTAACTCTATAGAATCATCTGTATTTGTATACTTAAAGGCATTGTCTATCAATATTCTCAAGAGCTGAGATAGTTTATTTTTATCTGTATACAAGATTGGATTTTTGATAGAGCTAACATCGTACTTGAAGTGCTTGCCCTGGTATTCAGCTATTTCATTATAGGATCCACTCAACTCATTAAATAAATCAATTATACTCACAGACTCTGTATTTATCTTTACTATTGATTCCTCTTTTGTAAGTGACAATAGTTCAGATATCATTTTTTTGAGCTGCCTAGTCTCTCTCATGGCAACAGCAACAGTCTCTGCCTCTTCTTCGATAGTACTCTCTGGTGATTTTAGGAGAGACTCAAGTTTTGACTGTATTATAGCAACCGGCGTCCTCAGTTCATGAGAGGCATCCTGTATAAACTTGACCTGGTTGTTCCAAGATGTCTCAATAGGTTTGAGTGCCTTCTTAGACAAGAGCTTGGCTATTATATAGGACAAGAGCAATGATATAGAGTCTGATAGAATCAATAGGGTTATAAGGTGGCTTAGTCCCTGCATTTCAGAGTCTATGTTCCTCATAATCCTAAACTGGTACTTGCCACTTTTAATATAAAAAGTCCTAAATTTATAACCGCCGTATATCTCGTTAATGTACTCGTCTTCTATATTCGGCCTTATACTAGGCATCTGGCTGAAATACCTATTCTGGGTATAGTACCTGATTTCATCACCCTCATATATATATACTATATCCCTTGGGTCTTGTAATATAATAGGATTTAATATAGAATCCTTGTCAAAAGCGTTGCTGACAAACTTATACTCTTCTTGAAGAGAAGTATCTATATTTGACAGTATGGATACCTTAAAGTAATTGAAAATAAATATGCTGACAAAAATCATAAAAATCTCAACTACAAACATAATTGTAAATATAAGATTTTTCCTTGTCTTTATAAAGGCATTATTATTTATCATCTAGTATGTATCCGACCTTTCTCTTTGTCTTAATATACTTGTCATAGTCAAATTTTGATAGTTTTTTTCTAAGATTACTTACATATACTTCGACTATTTCTATTGTAGCATCAGAATCTATTCCCCAAATCCTATCATAGATCTGCTCCTTTAATAAGATTGACCCCTTATTTAGAACAAAGTATTCAAGTAGCTTAAACTGCTTGTTCTGTAGCTCTATTTCTTCGTCATGGATAAATACAGCCTTCTTCTCAGAATCTATCTTTAGGTCCTTAAATTCAAGGTATTTGTTGTCCTTTATCCTACCATTTGTCCTAAGGATGGCAAATGTCCTAGCAACCAACTCATCCATATAAAATGGTTTTGTAAGGTAGTCATTGGCACCAAGAGTAAAGGCTTCCATCTTGTCATCTAAGGCTTCTTTGGCAGTAAGTATCAGTATTGGTGTATCTATACCAGACTTTCTAGCCTCCTTTAATATAGTCATACCATCCATATTAGGTAACATCAAATCCAGGATTACTAGGTCATATATTCCCTGTTCAATCAGGTAAAGACCTTCTTCTCCATCTATACATGTTTCTATTTCAAAATGC
Source organism: Peptostreptococcus anaerobius VPI 4330 = DSM 2949 (assembly GCF_000381525.1). Taxonomy (GTDB): domain Bacteria; phylum Bacillota; class Clostridia; order Peptostreptococcales; family Peptostreptococcaceae; genus Peptostreptococcus; species Peptostreptococcus anaerobius. The sequence goes on from NZ_KB906607.1 coordinate 118,110, forward strand.
TTCGATAATTCTTTTTTCATATCCGCTTGAAGAGTTTTATTATCTTCAACTATTAATACTTTCATATTAACCTCACTTTCCATATGGCAAACTTTCACCATATATTATAATATATCATAAAAAATAGTGAATATCTAGTCAACAAAACACTAAATTAAAATATATTATCAATATCCACTATTATATAATTCTAGCCTATTTACCTTTAGAATCCCTTTATATCTAACATTTTCAAGTAAATAACTAGAAATATAGGTCGATATGATATATAATTATGACTGAAAGGGGTTTGACTATGACGATTAAACAAGTTGGGTTTGAAGACCTATTAAATAAGACTGATTCAAAGAGCAAAAAACAAAAATCCGATAATAAAGAAGTAAAAACGAGTTCAGCAAAATCAAGTGCTAAAAATACAAAGACTAGAAAAACAACCACTAAAAATCCAGCAGCAAATAAAAAGAATTCAAAAACTGGTTCAGCTGCTGTTACTAGAAAATCAAGTCCTAAAAGGGTTTCTCTTAGCCAAGATGACATGGACAAGTTATGTGAAATATACGACTGGTACCTACTAGTCAAGGACCTTGCCCCCCTAAAGAAAATCAAGCTATCAGACAAGTCTACAAAAATAGACCTAGAAAATGATATAGTAAAGGAAAGTAAAAGGGTCAGCATCAATATAGACAAGGAGATATGGGAGGACTTTGACGCTCTTTGCTCCAATATAGGGCAAAAGAAAAACGAAGTGCTTACACAGGTTATAAAGGACTTTATAAATGATCATAAGGATTTGGTATAATATAAAAGACAGGAAATATCTCCCCAAGTAAACTTATGCTTGGTCGAGACAACCTGTCTTTTGTTGTGATTTTTTGTTGTGATTTTTTTGTTGTGATTTTTTGTTGTGATTTTTAGTCTTGCAAAATCAATTTAGAGTACTTCCTACCAGCATCCATAAATATTTCAATATTTTCGTCACTTGTATAAAGTGGTAAATTACATCCTGGAGTAAGTATAAATCCTTTTTTACATTTTTTTCCGGCCATTATTGAGTCTATAACAGCGTCTTCAATCATTTTCTTGTCACCCTTTGATATTATCTTTACCGGGTCGACATTACCTGCTATAGGTAGGTAGTCTGAGAAATACTCACAAGCCTCATGTATGTTCATTTCATTGTCTATACTAAACATGGAAAAGTTAATATCCTTTATATATGTCCATATCTTCTTTGTGTTGCCACATACATGGTAGGATGGCTTAGAATTGTTGACCTTCATCAAATAGTTGCATATTTCTTGGGTTGGACCATAGACAAACCTCTTATACATCTTAGGACTAATCATAGTAGTCGATGCTATAGGGTCTGCCATAGAAAATGATATTCCAATCTTAGAAAACTCGTCTATTACAAGCTTTACGCACTCTACAATATATTCTAATAGCCTATCTACCTTGTCAGGATACTTGATCATGGCCTTTAAGAGCCTGTCAGTTCCATAGCAAAATCCAGCCAGGGTAAGAGGGCCTGACAGGGATGCTCCAACAGGGCATATGCCATCACCTATTTCCCTTAGCCTGCTCGTAGCATTATAGTAGGTCATAAGGTTACCTGAACTAAGCTTTATTATATCCATATTATTGACATCATCTAAGTTGTCTATAGCTAGTTTTTTAACTGTTATCAGTCCATTTTCAGGATAATTGGCCTCAATACCTATTGCCTCTGCTATTCCATAGGCATTGGGTCCTACACCCATACCGTCATAGCCAAACTTGTTGAAGGCGGCTATATCTGCGTTTACTAAGTTGTCCTCATTTAACCAGTACTCTCTTGTATTTTTACCTATATACCTAGCCTTTATCTCACCCAAAAATGGATCCATAGGCAACCTATCATATTCTAGACCATTTGATATTGCATACGACCTCTCTATGGGTGTCATCTTGTCTTTTTTGTTTATAATTAAGTCCATATTTTCCTCCTAAAAAGTCATCGCCTTGGCAAAAGCCCTATCAAAACGCTCTTCGTTGGCAAGTTCAAAATAATCTATAGAAGAAGCAAGTCTATCTAATTCATCTATCATGTCTATTAACTTATCACTCGAAGCCTTATCTAGAATATTTTTTCTATATTTAGTAGAAGCCTTACCAGTATCCTTATTTTTATCATAGTAGACCCTAATAAACTTAAGAGCCCCGTTTTTTGATGAATTGCCTAAATAGGTTATTTTATCTTCATATTCCTTGTCTATTATACCCAGTCCAACTAGAGATTCCTTAGGTAGGTGGTAGCCAAACTGACCTGCTATCAATAGCTGATCAATGTCCTCGACACCTAAACCCTGTCTTTTCAGTATCATCATAAGCGATGAATATATAGCACCCTTGGCTAACTGTACAGCCCTTATATCTGCTTGATTGATATAGATGTCCTTGTCCTTATCTAGGTAAAACCTCTTTTCAGAACCAACACTTTCAAAATGGTCTATAAGTGGGTCATCTTCTTCTAGTTCTTCTTTTTTAGCCAACTTCCCCCTCTTGTTTACATAGCCATTTCTCACTAATTCCCTTACAAGGGCCAAAATTCCACTTCCGCATATTCCCCTTATCTCTTGGGATCCTATGGACTTAATCTCTATATTGGAATCAGACTTGTTTTTCTTATCTACTACTACATCTTCAATAGCTCCATCCTCTGCCCTCATGCCGTTGGATATATTCATGCCTTCCAGGGCTGGACCTGCTGCACAAGAGCAAGTGACTATATTACCCTTGTCTATTAGGGCTATTTCACCATTTGTACCTATATCTATAAATAGATACCTCTTTCTTACGTCTATAGGTCCTATACTATAGAGTCCTGATACAATGTCTCCACCAACATAGGCAGACACCTGCGGCATCAATACCAGGTCTGCATTCTTCAAATTATCAATACCCAAGCTAGTAGCCTTTGTTAAAACAGTATCCTTAAATTCAGGTGTAAATGGGTACCTTCCAAGACCATCTACAGATTCACACATAAGAATATGACTCATTGTACAGTTTGCTGCTACCACAATAAGACTAATCCTAGAACAAATGTCCTCCCCAAATGCACCCACCATTTCATTTATTTTTGACACGATAAGCCTATTCAGGTTTTTAAGTCCTTTAGGATTTTCTTTACAATAAGAAATACGACTCAGGACATCTAAACCATAGTTTTTTTGTGGGTTCGTTTCAGAAATTTTCAATATTTCTTCTCCAGACTTGCTATCGACCAAGACCATCTCTATGCCTGTAGTACCTATATCAAGGGCTATGGAAAGATTATCCGACAATACCTTGTTATTGCTAGACCCCAAGCCCCTATATAATACTTTACTTGAGTCACAATTAAGGATAAGCTCCATATCTTCCTCAACCCTAGTCTGACAAGCAAGTACAGATTTATTACGGTCTTCATTTGTCCTTACATATACCCTACACTTTGAACAAGTTCCGTTACCGTTACAGGGGGCTTCAATATCTATGTGATTTTCCCTCAGAATTTCAAGCAGATTTTGCCCCTTTTTAGATTCAATAAGCATTTGTTTGTCTGATGTTTCTATTTTTACTTTTAACTTGTCATCCACTATATCACTTCCTATCAAAGAGGCTACAAGCGACCTTTACAGCCTCTGTAGCAGAATCTGAATATCCATCAGCCCCTATTTCATTTGCAAACTTCTGTGTTACAGGACCACCGCCTACCATGACTTTGACCTTGTCCCTAATACCCATCTCTTTTAACCTGTCTATAACATCCTTCATAAGATACATTGTTGTAGTCATAAGAGACGACATACATACGAGTTTGACATCCTCATTAACTACTGTATCTATAAATCTATCAACCTTGACATCCTTTCCTAGGTCTATCATTTCAAAACCAGCAGTCTCCAGCATTATCTTAACTAAGTTTTTTCCTATATCATGGGTATCACCCTCTATTACCCCTATAACTGCCTTTATCCTATCTCGGCTGTCTAATTCATCTTCAAGACCTTTTTTTAATACTCCTATACCTTCATACATTGCATCAGAGCAAAGGAGCAACTCGGCTATATAGTATTCTTCCTCATCATAGAGTTTTCCAGCTTCATTCATACCCCTTACCAATCCGTCCATTATACCATCATTGGCATCATATCCTTCATCGAGGTAAGTCTGGGCTAGGTCTGCTATGGTTTCATCCTCCATATCTACAACATATGAAGCCAACTTATCTATTAGTTCTTTTTTTCTCTCTTCTGACATAATATCTCCTTATATTGCAAAACATAGATTTTATTATTCAGTCATCCTATTTTAAGCTCTCTACTTGCATCAAATTTCTTGTTCCTATATCAGTATTTCTTCTAGAAATACAGGCACCTGTCACAATATACCTCGGTGCTGGCTTTAGACTTAGATAGTCATTCATAAGAGAATTTACCCTTTTTAGGTCTATAAGACCGACTTCTTCTAAAGAGCGTGCCATTTTAGGGCACATATATATCAAACACTTGCCATCAGCAATCTTAAGAAGCTCCATAAAAAACTCCCTAGTAAAATTATCATATATGTATTTTACCTTTTCAGGCCCCACTATAGATATATCCACCGGTGAGTCACTTATACTTATTATATCGACTCCCAAGTCTATGAGGTCTCTAGAAAAATTTATAAGATGATCTTTTAGGAGGTCCAAGACTATAGCCATAACCTGCTTTTTTTTGACCAAGCCCTTGTATACTGTCGTAGAATCAAGCAGGCCATTCAATATTGTAAAGGGACCTGACAACTCATATATGACTTGTAGGTCATCATTTTTCAAGATGGAAATAGAGTCCTTTACCCTAGTTATCCTAGGAGATTCCATGGGACTTGATATATTATCTATCAAGTCTTCAACTTTTGATAGGACAGGGCTATTAATCCTAATCCCGTAGCTGTCCGATTCTATCCTAGCCCCAAATGATTCAGCCTCCAGAGTATGGCAAAAGGGTAGCTGACAAAACTTATCCTTCTTAACTTCTTTAATTTCTAGGGCAAGTCTACTAATAGTTTCAACATCGAAATAAGGGTCCTTGTTTGTATTCTTCAAGGTGTCCGATTCGTATAGGCTTGGGGTTTGTTTGTTAGGACAAAATAGGTAGTCAATCTTATCTGGCATAGGCCACCTCCTAGTGGTAATATTCTAATTAAATGGGTTGCTGATACCTGCTATATTCACCATATCAATGAATGAATACTTTCCACCTATGCTGCAAATGCTCAGGTACTTTTCCCACGCTTTTTTATAGTCTTTATTCATCAGTTCATAGAAGTCCAAGGCACACAACTGGGCCAATACATAGTCTATATAATAAAATGGGTCCTTGTATATATGCCCCTGCCTAAACCAATAACCACCCCTATTAAGTAGGTCCAAATCTTCATAGTCCCTACCTGGCAGGTAGTCTCTTTCAAGCTCTCTCCAAGCAGACTTTCTCTCATCCACACTCATATTAGGATTTTCATATACTAAATGCTGAAAATGGTCCACTAGGCAACCATATGGCAGAAACTTGATGGCTGAATCATGGTGGTACTTCTTGTATTTTTCTGTGTCATCTCCAAAGAACATCTCCATCCATGGGTATGTTAAAAACTCCATCGACATAGAGTGGATTTCACAAGAATCCAGGGTTGGAAATACTAACTCTGGAACAGGTATATCCCTAGACATATACATCTGGAAGGCATGACCAGCCTCATGGGTCAAGACATCTATATCGTCAACCGTTCCATTGAAGTTCCCAAATATAAAGGGCTCCCTATAGTCAGGAAGTATAGTACAATATCCACCCATGGCCTTATTTTCTCTTGCTGCAACATCAAATAAGTTATTGTCTATCAAGAACTTATAGAATTCTTCTGTTTCACCAGACATATTCTTGTACATATCCTTACCCTTTTCGATTATATATTCTCCATCTCCCACAAGCTTGGCATTTCCATCCAAAAACTCCAGCTTTTCATCATAGTAGGTGATTTTATCTAGGCCTATTCTTTTGGCTTGTTCCTTATTTAAGTCTTCAATAATAGGCAGGTATTTATTCTTTACATTTTGGCGTAACTTGGCCACCATATCAGAATTATAAACGGTCCTAGACATCCTGTAGTAACCCAACTCAACAAAGTTTTTGTAGCCCAGCTTCTTTGCCATAGAATCCCTCAACTTAACTAGACTGTCAAAAATACTATCAAATTTGTCTTCATTGTCTTCAAAGAACTTGGTATGGGCCCTGATAGCAGACTTTCTTATATCCCTGTCATTGTCAGACATAAATATAGACATATCAGATAGGTTTCTCTTTTTACCTTCAAAATCTATTGAAGCAGATGCAAGTAATTGAGTGTACTCTGACATCAACTTGTTCTCTTCCTGTAAGAGTCCAATTATATCCTTAGAAAAAGACTTAACACTACATCTTATAAGGTCTATATACTGCCTTCCATACTTGGTCTCTAGTTGGTCAACATAGGAAGAATCCAGTATATTTTTGTATAGGTCCATATCTAAATCAGAAAACATTGGACCTAACTCATCCCAGTAGTCATTTTCTGCAGAATAAAAATCATCTGTTGTATCTATGCTAAACTTTATCTGGGCAAGTGTCTTCATAGTTTCCAACCTGTTTCTCATATTATTAATTTTATTTAACAAGTCTATATACTTATCAAATGACTCAGCCCTATCCATTTTTGACAGGATATCCCTATAAATCTCTTTATATTCATTATAATTTATTCTTTCATACTTTATTTGATTAAAATCCATTATATTCCTCACTTTCATCTATATTTAAATTATATATCATAGATATACAAAAATCAATTTTTACTAAACTACTTGAATTTACTTATAAAATACTGTACAATATTGTTGTCATGATATATATGTATATATTGTCTATATACAATAACTGGAGGTTAAAATGAAAAACAAAAAAAATTCTCTTGCCTACAGACTTTTTCACCGTTACTTTATAGTAGCAATGAACGGCATGGCCTTAGGATTATTTTCAACCCTAATCATAGGACTGATTATAAATCAAATCGGTCAGGCTATACCGGGGTCATTGGGTAGCTTTTTGGTATCAATATCACCAGTCGCTATGGCTCTTACTGGGCCAGTAATCGGTATAGGTATTGCTACATCACTTGAATCTCCAAAGCTAGTTACACTTTCATCAGGTGTCGTTGGTTTTATAGGTGCTTTTGGGGCCGTATTTGCAAATGGAAAAATAATAAACTCATTTGGCCAACTAATTATCAAGGGATCTGGAGACCCCCTTGGCGCATTTATAGCTGTAGTTATAGCAGCAGAAGTTGGAAGACTAGTATCAGGCAAAACTAAAATAGATATAATAGTAACGCCACTCGTAACAATAATAACAGGTTCGTTAATTGCTGTCCTATTAGGACCTCGCCTACTTTATGCTATGAAATCAATCGGTAGCTTTATACAGATGGCGACGAATCTTGCATCTTTCACTATGGGGCTTGTAATCTCAGTAGTGATGGGCATGCTACTGACACTACCTATAAGTTCAGCAGCAATTTCTATTATACTTGGTCTATCAGGAATATCAGCGGGTGCTTCTGCAGTAGGTTGTTGCTCACAGATGATAGGCTTTGCAGTTATCACCTACCATGTGAATGGTCTGAATGGCGCCTTAGCTAATGGTCTTGGAACATCAATGTTACAAGTTCCTAATATACTCAAAAAACCTGTAATATGGATACCACCTATAGTCTCTAGTGCTATATTGGGACCCATATCATCGGTAGTACTTAAAATGACAAATAACCCTGCAGGTGCTGGTATGGGCACAGCTGGACTGGTAGGTCCTCTGATGGCATGGCAGTCTATGGCACCTAATGTATCTGGTGCTATTTTACCAATGGAGATACTTGCTATGCATTTCGTGCTACCTGCAATTATTTCACTAGCAGTATTTAAATTCATGGTATCAAAGAAAATAGTCTCACCAGAAGACTATAAATTAAGCCTATAGAATCATAAATTCATAGTTACTTGGTAGGGGTTTGCTCCTATTTTTTGCAAATGTTTGAGGTATAACCTCGAACTAATTCCAACAAACAGAGGTCGGGCATCAATAGTATGCTCGACCTCTAGTTTATTGTTTGTATTATATATTCTTATTGATTGCTATTAGTAAATCGGTGGCAGGGCCTTCTTGTCAACCTTACCTATTGGAGTTACGGGCATTGACTCTAATGATAGTATATGCCTAGGAATCATATGAGGTGGTAGGTTCTGTTTTAGAAAATCAAGAACCCTTGATCCATCAAAAGATTTGTCATAGGCAACAATATATGCATCTAGGTATTTGTCACCGTTTTGGTCTTCTTTGGCAACAACAACGGCATTTTTTACTTCAGCTAGCATATTGATCATATTTTCTATTTCAAACAACTCTATTCTTATACCATTTATCTTTATCTGTGAGTCCATCCTACCCAGTACAGCTATATTGCCAGATTCATCAATTATCTTTGCAAGGTCTCCTGTCCTATACATCAGCCTAGTATCATCATCATGGGCAAATGGGTTACATACAAAAGACCCTTCGTTCAGCTCTGGCCTATTAGAATATCCTTCAGATATCTGGATACCTGATAGACATAATTCTCCGGGCATACCTACAGCACATAGGTTGCTATTCTTGTCTAAGATATAGGCCTCTGTATTGTATATAGGTCTACCTACAGGCACTAGCTCATAGTACTTGTCAACATAGAACTGACTACATAATACTGTAAATTCAGCTGGTCCGTACTCGTTGTATATCTTGTAGTTCCTATTTGTATATCCCTTAAATTTGTCACCACCAACCTGTAGGACCTTCAAGCCATCACATGGACAGTTATTTACGAATAACTTGCCGAGTATAGCAGGGAGTGCCAGTATAGTAACACCCTTTTTCTTACAGTAGTCTTCTACTGTATATTCATTTTTTCTAGACTCTTCCGGCAAGACATCAACTGATGCACCAATCAAAAGATATGGGAATATCTGTTTAACTATAGCGTCAAAGCTAAAACTAAGGTATATACCACAGACGTCATTTTCATTAGCCCCTATATAGTCTATTGCAAAGTGGCACATATTCATCAGACTCTCCTGCCTGATACTTATGCACTTTGGTCTTCCTGTGGTTCCAGACGTAGATATCCTATATGCTATATCCTTTGGTCCTGATTTTTGACTTATCTCATATTGCTTTTCAATCCTATCCCAATGGTCTAGGTTAAGGTACTTGTACTTGGAATGTTTCTCCTTGACCCTAGGGCCCAACTCCCTACAAGTAAGGACTAGGTCAACCTCGCCATCTTCAAGTAGGTAGCCCACTCTTTCATCAGGATTGGTCCTGTCTATAGGGAAAAATATGGCTCCAGATTTTAGTATGGATATAGCAGCTAGTACAACATTCTTTGTCCTTACTTGTAATACAGCAACCGTAGAGCCAACTCCTATACCTATATGATTGAAATATCCTGCCACCTTGTCAGTGAGCTCGTCTACTTCTTTATAAGTCATAGATGAAAACTCGTCTGATACTGCAATTTTATCAGGAGTTCTCCTTACCTGGTCTCTGAATAGGTCTATATAACTTAAGTTTCTATCAAATGAAAATTTATTGTCCCTTTGAGAACCTATATATATATCCTTGTGGACATCCTTTATATTCTTTATGTCCCTCAACCTAATTTTTGGCTTGGCTATTATTTGATTTATAATGTGCTTAAATAGGTATATTATACTCCTAGCAGTCACCTTGTCATAATAAGATGGCTTGTACATAAGCTTTATAGACATTCCCTTTGTAAGACTGACCTTCATATATAAATCAAGGTCTTTCTCTTTTATCGTGCTTGAACACCTATCTGCAAACACATCAAAATAAAAGGCAGTATTTATCAATTTATCATTTAAACTATTTAGGTGGCCTTCTGAAGATATCATATAGTAGTAGTATTCCATGGAATCACTTGTCTGTCTCATAATATCTCTTGCAAGGTCTGTAAACCTCATGTCCCTACTAGATGGATTGACTCTTATAGGAAGGTGTATCTTATTTTTGGCAAACACGATGTCATCTTCACATGAAAATCTTTGAAGAACTATGGCAAATACAGTATCTAAAACAGAGTCTAGACTCAGCTTATTAGAATCACAAAAACTCAAAAGGCTCGAATAAGTAGCCTTCTTTATCTCTTTTTGTATCATACTAAATTTGCCCGTATCATCCTTGAAATAGTCATTAGGGAACCTAGCCATACTAGTATAGTCCCTTAACAGATTATTCCAATATGTTTTAGCCTTTTCATAATGTTTGTTATCTGGCAAAACTACACCTCCTCTACTTAGTTTTTGTTTAGATCAATAAATTCTGCTATCTTGTTGACAGACCTAGCTTGCTGTTTTTCAGGACTAATAATAGCTTCTTCATCTCCTGATACCAACTCTATATCGGCAAAATTTGTGCTATTTCCACCCTCTATAGCATAGTATTTAGACTTGCTCGGTAGGTTTTTCTTGGCTTCCTTAATTCTAGTAAAATCAAGAAGTCCGTCATTTGTACCCCATATAGACAATACCGGCATATTTACTAGGTTCAAGTCGTCACCCTCAGGTACTGCACCCATAAACACAAAGCCTTTAATATTCTTATTTTTTAAGGCATCCTTGTAGGCTATACTGGCCCCACTTGCGTGTGCTAGTATAAACCATTTCTTAATATCTGGCTTGGACTCCATAAGGTCCTTACCCTTTCCAAAAGACAGGTCTGGTTGGTTGAGTCTAAGCTTTAGTATGCTTACTTTATAGCCCTTTTGAGCCAACAATCTAGCCATATTAGCATAGGATACAGGCTCCACTTTTTCACTAGGATATATAACTATTCCTGTGTCTTTTACAGCATTTTGCGGAACAAAGTCAATACTTCCATTGTTCTGCTTTACAACGCTTATTCCCGGTGTTTGAATCATGGCCTGCATAGCCCTATCAGTTACCTTAAAGGTCTTTTGCAACCAAAATAGATAGCTGACACACACTATAATAAAGGCGATAAATACCCCCTTTAAGATGTTTTTTTGTAGCTTTCTTTTTTGGATGTTTCTAATCCTAATTTTTTCTTTTTCTAATTCTTCATGTATCGTAAGTGATTTCTCTAGCTCTCTTGTTATACTCAAACTGTCAAAAATATCCTTGTTAGACTTGCTTGATTTTTTCTTTGCTCTTATTTTTGAATCCTTAAATTCTTTCAAACCACGTCCCCCCTAACCTATATACTATTATACAATATAATCCCACTATATTATATAAAGAAAGGATTACTTTTAGCTTAAAAGCTACTAGCAACCCCCCTATTTATTTACATTATTGTCATATTTAGAATTCTGCGTTCTTTGGAGTTCTTGGGAACGGTATTACGTCTCTTATATTTGACATACCTGTTAGGTACATGATTATTCTCTCAAATCCTAGACCAAAGCCTGAGTGTGTAGCTGTACCGAACTTTCTAAGTTCTAGATACCACCAGTACTCTTCCTCATTTAGTCCCATTTCTCTTATCTTGTCCATAAGTACGTCATATCTTTCTTCTCTCTGTGATCCGCCTATGATTTCTCCTACACCTGGAACAAGTAAGTCCATGGCTCTTACAGTCTTGCCATCATCGTTCATTCTCATATAGAATGCCTTAATGTCCTTAGGATAGTCTGTTACGAACACTGGAGCATTGTATACTTCCTCTGTGATATATCTCTCATGTTCTGTCTGTAGGTCACAACCCCATTCAACTGGGTATTCAAACTTGTGGCCTGACTTTAGTAGTATATCAACTGCCTCTGTGTAAGTTATTCTTACAAAGTCTGAAGATACTATCTTGTCTAGTCTTTCAAACAATCCCTTGTCTATAAAGTTGTTGAAGAATGCCATTTCTTCTGGGCAGTTTTCAAGAACATAGTTGATTACGAACTTGATCATGTCCTCTGCAAGTTCCATAAGGTCTTCTAGGTCTGCAAATACTATTTCAGGTTCTACCATCCAGAATTCAGATGCGTGACGGCCTGTGTATGAGTTTTCAGCCCTGAAAGTTGGTCCAAATGTGTATATATTTCTAAATGCCAATGCCATTATTTCTCCATTTAGCTGACCAGATACTGTTAGGTTGGTTGGCTTGCCGAAGAAGTCCTGGCTGTAATCTATCTTACCATCTTCTGTAAGTGGTGGGTTTGCCATGTCTAGTGTTGTAACCTGGAACATTTCTCCAGCACCCTCTGTGTCAGAACCCGTTATAAGTGGTGTATGAGCATATACAAAGTTTCTTTCATTGAAGAACTTGTGCAGGGCAAATGCAACTACTGATCTAACCCTAAATACTGCTGAGAATGTATTAGACCTAGGTCTTAGGTGGGCTATTGTTCTAAGGTACTCAAATGTATGCTTTTTCTTCTGTAGTGGGTATGAAGAATCTGAGTCTCCCTCAACAATAAGCTTAGTAGCATGAATTTCTATAGGGTTCTTGGCATTGTCAACCTTGACAAGTTCACCTTCAACTAAGATGGCTGAAGATATAGCTAGCTTAGATATTTCCTTAAAGTTATCTAGCTTGTTTTCATCAACTACTATCTGTATATTTTTGAAGAATGATCCATCGTTTAATTCAATAAATCCAAAACTCTTAGATATTCTAGCAGTCCTAATCCATCCTGCTACACATACCTTCTTACCTACATATTCTTCACTCTTTCTATAAAGTGACTTTACTTCCAAAAAATCTTTCTGCATAAGTGCCTCCTCATTAATTGTTTTCATAATTCCATTTATCAAGATTAATTTGTAATCCCTATTTGTTCTGACTCAAATACACTTGAAATCAGTCAAATAAAAAACACACCATCCCTCAAAGGGACGATGTGTGTATAATCGCGGTACCACCCTAATTACTAGCTATGCTAGTCACTTAGTAGGTCTATATCGGAACCTATCCGCCTGAGCCTACTCGCTAACTTTTGGTCAGGGACTCAGAGATGTTCTTCACAAAAAGTATTATACTGGACTTACACCACCACCAGCTCGCTAGATAAGGAACTCCTTGCTACTCTTCTCTTCACAGTCATATATAATTTTAACTCAATATGTTGAGTATACCAATTTGATGACTATTTGTCAATATTAAAATTATGTTTTATATTTATAGCTTCTTAGTTGTCAATACATATGTTACACTTACGAGAAAGTTTTTCAAAATACTTGCTATTTTATCGAAAATTATAAATGGATAAGTCAAGGAGTAAAGCTTTGCGTACCTTGACTTAGTTCATTTTAATTTTCACAATAGCAGGCTGTATTTTTGAAATACTCTTCTACAACTTCGTTTGGGCTTTTAAATTTTAAACTTGTTTTTGCCGTACTATTATATCTTCTTTCATGCTTTGCCACCTGATTTATCAGATCTTTTTCGCTAGTAAATACTTTTCGATTATATAAAATCTTACCATCTTCCCTGTGACTTCTTTCTACTTTTCCAT
>NZ_KB906608.1 GCF_000381525.1 Peptostreptococcus anaerobius VPI 4330 = DSM 2949
GAAAAATATGACAAAAATAGACGAACATCTTCGAAACCGTATGAGAATAGTCATCTGGAAACAGTGGAAAACCAGTGAGAAAAGGATGTGGGGGTTAAAGAAACTTGGCGTACCCGAATGGATGGCAAGACAATCCGTAGGATTTGCAGACCATTATCAGGCGGTAGCAAAAACAGCCGGACTTCGCAAGATAACAAAAGAAATCCTCGCAAAGCGAGGACTCATTAGTTGTTTAGATTATTACATGAATTGAACCGCCGTATGCCGAACGGCACGTACGGTGGTGTGAGAGGGAGGAGAAAGTCCTCCCTACTCGATTCAAAGCAGCAAATAAAAAGCCTTTCAGCTAAAATGCATCTTGTTAAAAGAAAAACAAAATAATTCCTAGTAAATTAGTCGAGATTGATTGATTTTTTTGGGTAAACATAGTAATATAGTCTTGTACAATGAGAATATTAAATGTTAATAGAAAGGAACGTGAACCTAGTGAACGATAAATTATTAGAAATTAAGGACCTATGTGTTAAGGTTGGAGAAAAAGAAATATTAAAGGGTGTTAACCTAGTTATAAATAAGGGTGAAACTCACGTAGTAATGGGACCTAATGGTTCAGGTAAATCTACACTTGTAAATACTATAATGAGCAATCCTAAGTATGAAATTACTTCAGGTAAGATATATTTTGAAGGTGAAGATGTAACTGATATGGCTGCTGATGAAAGAGCAAGAAAAGGTATTTTTATGTCATTCCAGCATCCGGTAGAAGTACCAGGTATCAGTGTTGAAAACTTCATCAGAACATCTAAGAATTCTGTTGAAGAAAAGCCAGTATCTGTATTGAGATTCAATATGGACCTATCTAAGAAGATGAAGGAATTAGAAATGAAGTCTGAATACGCTGGAAGATACTTAAACTATGGTTTCTCAGGCGGTGAAAAGAAGAAGACAGAAATACTACAGATGCAGATTCTTAATCCAAAGCTTGCTATGCTAGATGAAACTGACTCAGGACTAGATGTAGACGCAGTTAGAATAGTTGCTGAAGGAATAAAGAAGTATAAGAGTGATGAAAATGCACTTCTTATAATAACTCACCACAAGGAGATAATACATAACGTAAAACCAGACCACGTTCATGTTATAATTGACGGTAAAATCGTGAAAGAAGGAGATTTCTCAGTTATAACTAGAATTGAAGAAGAAGGATATGGCTGGATTAGAGATGAGGTGAATTCATCTAATGGAAACTAAGAAGAGAACTCAAATAGAAGAACAGGATCGTGGCATATACGATATAAAAAATGAATTTAAGTTCAAGTCAAAGACAGAAAAGGGATTAACTGAGGAAATAGTAACTCAGATATCAAGGGAAAAGAATGAACCAGATTGGATGCTTGAGATAAGACTTGCATCTTTAAAGAAATTCTATGAGCTTGATAATCCTACATGGGCACCCAACCTTGATGAAGTAAATATTGACGAGATAACTACTTACATCAGACCGGATGCTGACCTTGTTGAAGACTGGGACCAGGTTCCAGAAGATATAAAGAATACATTTGATATGTTGGGTATACCAGAAGCCGAAAGAGAAAAGAACCTTTCAGGTGTTGGTGCCCAGTATGACTCAGAAGTTGTATACCACAATATACAGCAGGACCTTCTAGACCAGGGAGTAATTTATACTGACTTTGAAACAGCGGTAAGAGAATACCCAGATATAGTTAGACAGTACTTTATGAAGTGTATAACTAATGCAGACCATAAGTATGCTGCCCTACACTATGCTGTATGGTCAGGTGGTTCATTTGTATACGTACCAAAGGGCGTAAATGTAAACGTACCACTACAGTCATATTTTAGATTAAATGCACCAGGAGCTGGTCAGTTCGAACATACGCTTATAATAATTGAAGAAGGTGCCTACTGCCACTTTATAGAGGGATGTTCAGCACCTAAGTACAATGTTGTAAATGTACACGCCGGAGCAGTTGAGCTATTTGTAAAGGAAGGCGCAACTCTTAGGTATTCTACAATAGAAAACTGGTCAAGAAATATGTACAACCTAAATACTAAGAGATGTATAGTTGAAAAAGATGGTAAGATAGAGTGGGTATCTGGATCATTTGGTTCAAAGGTATCATGTCTATATCCGATGTCTATACTAAGAGGAGAAAATGCCAAGTCTGAATTCACTGGTATTACATTTGCAGGTAAGGGCCAGTACCTAGATACAGGTACAAAGGTAGTACATGCAGCACCTAATACATCATCAACAGTAAATTCCAAGTCTATATCTAAGGACGGAGGAGTTGCAATATACAGGGGTCTTGTAAAGATGACTAAGAATGCTACTGGTTCAAAATCTACAGTATCTTGTGAGTCTCTAATGCTAGACCAGGAGTCAAGGTCTGATACTATACCAGTAATAGATATAGCAACTCAGGATGTCGATTTAGGCCACGAAGCAAAGATAGGTAGAATAGATGATGAAGTTATCTTCTACTTGATGTCAAGAGGTATAAGTGAGGCTGAGGCCAAGTCAATGGTTGTTAGAGGATTCGCTGAACCTATAGCAAAGGAACTACCACTTGAATACGCAGTTGAAATGAACAACTTAATAAATCTTGAACTTGAAGGTACAATAGGTTAGGAGGAATTACGATGATAGCAAATACATTACCACTAATAACTTGGAGATGGCTAAAGGTAAACGACTCTATAATCGAATTGCCAGAGGTAAAAGACCAAGTTCACAATATAGTAGCAGAAGAAGGGGACAACATATCAACTCTATTTGATATAAATGAACTTTCTAGTGAAAACAAGGCTAGACATACTAAGATAAATATAGAAGCCAAGAAGGGGTCTAATGTAGACCTATACTATGTAGCTAGGTGTACAGATGAAGAAAAGGCCCTAACAGATATAGTTGCAGATGTAGCAGAAGATGCGTGTGTAAACTTTATCCAGGTTGAAGCAGGTGCCCACCAGGCTATTACAAACTATACTGCCAACTTGAATGGCAAGAAGTCTCAGACAAATGTTGAATCAGTATACTTTGTAAACAAGGACAAAAAACTAGATATAAACTATATAATCAACCATATAGGTGAAGAGACTAATTCAAACCTATTGATAAATGGGGCCCTAAAAGACCAGGCAAGAAAGGCCTTTAGGGGAACAATTGACTTTAAGAGAGGGTCAAAATTATCTAAGGGGGCTGAGGAAGAATATGCAACACTTCTAGATGAAGGTGTAAGAAATATCGCAGTTCCAGTCCTACTATGCCAGGAAGATGATGTTGAAGGTCTACATGCGGCCAGTGCAGGTAAGATAGACCAGGATATACTATTCTACATCATGTCTAGGGGTCTAGATATAGATTCAGCTAAGAAGATGATAGTTGAGACAAAGCTAGCACCTACTATCCACAAGCTACCTAACAAGGAGCTTAGTGAATCTGTATGGAAGCATATAGAAGAAAGAATATAATTTAATTGAAATAAAAGATATGATTGGGATTGTAGCACAAAAGTTCAATCCCAATTGTAAAATAAAATAAATAATACTATAGGTATAATTTAAGGAAGAGAGGCAAGCCCGATGGACAAGGAAAGAGTAAATGAAATAAGATCAGAATTCCCTTACCTAAATGAAGAAAAAATGGGAAGAAAGATAGTATATTTTGATAATGGAGCCACATCTCAGAAGCCACAGTGTGTTATTGACGCCCTAAGTAACTACTATAGTTACCAGAATGCAAACCCACACAGGGGTGCTCATTATCTAGGTATGCTGGCTACTGACCTTTATGAAGATGCAAGAAAGACTACAAAAGAGTTCTTAAACGCAAAATCAGAAAATGAAGTTATATTTGTAAGAAATACAACTGAAGCCCTTAACTTGATTGCCTATTCTTATGGATTGGACAAGTTAAATCCAGGAGATGAAATATTAATCTCCATCGTGGAACACCATAGTAACCTTGTTACATGGCAGTTTGTTGCCCAAAAGACAGGCGCAGTTCTAAAGTATGTATATTTAAATGACAAGAATGAAATAGATATGGATAGTTATAAGGCAGCCCTAAGTGAAAAGACTAAGGTTGTAGCACTTGCAGGAGCTTCTAACACAGTTGGTGGAGTTATAGATGTCAAGGAAGTTGTAAGACTAGCCCATGAAGTTGGAGCAGTTGTATCACTTGACTGTGCCCAGTTGGCACCTCATGTAGTGATGGATGTACAGGATTGGGATGTAGACTTTTTATCTTTCTCAGGTCACAAGATGTATGCGCCAATGGGTATAGGTGTCCTATATGGCAAGTATGAGATACTTGACTCAATGGTACCATATATGTATGGTGGAGATATGATAGAATATGTTTATGAACAGAATACTACATTTGCACCAGTACCAGCTAGGTTTGAGGCAGGTACTCAGAATGTAGGTGGAGCAGTTGCCCTAGCAGAGGCTATTAGATTTATGCAAAGAGTGGGAATAGACAATATCCATGAGCATGAACTAGCACTTACAGACTACTGCTATAAGAAGATGGCAGAACTTGACTTTGTAGAGATATATTCTACGGACTCATACCTAAGATCTCCACTTATAGACTTTAATATCAAGGATATACATTCACATGACGTGTCTACTGTACTAGATACTTACGATATAGCTATAAGAACAGGACACCACTGTGCGATGCCACTACATACTCATTTGAAGTTGAATTCTACATGCAGGGTAAGTTTTGCAGTTTATAATACATTTGAAGAAATAGACTTCTTTATTGATAAGTTAAAAGAAGTAAGAAAGGTGATGGGATATGGATCTTAAGAGTTTATATACTGATATGTTGCTTCAGGAAAGTAACAATAAGGCAAATAGAAGGGATTTAGATGATCCTACATTTAAGGAATTGGGTCATAATCCATCATGCGGGGATGAAATCACCCTACAGTTAAAGATGGATGGCGAAACAATAGAGGATGCCAGCTTTGTAGGCGAAGGTTGTGCTATATCAAGGGCATCTACATCAATGATGATTGACCTTATAAAGGGCAAAAATATACATGAAGCCAAGGAGTTGACAGAGAAATTTATAGGCATGATTAAGAAGGAAGTCGAAGTTGATGATGACCTAATCGATAGCCTAGGAGATGCAGTAGTACTTGAAAATGTATCAAATATGCCTGCTAGGGTAAAGTGTGCAGTGCTTGCATGGCATACACTAGCAAATATAATAGACAAGAACTATTCTGAAAATAAGTAAGGGTTGTTTAGACAAACTAAAAATTTTTCGATTAAGTAATGTCATAGTTTTGGCATTACTTGATTTTCTATTTAGACTTTTTGATAAGTGTGGTAAAATGTACTTGTAGCTTGATATATAAAAGTAGATTTATTGTACATTATTAGTATTTCAATAGGGCTGCTTAAATAAATTTATTAATAATAAATGAGGTATGTTTATGTTTGATGAAAATAAGAAGCTTTTAAAGTTTGAAGATGAAGAATTTAATTTAGAAGTAGACTACCAAAACAAGAATAGTGTATCTCAAGATACTATTGAGAGAGTAAGTATCAAAGATTCTAGTACGGATGATATCTTGGATGTAGAATACGAAAACAAAAAAACAGACCAGTCGGAAGGTTTTGATCTTGATGATTCAGGCCATATACCAATGCTTGAACAATTGATGGCAAGTTCTAATAAGAATGTGTATTATGAAGAAGACCAAGGAGATCACTATGAAGAAGACGAAGATTACTATGAAGAAGACGAAGATTACTATGAAGAAAATGAAGATGATTTTGTTCCTATAGGACTTAAAAAACCAAAGCCTAGAATGTATGATGATTCCTTGGATAGTATTAGAACAGTCTTGCTTGATGAGTACGAAGATGATTTTGTAGATAATGAAAGTGATTTAGAAAATTTATCAATCAATTTTTACGATGATGATAATGAGGGCATAGAGTCTAAGAAACTTGAACAACTTGAAAGGATAGCGAGTGCCCTTGAGAGAATTGCTGATATGATGGAAAAAAGATAGGACTTGATAAAATGAAGATTTTATTTGAATTATTTGTAACCTTTATGAAAATAGGTGGTTTTACTTTTGGTGGTGGCTATGCTATGTTGCCGATGATTCAAAAAGAAGTTGTAAATAACAAAAAATGGGCTACTGATGGGGAAGTTTTGGACTACTTTGCTATCAGCCAAGTAACACCAGGTGTTATAGCCGTAAATACTGCTACATTTATAGGATATAGGTTGGCAGGAGTAATGGGTGGTGTATTTGCCACTATAGGAGTTATTTTCCCTTCAATAATTATTATTGCAATTATAGCTGCATTTTTAAATAACTTTGCCACTTTGCCGGTAGTTATCCATGCTTTTAATGGGATTAGGGCCTGTGTATGTGTACTGATTTTGACTGCTGTTTATAATATGGCTAAAAAGTCTATTGTTGATATAGCTACAGCTATCTTGTTTATTGCGGTTACACTAGTTACAATAATGAAAGTGGTATCTCCATTTGTACTTGTAATATTATCAGGTATTTTTGGGGTCATAATACAATTGATAAAGACTAGGAAGAAGGTGGGATAGTTGGGAAATATATATCTACTAGTCTACTATTTCTTTACAACAGGTCTATTTTCTATAGGGGGTGGACTTGCAACCCTTCCATTCCTATATGATATAGGTCAAAAAACAGGTTGGTATACTGCTATGGATGTCGCCAATATGGTTGCTATAGCCCAGTCAACTCCAGGACCTACAGGAATCAACATGGCTACTTATGTTGGATTCAAGCAGTTTGGAATACTTGGGGCATTTATTGGGCCTATATCTATAGTAGCGCCATCTTTGATCATAATTATCATAGTGTCTAAGATTTTGAATAAATTTAAAGAATCAAAGCTAGTAAAGGATGTATTTTATGGCATTAGACCTGCATCTACTGGTCTAATACTAGCCGCGGCCTTTAGTGTTATTCAAATATCCCTAATAAATATGGAGTCAGATTCTGGATTTGTAGGATATTTTAGGTGGCCAGCTCTAGGACTGGCAGCCTTGGTATTTGCACTATATAAGTGGAAGAAGCCCCACCCTATAGTCTTGATAATTCTTTCTGGTCTATTGGGAGTTATATTTAAAATATAAATGCCTAGAATAGGATAGCGACTTATTTTTTTGGAATTTGTCGCTCCTTATTCTAGGCTGTTTTTTAGTTGAAAAATTTAATCCTACTTTTGATTTTTTGATAGTAAAATTCTATTGCCATACTAAACATATAATCGTAGGCAAAAAAGCCTACTTGATATAATAAAAAACCTCCAAGCAGGTAGATTGGCTTTATATTTACAAGACCGACAAAATATCTTATCTCAAAATATATAAGCAATAAAACAAGGTTGGCATAGAGGATTTTTATAGGTGTTTGCCTATTAAAAATCAATTTAAAAGGAGAATCTGTTGTCAGTTTTTTATACTTTGACTCTATAAGAGCTTTTACAATGCCGTAATTTCCTATCGAGCTTAAATATACAATAGCCCTTAGTTTATTACTGACCAAGAGCAGACAAAGTAGGGACAAGGCCACGAAATATAGACCTGCATACCTTAGATCGATTTCAACTATTACTGCAAGTATAATAAAAGATGAGACGACCATTAGGGCTATGGTATTTGTATCTATTATATTTACTAGTATAAAAATGATTGAACTAAAGGCGAGAAGGAGACCACAAAAGGCCAATTTTCTCGCCGTAGTATTTTTATTCATATTTATAGACCTAGCAGCAGGCTATTAAGTCTCCACCACAGCACTCACACATTGTGTCCAAGCACCATAGTTTGCAGCAGGTATCACAACAATTTCCACCACAGCAACAGCATCCAGCATTGTCTAGCCCGTTTCTGCTCCTATTGTAGTAGTCTGCCCTATTGTTGTAGCCACTTCTAGCATAGATGTATTGGTCATAGGCATCTTGATATTCCCTATTGCCTGGTTCCATAAACTTAGCCCTCTTAAGATAGTCTTCACCTTCTTCATAATAACCAAGTCTCATAGCTGCTAGTCCCCTAAGATAAAACCATTCAGAAGTCCTATCATCAAGTCCAGAAAGTGAATCATAGGCTCTTTTAAAATTTCCTTCTGATATCATTCTTCTTGTGTACGAAAAATCTGTAAATGTTGCTGTCATATATATCACTCCTTTAATTACATAATAGTATTATAAACTTTACTTATTCTTAGCTTCTTATAGATTGTCTATGTGGTTAACACCAGGTTTCAATTCATATATAACATCTTTTCTTTCTACCATTATTTTTGCCTTTTTACTCAAGTCACCATCCTGGGATATCTTGTTGAGCAATTCCCTAGATGGGTTTATGGCAATTGGGTTACCGACCCTTTTAAGCATACAAAAATCTCCGTTTGTATCTCCATAGGCATATGAATTTTCCATATCTATATCGTATTTTTTGATAAATTCATCTATGGCCCTGTCTTTACTATGGGAGTCCCACATAGGGGTCACATTTCCAGTGAGTATGCCATCCTTATTTTCATAGGTTGAACCTACCCAGTCATCGACCTGGTATTTTTTTGCCATCCTGTCAACTAGGTAGTCTGGTGAGCCAGATATAAATATTAACTTGTGGCCTTGGCTCTTGTGCCAGTTGATCTGTGACCTAGTATACCTGT
This sequence comes from Peptostreptococcus anaerobius VPI 4330 = DSM 2949, assembly GCF_000381525.1. Lineage (GTDB taxonomy): Bacteria > Bacillota > Clostridia > Peptostreptococcales > Peptostreptococcaceae > Peptostreptococcus > Peptostreptococcus anaerobius. The sequence continues at coordinate 8,730 of NZ_KB906608.1, forward strand.
AGACCCTGTCAGACTTGAGCCTTATAACTTGGTCGCTTGTAAAATCAAGGACCAACTGGTCAAGCCCTCTTATAACGTCTATATACTGGTCGGATATCTCATGTATATAATCATCGTAATTACCCTGCCTCTTATCCCAGTTGTTGTAGGTAGAGGACAGGCTATCGGACCATTTTTCTTCTTCTACAACATCGTATTTTATCAATTTTTTGAAGTGTTCTATTAGTAGGGAATCTCTGTACAAGGTCCCGTCTATGTCAAAAAATGCTGCTATATTTCCCATTCACTACCTCCTAGCAGTTAATATTAACTCTAGTATATCATAATGTCTGAAAAATGTAACAATAATTTATAATATTATTTGCTTATACTTGATGCTTTACACAAATTGTTTTTTCCTTTAATATAGAACTATAGGCATTTGGAGGTGAAATATGAAGTTTAAAAGAGCTTTTTGTACAGATACAAGGCTTATGGGAGCTATGATGCTTGTTGTCGAATGGATTGGTGAGTCAGGTATAATAGAGGCACATATATTTTTAATGGATTCAGAAGGACTTGGTTTGACTGATTTTTATAAATATGAATCTAGTGATATGAATTATCTAGAAAGGGTCTACAAGTATAGGACTGGTGGACTTGGAGGACATAATGTAGGTGTAGAAATGACTATGGCAGCCTATATGGTCAAGTCTTATAGGGACAGGACTATCAGGTATTCAAAGCCCCTACCTGAAAATTTGGATATAGGTTTATATGAAGACATAGATACAAGTAGTTTGTCGGTTGAAGATATGCTAGATTTGACCTGTAAGGATATATCCTGTGACAATGAATTTATAAACTACTGTGTTATGAGGTTTATTGCTAGAGATAGGGAAGGCTTGCTATATATTTCGGACAATCAAAATGTTGCTGACCACCATATAACGGAAATTAATGGAACACTTTTATATAATAAAATAGAAAAAAAGTCTGATGATCGTTTTGTGTGTATATGTGCCTACGAAGACAAGGATGGATACTATGAGGCAAAGTTGATTGTTAGTATAGATAAGACGACAGTGAGACAGGTTGAGGGTATATATAGTGATTTTATAAATATAGAGGAATATAAGTCTTACTATAAACTAAGGTCTATAATGGTCATAGATAAGTATCCCATATCGGAATATGATGCATTCTGCCTAATATCTAAGCCGGAATTAATAAAAAAATATAGGATCCTAGATGATATGAAGAAATATGATATATCTAGAGAATTAATTAATATGTGTCCGGCAATACAGACTAATGACTATGAGCGTGGTATTCTCCTTACTCAATACTATATGGACAATAGCCATGTTGAAGAAGATGAGTATATCATAAACAATGACATAATGTTTAATATTTACATAGATGAGAAATACCTTTATTTAGCAGCCTATGATTATGATGAATTAGATCAAGTGAGTTTTAGCATGGAGAAAATATTTTCAGAAGCCATAATTGAAGAAAAATTATATGATTTTGACGATTTAATCCTATTCGACTTTATAGAGTCGGAAAATGAAGATTTTGACGATTTCCTAGATGAATAGTAGAAAATTCAAATAAAGATTACAAGATGTGTAAAATTATGGTAAAATAGAAGTAGCAATTATATAACAAACGGAAGGAGTGTAAAACAGATAATTAATGGTTATATCTGTTGGTAAAAAAATATGGAAATCGGCACATACAAGGGTGAAGTAAAAGATTTTGAAAGTTTTATTGAGTACATTAATACACTAGCTGTTATTATTTCCGAGATGTTTGGTCAGAATTGTGAAGTAGTAGTCTCAGACTTGGATAATCCGGACCACGCAGTATTGGCTATCTATAATGGTGAAGTAACAGGAAGAAAGGTGGGAGATCCTCTAAACACTAGGTCAGAAGAGTTGATAGAGAGAAGTATCGGTGGATATAACATCAACTATAAAAAGGCTAATAAGAAGATCAAGAAGGAGATAAAGTCATCTACAATAGTTACTAAGGCGTTTGGAAGAAATATTTCTTTTTGCATAAACTACGATTGCGATGATCTTACAATGTTACAGGGACAGTTAAAGAAATTCCTTTCAATGGGCAACGAGGCCTATGATGAATTTGATTCATACAATAATGGGGAGCTAGTAGAGCAGAAATTAATGGTAGAAGTAGAGAAGATGGGCAAGTCTATTGTCAGCATGAATAAGAGCGATAGGATAAATTTGATAAGGAATTTGAAGGCTACAGGTGTATTTAAGATACAAAAGTCGGTCCCGTATGTAGCTGAGCAGTTGGGGGTATCCAGATATACAATCTACAACTACTTAAATGAGATAGAAAAAAATAAATAAAAAAGCATGATAAAATTTGTTATTTGTGTTTATGAAAAGAATTATTGGGCAAATATATAATACAAACATAATAAATTAAAATACTCAATCTCCCAAGAGAAGACCTCATCCCCCTGAGGTCTTCTCTTACTTTGTAATCAAAATTTATTGATTGACATTATGAATTGATCGTGATAAGATTTAATTAAATGTAACGTTACTATAATGGTCACATATAAATTTTTTACTAATATTTTGATAGGAGAATTGTAATGAAAAAAATGTCTTTATGTGTTATTTCTGGTATGGTTTTGAGTTTACTGATGACTGTGCAAACGTTTGGAGCTGAACTTTCTGGAGAAGTAGAAGCTAACTACAGGGCTATGGGTATGACAGAAGCAGAAATTATGTCAGTGAAAAATGAACTAAGTGACGTAGATGACCCCAATTACATAACTAATACCGAAAAAGAATTCTATATTAGGATGGGTATTAAGCCAGAAGATATATACCCACCAGAAATGATAGATTCTGGATATGTGTATAGGATTTATATACAGTAATGAGTACTAAGAAAAGTAATTTATGTTATATCATCGCTATATTTTGCATATTTTTTCTCCTAACAGCTTGTACTACAGGTTCAAATAATACCAAAATAGAGGAAGATATAATAGTAGTGGAAAATGAACCAGGTTGAGGAAGCACACATTTTAATATTTTTGATAAAAGCTTAAACCTAAAAAACAGTAAAAAAGCTAGTTATAGCGTTATGGGTACAAGGATACAATCAATAGCAACTGATGAAGATAATGTTTACATTACCACCCAATATGAAAATAGTCCTATTGGCGAGAAAATGTCGGATGATTTGCTTGTATATTCATTGGATAGTTTTAAGGAATCTAGTATTAGGTTGATGTCGCATATGGCTGATTCCATCTTGGTGGATGATACTAGTATATACACAACTTTTAATTGGGATGAAGGTGTTCTAATATGTAAACAAGACAAGGAAGGTAAAAATCACATAAAGAGAAACTTGGATCCATCTCACCAAGGATTGATAGAAAACATGGTTGATATGGGAGAAAAGATAGGTTTGGTTTATACCAATATGAACGAGAGAACTACATACTTACATGTAGTATCTAAAGACACTCTTAAAACTACAGAGACTTTAAAACTTGAAAGTGATAAATTTTCTACTTATCGTTATATTATGTATAGAGGTGGATATATATACTTGGCAGGAAGCACAGAGGATGAGAACTATAGAGGAGTATTAACTATAGTTGATCTCGCAAATAAGAGCTCAAAAAATATCTACGCACAGAAAAAAGAGGAATTTGTATCGATACATGATAAAGGGGATAAGTTAATATTGTTTGCCTGTGACAGCGTAAGATATGAAAATTCAGGTTCAAGTGTATATGAATTTGATAAAAAAACGACCCATATCGCTCAAAAATCAAGATATGATTTACCAATTGAAAGGGTTGTTCAGACGGATGACCAGTATTTTACAATTGGATACGGCAATATTTGCAGGATAAATAAAAACTATAAAATAGATAAACAAATAAAAGCAAAAAGTACATATACCAGTCAGATTTTTGTGAGGTAGTGTACAGGAGATAAAAATGAGGTCACGATTCATCTACACTAGATTTGAATATGTGACCTTTACTTTTGGTGTATATAACAATAGTGGTTAAGCACTATTTTCTACGCTTTTGAATAAATGAAGATCCAAGATACTTCTTAATATCTTCTTCAGAAGAAAAATCATCTACTAGGATTTCACGTCCTGTATCTTCAAATACAACTAGGATTTCGCAATCTCCCTGTAGGAAAAACTTTCTTACAGTTTCTTCTTTTACTTCTCTAACTTTAATTATATTTTTCTTTTCTTTTTCAAAATCTTTAGTGTAGTAACTACCCATCATGTTGATAAATTTTGTGTATCTGTTCATAACTTTTCCTTTCTTTAAATACATATTTACCATTATACAGAATAACAACTTATCTTACAAGCTAAAATATTTGTCTTAAATCCGTTTAAATATGGTAAAATATAGAGGGTAGTAATTTATGAGAGAGGTAGCTATGGAATTAAAAAACCTTAAAGGGAATACTAACTGGATAAGGGGTGGGACAAATACAGGTGTTTATGTATTTGAAGACAATACAGCCCTTTTGATAGATGTTGGATTAGGTGGAGATAGACCAGAAAAATTAATAAAAATATTAGAAGAAAACAATATAGTACCTAGTCATATAATCTGTACCCATGAGCACGAAGATCATGTGGGTGGAAATAAACAGATCAGGGACAGGTATCCTGACATCAAGATATATGCATCTAAGAAGAGTAGGGTCTATATAGAAAATACAGACATATATATGGATTTCTTGGTTGGTGGAAGAAGATCAGGCTTAGTTGTTGATGCTATTGCAAGTTATATGGATGAGTCTAAGGTTGATTTTACTATTTATCCAGACCAGGTACTGACTATCAATGGGCATGACTTTAAGATATTTGATTGTTCAGGTCATACAGAAGGAAGTATAGGCATAGTGACCGACGATGGGGTAGCTTTTTTCTCAGATTTGATGGTGACAGACAATTCACTGGATAAATTTGATTTTTTATTTATGTGCGATTATTCAGCCCAGATGAAGTCGCTTGCTAGTCTTGCCTATCTTGACTTTGATAGGGGAGTGTTGGGTCATTCTTCAAGAGTTTTTACTAAGGATGAGATGATGGTTGTTGCAGACTATAACTATAAGAACCTCCTAGCTATACTGGAGTTTTTGATGAATAGTATTGAGGAGCCTAAGACCTTTGATGAGTTGATTAAGGTGTTTATAGATAGCAAAAATTGGCCAACAAACTATATAGCATATTTAGAATATAGAAATTCACTGAATGCTGCAATATCATATTTGTTGGATTCAGAGATAATAGACTATACATTAGATGACAATATTATGAAGTTTAAGATGAAAAACATATAAAAGTAGATAGGAGGATGAATATATGAATTATGAATCATGGAAAAAAATAATAAGTCCCTATTCATTCGCAGTTGAAGAGTTAAAAATCAAATTTAGAAATATAAGAAAAGAATACCTGGACAAGGGTGAGCATAGTCCGATTGAATTTGTAACTGGTAGAACAAAAAATATATCTTCAATAATGTCTAAGATGCAGAGGTTAAATGTAACAGATATAGAAGGAGATATAGAGGATATAGCAGGTATAAGGCTGATGTGTCAGTTTGTTGAGGATATATACGTAATAGTAGATATCATCAGACAAAGAGCTGACATGAGGGTTATAATGGAAAAGGACTATATACAAAATGTAAAAGAGAGTGGATATAGGTCCTACCATATGATCATAATGTATCCTATTCACACTATAGACGGTTCAAAGGAAATCCAGTGTGAGATACAGATACGTACTCTTGCTATGAACTTTTGGGCTACTATAGAGCATTCATTAAAGTATAAATTTGATCATTATTTACCAGATGAGTTTTCTGCTAGGCTTCAAAGGGCGGCTGATGCGGCCTTCCAGTTAGACCAGGAAATGGGTGCAATTAGAGAAGAGATAATAACAGCCCAGGTTCTATTTAGTGAAAAAGAGAGTGTAGCATCTGATGTCTACACTAGGATTTATAAGCTTAGGGAATTTGGAGATTTGGATAAGTACTTTAAATATAGGGCGAGGATAGATGAATTATCATCAAATAACGATGTATCGGGATTGATAGAGTTAAAAAGAGAGTTGGATGAAATACTAAAGTCTCTTAGGATCAAAAACGATAGGAAGGAAGACTAGTATGAAGTTGTTTGCTATAGGTGATCTTCATATGTCCAGTGCGATTGACAAGCCTATGAATGTTTTTGGAGATAACTGGGATAGGCATGAAGAGAAGATATTTGATGATTGGACTACTAGAGTTAGGGATGAAGATACAGTATTAGTTGTAGGTGACATATCTTGGGCTTCAAAAATAAATGATGCCAAGATGGACCTAGACAAGATAGAAGAAATGCCAGGTAGAAAGATATTTATAAGAGGCAACCACGACTACTGGTGGACTACGGCCTCAGCCTTAAATAAGTTATGTGGTGATTCTATGATATTTATGAATACAAACTATGAGACCTATGGAGATTATGCTATCTGTGGTACTAGGGGATGGCTTTGTCCTAATGACTTTAAGTTTGACGAAAGGGATGAGAAGATATACAAGAGAGAGGCTAATAGGCTAAGGATAAGTCTTGAAGCTGCAAAAAAAGATGGCTATGAGAAATTTATAGTCATACTTCACTACCCACCTACTAATGACAGGTTTGAGAATTCACTTTTTAAGGATATAATAGATGAATATAAGCCAGACCACGTAATATATGGTCACTTGCATGGTCAAGATAGTTTTGATGGTGGCTTGCTAGGAAAACATGGTGATAGTATGTACCACCTAGTTTCATGCGATTTTTTAGATTTCAAGTTAAAGGAGATAAATATATGAATCAAATAAAGTGTGTTTGTATAGATATTGATGGTACCCTTACAGACCCTTATTTTTTCATACCAATACTAAATGAGATAACAGGTAAGAATCTTACAAAAGATGACTATACATCTATTAATTGGTTGGATACATATGGACCAGACTATAGTGAAATGTACAAGACCTTTGATGATGAGTACAGTTATGTATATAAGACCTCAACTATAGTTGAAGGGGCTAAGAATGTAATTGAGAATTTGAAAGCGAGGGGCATAGAGATATATTATGTTACAGCTAGGAGCAAGTCCATACATGATATAACAGCACAGTGGATAGCAGATCAAGGCTTAGACCCTAATAGGGTACATTCCCTAGGTGGAAACCATGGTAAGGTTGAAACAGCTAAAGAATTAGGCTGTGATGTTTTTATTGAAGATGACCCTAACAATGCCAAAAATTTGGCAGAAGCAGGGTATAAAGTTATCTTGATGGATACTAACTATAATAAGGGAGTGTCTGGAAACAATATCATTAGAGTAAATGGCTGGTATCAAGTAAAAGATATAATAATTAATTAAATAAAAAAAGAACTCCAGCCTAGGCTGGAGTCTTTTTTAAGTATCAAAACTTATAAGGTTTTCAATTTAATCTTATCAGAATTCTGGATTTCTTATAAAGAATCTTTTGATCCTAGAACTACGTCAATCTTTCCTTCTACTGTAGCCTTGATTGCTTCTTTACCTGCACCAATGTACTTTCTTGGGTCGAATACTGAAGGATTTTCAGCTAAGAACTTTCTTATAGCTGCTGTCATAGCAAGTCTTAGGTCTGTATCCATATTGATCTTGCATACTGCCATTGAAGAAGCCTTTCTTAGCATATCCACTGGAACACCCTTAGCACCAGCTATGTCACCACCGAACTTGTTGCATGTAGCAACTGATTCTGGATCAACAGCAGAAGCACCGTGAAGTACGATTGGGAAGTTTGGTAGCTTGCCCTGGATTTCTTCAAGTATGTCGAATCTTAAGTTAGCTTCGCCCTTGAACTTGAAAGCACCATGAGAAGTACCTATAGCTATAGCTAGAGAGTCTACACCAGTTCTGTTAACGAAATCAACTGCCTGATCTGGTTCTGTATACTTGTGAACGTCTGAAGAAACTTCATCTTCAACACCTGCAAGAACACCTAGTTCAGCTTCAACTGATACATTGTGCTGGTGAGCGTACTCAACTACCTGCTTAGTTATAGCAACATTTTCTTCATAGTCTAGGTGAGAACCGTCAATCATAACTGAAGTGAATCCTGCATCTATACACTTTTTAGCTACTTCAAAGCTTGGACCGTGATCTAGGTGTAGAGCACAGTCAACTCCGATTTCTTCAGAAGCTGCCTTTACCATAGCTACTAGAGTATCCATACCAGCATAGCTGATAGCTGACTTAGAAGCCTGAATAATTACAGCTGAATTTCTAGACTTACAAGCCTCTAGAACTGCCTGTAACTGTTCTAAGTCACTGATATTGAAGGCCCCTATAGAATATCCACCCTCATACGCTTTTTTAAACATCTCTTTAGTATTAACTAATGCCATAATTTCCTCCTTATAAACTTTTAAAACTTACCCATCATGAATATTATACCAAAAAAAATAGCTTGAGACACATATTTTTGGATTTTTGTGATAGTAATATTATAAATATTAAGCTATATGTCAAGTAAAAAAATATAACTTAAAGAAAATTTAAGAAAATACAGCGGTCCTTTTTTAGTTTTATTGTGTATAATATGTTAAGGAACTAAGGTAATATGTGTTTGATTGTGAAGTGTGAGGAAAGGAGAAGGATGATGAAAATATTAATTTTAACAGCCAAGTATGGTATGGGACACGTCTCTGCAGCCAATTCAATTAAAGAAGAAATAGAAAAATTCCATCCTGGAGCTCAGGTTGAGATTGTTGATTTTTATGAGTACTCTATGCCTTTCCTAGCTAAATATATGTATAAGGCCTTCAAGGCTATAGTTAAATACACTCAGTCATTTTATATCAAGTTTTATGAACAAAATGACAGGGAAAAAACAACTACTGATATAATCACCAAAAAATTTGCTTGTATGACATCTCAAATTATAAGCGAAGAAAAACCAGATATGATTATATCTACTTTCCCTATAATATCTCAGGGAGTAGGCTACTACAAGGAAGTGTATGGAGGCGATATACATCTTGTTACCGTAATAACTGATGTTAGTAGTCACTACGAGTGGTTGAATCCTTACACTGATGCTTATTTGGTTGCAAGTCATCAATTAAAAGAAAAGATAGTTGAAAAGGGTATTGACGAAGATAAGGTCCATGTATTCGGTATCCCTGTGTCCAACAAGTTTAAGAAAATAAGGATTAATAAGGCGCGTAAGCTATACTCCAAAAAATCTGACAAGTTGGCAGTATTGGGTGAGTACAAGAAAAAGAAAGAATTACTTATAATAGGTGGTGGATTGGGTATTTTACCTGATGAAGACACTTTTTATGATAAATTAAACAGGATAGATAATTTACATACAACTTTGGTTGTGGGCAACAATGAAAACCTATATAACTTGATAAATGGTAGGTATGAGAATATTGAAGTACTAGGATTTACTGATAGGGTACCTGAGCTTATGGAAAAGGCTGATTGTGTAATGACAAAGCCAGGCGGAATAACCGTTTTTGAAGCTATTTACTCTATGACACCTATTATATCATTTGATACAAAACTACCTAATGAACTCAAAAATCAGGACTTTATTGTAGACGAGGACTTTGGTATAGTCCTACATACAGGTGCTAGTGGATGTTTGGACATGGTAGAGAGGTTTGTCAATAATACAAAGAGACTAGATAGGATTAGAAATTCAATGTTCAATTATGTTAATGGTCTGGAGAGAAACTACTTCTATAAGGAGCTATACATAAATGGGGATTTTGGTGTCCAGCCTAATAAGAAAGTTAAAAATATGTAGAGTATATATAAAAGTTGCCTCTAAATTTTAGAGGCTTCTTTATTTATATGGGGATATCTGCTAGAGTATATGTAGCGGGAGTATTTTATTTATTGGTTGGAAATTTTTAAAAGTTAGAGGTGAAATATGATTGTTTTAAAGATATTATTGGGACTGTTGGCGGTATTTTTTGTACATTCAATTGTCCCGACCTATTACAACAAGCTATTTAATAAAAGGGTTGTAAAGGAAGTAGACGGTGATAAGAATATAATGCTTACCTTTGATGATGGACCTGATAGAAGGTATATATATGACTTGATGGATCTCTTGGATAGGCATGATGTCAAGGCTATATTTTTTATGGTAGGAGAAAATGCAGAAAAAAACAAGGACATTGTCAAGGAATTAGTAGATAGAGGACATAGGGTAGGTATGCATTCATGGCAACATAAAAACGCCATGCTTTATTCCTACTTTTATACCAAAAAAGATTTTGAAAACTCAATAAGGATAATGAAGGAATTAAACTTAAATACAAGACTATATAGGCCACCGTGGGGGCATGTAAATATATTTTCCAATTATTTTGCTAATAAATACGGCATGAGACTAATATATTGGAATGTTATGGCAGAGGATTGGAAGGCGTCTAGTAGTCCTAAAATGATACATAGAAAGCTCTTAGATAGGGTGAAAAGTCATAGTATAATATGCCTTCATGATGCCGGTGAAAATTCTGGCGGGGCCCCTGGTGCTCCTATCAATATGATGGGTGGACTGGACTTGGCAATTAGAGATTTGAAGGACTTGGGCTACAAGTTTAAGATAGATTAATAGGAGAGTGTATGGAAGGTTTACAGGACAAGAAAAAACAATTTATGGGGATTGGCTTTATAGTCGTGCTTATGTGTGTGACAATAGGATATATACTCAAGGGTGAGTCTCCCCAGAAAGTAATAAACACAATTTTGAGTATCAAACCAGTATATATAATAGGGACAATAGCTTTGATGGTTTTCTATATACTATGTGAGGGTTTAAATATATGGATAACTCTAAAGGCTCTGAAGATTAAGACAAAGATGATAGACTGCTTTGGCTATGGTTTTGTCGGATTTTATTTTTCTGGTATTACTCCGTCAGCATCAGGTGGACAGCCAGCCCAAGTATATTTTATGAATAGGGGCAAGATACCAGTTTCTATATCTTCACTTAGTTTGATGATTCTTCTATTCGCCCATCAGTTGGTAATAGTAGTATTTGGTATAATAGGTCTTTTTTCAAAGATGGATTATGCGGTTACCTTTAAAAGCGGCATGAACTTGCTACTCTTATATGGTTTTTTATCCAATACATTTATATTGTTGGGTATACTGATGCTTGTAATAGCTCCAAAGACAGTATTCAAAATTGTAAACTTCTTTGGTAGGTTGTTATACAAGGTAAAAATCATAAAGAACAAGGAAAAAATAAGAAAAAAAATTGCTAGGTCGCTTGAAGAATATGAAGATGGTGCCATATATATGAGGGAAAATCCAAGGGTAATAGTCTATGTTGTCTTGGTGAGTCTCTTACAGGTATTTGCATTTTTCGCAATACCCTATGTAATATATAAGGGGATGGGGCTTAATGGGTACAATCTAGGAGACTTGGTATTTGCCCAAGCGGTTCTTAATATAGCTGTTTCTTCACTGCCACTACCAGGTGCTGTAGGAGCGAGTGAATCAATATTTGTAAATATGTTTAAGACATTTTTTGGATCCAAGCTAGTGATACCTGGAATGTTGCTTACGAGAATAGCTAATTTTTATTTTGCACTGATATTAAGTGGTTTGATATCTGTTATAATATATATTAAGAGTATAAAGAATAGTGTTTAATATATTTATATAGATTAGTTTTATATTGAGTTTACGAAAATTTTTGCAAGCTAGCCTTTTATTTTTGCTTAGCCGATAAGTTATTAAAAAATAAATATCTGATTATAAATAAATACGGCTCTTCGCAAAATAGCGTTGGTCACAATTAAATCATTACTTATGCGACAGCATCATATTAAATTTTTGTGATGCTGTCGATTTTTATCTTCTCTCTTAATAATAACCTATTTCTTATATTTTTGTACTTCTAACTCCGAAGAAAATTTTAGTATACGTCTTGCGGTGAAGAAAATGAATCATACTCTATAGCTAAAAATAGTTAAAAAATATCTAATAATATTGAATATTATTTGTACTAGACTTGATATACTTATAGTATACAATGCTAAATAATAATTAAAATCAGAATGGTTATGATATTTATTCTATTTAATGATATAGAATAATAATTTTTATGGAGGTATTTATGACTTATAAAAAAAGATGTAGAAACAAGAGCAGTAAAGTGGCATCTTTGACTCTATCTATGATAATGTTAGGTTCTGCAAGTTCTCCAGCTATTAAAATTTTGGGGGAAGAATATGGAAGGATACATGCTGAAGAAAGTATCAAAGATGATTCTTCGACAAATTTAAAGATAGGATATAGTGATGAAAAAGGAGAAGTAGAAAAGGGGGGTACTAAATCTGATTTTGTAGATGATGAGTCTGCCTATAAGAAAAAAATGACTGTTTTTTCTGATAAGGCTAGGGACAGATCATATGCAACATACGTTTTTGGTATGAAACCAGTGATTGTCAATAAAGAGGACAATAAAAATGAGGATGAAAATGGTGTAGGAATTGAATTATATTCGGTAGATATGGATCGAAGTGAGAGGGATTATAAAAATAAGGTATTTACAAGAATTGATAAGATAATTGTTGATGGTCAGGTTATTGATTACAAGGGCAGTAAAATAGATATAAATGAGGATGTGGATGGATATGGATATTATGAATTAGATGCTAGATTCGAATTGAGAAAAAATACATACTCAGAGGGACAGAATAATGTTCTAAGAACCCTTACTATAAAAGATAATTCGCTTTATTATGCCTATAAGGCAGTAGAAGAAAAAAAAGGTAATCATAAATTTGCCATCGTATTTGCGGATGGGTCAGTTCTAAGGTATATGACAGGTGATAAAAAGCCTGATAATATTACTCTAGCTGATTATTATAAAAACGCTGTAAAATCAGTTGTTGGAAATGGATCTTCAATTGAAGTTAACTTGCTTGGTTTTGATGAAAAGGGCGATGAAGCTGAACAAGTTCACAAGGCCCTTGTCTATGATTTTGTACCCCACATAAATGGAATATCTATAAATGGTCATAGTCTAGATATGGATATATTTGTCATGAATGCCGGTGGTAAAGACTTGATGAGCATTCCAGATTCTGATGATAAGGAAGTAGTTGAGAATTGGAATTTTGAAGTTGGGAAAAAGAATACGGTAGTATTTAGCCTAGATGACGGTTCTGAGATTACCTGGACTGGTGAAGTGGGTGAAAAGATTGAGCCTAGCATACCAAATGATGACGCGAAAGAATTAGAGGGGCTAGAAACAATAGATGTTGGAGACATTGAATCAGCACCAGATGGACAATATACAATTGGATTTGAGGCTAGGTATGCTGATGGTAGAAAAGGTACGTCTATGCTTCAGGGATTCTTCGACAGGAATATTATGATAGAAAAGAAGGGCGGCAAGTTAAAGGCAAAATTTTTAAACTTATTTTTTGCGAATGGTCTGCTTGATTTTAGAATTAAAAATACAGATGGTACTTGGCCGGAAATGTCTAAAAAGGATCCAATTGGCAATAGTGGTGAACAGGCATACTTTACAATGGACATAAAAGATCTTAAGGAAGTTCATGAGGGGGCCGTTTTAGTAAGTTATATGGGTGGTAAATTAGACGACCTGGGTAAGATGGATGAAAAATATACAAAGGTAAAGATTATATTTAAGAAAGAAGCCCACAAGGGTTGGAAGAATTTCCATGAAGTGTACGATTTGGAAAATAAAAAAGCCATGTCTAAGGATATACTTAGACAGAGATTGATAAGGTCTGGGCTTGATACAAATTCTGATGGGAAAATTTCGAGTGAAGAATTGACTAATGCACCGGCAACAGTTGACCTTACTTGGAAGGGTGGTGTTTTAGAACCTCAGTTTAACAAGATATATGATATAGATATACTGAAAGATTTGGGAGCAAATGTTAAGGTTATCAGGCTTAATTCTAATGGTTTGACTTCTTTACCTAAAGGTATATTTGATAAGGCAGTAAACTTGGAAGAAGTATGGTTGAATGGAAATAAAATTTCTAATATACCTAAAGACATTTTCAAGAATAACACTAAACTAAAGAAGGTTAGCTTAGCATCTAACCCTGTGACAATGCTAGATGAAGGCTTATTTGCCAATAATCATGACCTAGAACTTATAGATTTAGAAAATACTATGATTAGTGAAGTTAAACCCAATACATTTAAAAATCTTAAAAAGCTGACTGACCTAAAATTAGGAACAAATAACCTATCAATATTGGATGATAATATATTTAGTGACAACAAGGCCCTTGTAAATTTGGAGATAAACAATAATGCACTTACGTCAATACCAAGTTCTTTAAGAGGTGCTAGCAGACTTGAAAAATTGATATTATCACAAAATAGACTAACAAGTTTACCGGAATTTTTGAGTGGGTTTGATTCCCTGAAGAATGTAGATTTAAGTTTTAATAAAGTTAGTAATGTCAGCAAATCAATATGGGATAGTTTTGCTAAAAAAGAAGGACTTAGGATAGATTTGACCCATAATGACTTGACTAGTCTACCAGATATATCAGAGCCTAAGTATGAATCACTAAATGTTGCGTATAATCTTCTACCGTCAGAAATATCTACAAAGTATGAAAATCTGAAAGTGAATAAGAGTGTAAAAAATGGATATTATGCACAGAGGACGCCAGTTAAATATAAGCTTGAGGCTAAAAATGGTAAAATAACATTCAACCAGACTAGCGAATTGGGTATAGTAGACTTATACAACTGGGAAAACTATGTTGTGTATAAAAATGAAGACCTATTTACAGAAGCAAAGTACAAGGAAAGAAGAGAAAGTGATATAGGTCAGACCCTAAAAAATCAAGGGACAGATTTTAAGGTTGTCACTAGGATAGAAGAGGTAAAGGGAGATATAACTAAGACTGTATACGAAAAGGAATCTATCAACAAGGTTGATGAAAAAACAGATACAGGAAGCGATAAGAGGATGAAAAACAATGGCAAGTATAGGTTGACTAAGCAGTTCTTTATCATGATAAACGGAGAATGGATTAAGATGGTAGAGTTGACTAAAGACACAATTGCCATTGTGGATGCTAACTTCAAACCAGAAGGAAAGGAATCAGAAAACTCACAGAATAGTAACAAGGAATTAAAGTATACACTTCCTGTAAGATTGGTAAAATTCAGAGAAGAATCTAGTCCATCAATGGGCGCCAATGCCATGAACGATACTATAGAAGTAGTAGAGACTAGAGATGGTATAAAGATGACTCTTGGATTCCATGCCATGGATTTAGAATTGGCAGGTAAGCAGAGAAGGGGTCACTTGTACAAGATGGCAGTCTACGATAGTGTAGATGATGCGGCAGGAAAAGACTACGAAATAGTAGATACTCTGGAAGAGTATGTTGATTCAGGAAGAAAATTCCCAGGTAAAGTGACTTTTACTAGATACAAAAGAGGCGAAAAAAAAATCGGTATCAGAGTATGGGTGGACGCGATGGATGATATTGCTAGAGAAACTGGAAATACAGGTGACGCATCTCAGCCTGCCGTTTTAATCGTTGATTGGTCAAAGGCACCAAAAGAATCTGTAGTAGATAAGGATGCTAAGGAAAAATCAGAAAGAAGAAAAGATTCATCAGAAGACCTTCTAGCATCAAAAACTCTTTTGAACAACAGTTTATCTATAGCCAATAAGCTGATGGATGCGGGTGTTATAGAGGGTAGAAGTAAGGACTTACTTGAAAAGGCTATACAAAAGGCCAATGAAGCATTAAAGTCAAATAATAGGATGAGTATAGCCACTGCTAATGAAATAATCCTGTTTGCTATAGATAACATCAAAAAGGAATCAGGCTTACCAGGTGGTGTAGATAATTCAAAAGTATTGGATATTAAACAATTAGACCAAGATATGGCAAAGGAGATAGGCAAGGGGGCTAAGTTATATTCAGTACCGGTTAAGTTATGGCATGCCTACGACAATAAGGCGTCTATGGGGGATGGTTCCTTGATAAAGAAGGCTGTCGTAAGCGAGAAGGATGGAAAATATACATATTATGTAGATTTCAAGGGAATGGAATTTATGGGAATGCATGGTCACCTGTGGGGACTAGGCATATATGAATCAGGTCCGAATTCTAGTGTTGTACCAGCCAAGGTAGAAAAAGAAGTTGAAGACAAGGATCTAAATGGAAGCATGAGGAAGTTCCCATCTAGATATTCATTTGTAAAATCTACCAAGGAAAATGAAGTGTATGCAGAAGTAAACGTAGATGCTATGGACTCTATGTCCAGCAATGCAAAATCATATGATGCTATTGTAAAGGGCAGTGGTAAGCAAAAAGCTAAGTTTATGTTCGATTGGTCAAATGCCAAGGAATTTAAAGAGGGAGTACAGGGGGCGTCTAGTCCTAGGCTGGCAGGAACAGACAGGTACGAAACTTCTACAAAAATTTCTCAGAAATACTTTGATAGGGCTGACACAGTTGTTCTAGCTAGTGGATTTAAGAATGCGGACGCTCTAGTATCAGCATCACTTGCTAGTGTAAATCAGGGACCGATTTTATTGACAAGGGACTCCTCTGTTCCAGCTAGTACCAAGGCTGAAATAACTAGATTAGGAGCAAAGAGGGTGATTTTAGCAGGTGGAACTAGTTCAATAGGATATAAAGTCGAAGAAGAATTGAAATCGATGGGTCTAAGTATTGAGAGAAAAGCAGGTGCAAACAGGTATGCAACAGCTGCTAGTATTGGACAACTTGTAAAGGATAAATCAGGTTCAAATAAGGTAATACTAATAAATGGAGAGAAGGATGCAGATGCCTTAACAGTATCATCTTTAGCTACTGAGGCTGGAATTCCAGTCCTAATGACCAGGTCAGGAGTGCTAGATGCAAATGCTAGAGCGAAGATAAACCAGTGGAAACCGGATGAAGTAATTGTAGTTGGTGGAAGAGGTTCTATTTCAGATAGAGTTCTAAATCAAATAAATGCAAAATCTAAGATAAGGGTAGCCGGTGCGAATAGGTTTGAAACATCACTTGTCATAGCCAATAAGGTATATCCTAATGCTGAAACTATATTTATAGCCAATGGAAGGAATTCCGTAGATGCACTATCTGCGGGAGCTGTTACAGGAATAGCTAAAGCACCAATAGTACTAGTGGAAAAAGATAATGTCAATTCAAGTGTAATTGGCAAGTTGAAGTCTACTAAGGGTTTGATTATACTTGGTGGAGAAAGTACTGTTAGTTCAAAAGCTATAGATAGTATAAAATAGCCAATAAACAATATTATAAATTATAAAAAATAAGGCAAGAGATAGCTTCCCCTTCTCTTGTCTTATTTTTATATCAGTAGTGGTCATAGAATACTTTCCTATAAATAGATTAGTATTATGAAAATTTATTTTGAATAGTTAAATCAATACTCAAAAATAATTAATATAATGCTATTGTAAGCGTAGAATAGCGAGGTATATTAAGATAGTGTAAAATAAGTATGGAGTTTTTGAAATAAAAAAATAGAGATTACAACCTCTTGTATTAAAATATATTTGACCAAAAAATAAAAAAAGTAGAAGCAATTTATAGAAATTTATGATATAATGGAATTAAAATTGATTATCATTAGTAAAAAGCAGTCTATTTTTAGTTGAAAGAGGTGATATAAAATGGTTTTTCGTAAGGCTAGTACAAGAGTTTTGAAAAAAACAGCTTGTTTGACACTAGCACTTGCAATGTTGGCAGGACCTTGGATAATCCCACCAACAAAGGCTATCAATATGTCAAACGATGTTGCTAATTTGGTGGTTTCTGAAATTGGTACGTCAGGATATTCCTTAAAAAGAATGATTGAACCACAGGCCAAGCTGTACAAGACAGCAGATGGTATGAATTTAGAAATCTACTATTTTTCAAAATATAATTATTACAGATCGACAGGTCAATTGGAAGAATCAGGGATTGATAATATTCAGATAACAAGAACAGCTGAATATAAAAATCCTGAAAATCTTCAATCGGCAGTAGTCGAGAGTGGAAATGCAGGTGGCATCAACTATGAATTGAGGAAGATAAATCTAAAATTAGCTTCTATGACTTCCAAAGTATACTTATGGAGTGAGAGTAAAGGTAATGTCAAAGGTTGCATAATATCAATTAAGGATACAATCAATTCAGAAGATACACTAGAAAATCCAGACATATTATTTACAGCACAGACAAGAATTTTTCCTATGAATGCTGAAGAGTCAAATCTTCCATATGTAATGAATATAAACGGAAGAAAACTTAGTCCTTACGACTCAAGAGAGTTAGGTAAATTTATGCAGAGTGAAACAAAGGGAATAAATTTAAGATTTAGAAAGCCTAATTTTGGTGTAAGTAAGGGAGAG
This sequence comes from Peptostreptococcus anaerobius VPI 4330 = DSM 2949, assembly GCF_000381525.1. Lineage (GTDB taxonomy): Bacteria > Bacillota > Clostridia > Peptostreptococcales > Peptostreptococcaceae > Peptostreptococcus > Peptostreptococcus anaerobius. Next base: position 27,205 of record NZ_KB906608.1, read on the forward strand.
AAACTGAGGTTTACTCTAGATGGTAGCGAGCCAAATTCAAATTCTATGGAGGCAGAACACTTGTCTTTCAGAGGGTATGGTTTGCCTACTATCTATGAAAACGTAAATATCAAACCGGAGGATGTAAAAAAATATGTAGGTAAAAATGGTGGAAATCTAACCTTGAAAGTAAAATACTTTGATGAAAACAATAAAGCTATGCTATCAACAAAATCATATACAATACCTTATGGTAAAAGAGGTGTATACAAGGTAGAAAATTCATATTCTGAAGGGGGTTGGTTTAGTAGTCAAACATGGAATTTTTCGCTTACAGACTCAAATAGCGCAATACCATATGACAGTGCAATAAATATAAGTAATGGCAATGACAATGCTTGTTCGAATGCCATGTATGATATAGGCATATCGAACTATAAGGCATTTGATGTTCAGCTAAGAGAAGGTGATCAGAGCTATAAACCTTTGAGCAGACAAAGTTTCCCAGAGTATATTCAGCAGTTGGCTGTTGATGGCTACAGTGATGCAAACGATATAGCTGTATACACGATACAAAATTCAAAGGCAAAATTATTGCCAGCAATGTTGACAAATGCCGGTTTAGTAAAGATAGATACAAATCTATCGTATGCAAAGTACATAATAGTTCCAAATGGAAGAAGTAAGGCAAAGCAAATTGCGCTAAGAGATGCTAATAATTTAAAGGTGCAGGCACAAGATATACTAGATGGGGATGCCGGACTAAAGGATATAAGTTATGCTACAAAATTAAGAAACGGTATCTTATCAGTAGACAATAAGATTGAAAAGATAAACAAGAAGTATGATGATTATGTCTTCAAACTGGAAAGAGCAAATCTTGAGTTAGAAAATTCAATAAGGGCCTTTAATGAAGCTCCTCAACTTACGGTAGCAGAATTAAAGGATAGGTTGAATATAGTCATAGAGAATGCAGACAAGGAAGAACTATATCAATCAAAGAGCAAGACTTCTGTAGAAGCCTTGAAGGCTGAACTTGCTAGGGCTAAGGAGATAGTAAAGACTTCAAACGATCCTAGTCAGATAGTAGAAGAAATAGAAGCCCTAAACACAGCCCTTAAAAATCTAGTTCCGGCAGGCAAGTACTACAAGGTACCGCTACAGGCCTTAAAGGAAAAGAATAATAAGCCTTCAATGGCTGCCGGTGTATTCCAAAATATGGCAATAGTCAAAAATACTGATGGAAAGTCTAGGATAACGATTGGACTAAAAGAAATGAAAGTTGGAGACAAGTTTGCTCATCTCGAAAAGTTGTTTGTATATCCTAATATGTCATCAAATGCAGAAGCAAAAGAAGCAAATATTGATGAAACAATGCAGGCAGTAGGCTATGATGGCGTAAAAGCCATATTCCCTAAGGTAATCAGCATAGACAGAGACAGTACAAATGAAGAATACATACTAGTACAGGTGGAAAACGATGCTATGGGAACGAGTAGACCGTTTTTGAGATTGAGGCTTGACTATGCGAATGCTCAAGAGGTAGATGGTGGTCAACCATATGACAATGGTGGCTCAAATCCTCAGCCACAGCCGGGACAAGATTGGAAGGTAGAACCAATACTTCCAGAAGAGAATGAAGAAGTAATAAAAGAGGTAAATGTAAATTTGATGCAGTTTGATGATGATGAAGAACCATCAATGGCCTCGCCAGCAGTAGTAAATCAAGGTCAAGTTGTAAAGAGAAATGGGGAATATTATGTAAAGTTATCTTTTAGAGAAACAGAAATATATGGCTTGCCAGCATATGTAAAATATGTATGGTACTTTGAAAATAACAATCCAACAGATCAAGCATCAAAAAGAAGTGTTAGAATTCTAGATGCATATAATGCAAATACACCAAGTGTAAGTGGGCAAATGATTAAAACATTTGAGATACCACTAAAGGATCCAAATCAGAGACAGGTATATGCTCAGTTTTCAGTACCTTCAATGGGTGAATATATCCCAACAGCTCAGTATATATTTACTGATAAATAATTTTTAAAAGGAGAGTAGAGAGATGAAATTAAAAAAACTTACAAAGAAAGCATTATTAGGAGTGTTAGTTGCAGGATTTATCATGAGTGTAAGCACACTAGCAAAGGCATATGACGCTAAAATAGTGAAGCAGCTCAATACTACTGTCACTTACAGTGATGGAAATGATGCTAGCAGTGAAAATCTTGGAAAGGAAGTAAAGGTTACAATATACCCTAATGATAGCAATATAAATACTAAAATTCACTCTATGGCAAATGTCCTTGTGGATAAGGTCTATATAAGTGGAACAGAAGGAAATGAAAAGTTGAGAATAACATTTAAGGAGGTTGTATTTAAACCTGTAGCAAATGTTGGTGAATTGCCATCATATATAGACAGGATAGTCTACTCTACAGAATTTAAGCCTATAAAAATAAAAGATGGGACTAAATACAAGACACCGATTGCAGATGCTACGAAAATATCAATGTATAATGTAAGTGACTCTAGCCAGTTTGCTAGCTATGTGAACTATAATGGGACACATATAGATGATGTTACAGGGCTGGATACCTTTGGATACAAGGGTATAAAAGAAAGAACAGTAGAAATACCAGTAAAGACTGTAACTGATAAGTTCAATCATACATACAAGCGTTGTTATCTTGCATTTGAAGTACCTGCTATGTATCAGGCTATCAAACCAAATGTAAAAAAGAATGCTGTTTTGGTGGTTGAGTAAGGCATAAATAAAAATATGTGATAAGGAGGTAGTGTCATATAGAATGGGAATTTCCCATTCTATATGATCTAATTTATATGAGAAAAATAAAAGAAAAAATAGTATCAATTTTGTTAGCCTTATCTATTATTTTCAATGTATCACCTATGGTACTAGCAGAAAAAAATAAGGCAGTCGATGATACTGCTATAATTAAGCAAATAAATTCTGTCGAGCCGATAGTATCTGGTTGCAACATAATTGCTAATCAAGGAGAACTTATAGAAAAGTTTGATAAGCTATTAGAGGGTACTTATCAAGAGGACACCTTTGACAAAATAGGTAGGGAGGATTTTTACTTTAACAGCAGAATGCTTTTGGGTGTAAATTTTAGCGTACATAAGTATGTAAAACTTAAAAAAATTGATGAAAATAAAACTGAAATAAGCCTAAGGTTTAATACTATTTTAGGAAAGTCAAAACTGGGATATTCTAATGCTGTTTTAATGGATGGCAATAATGAAATACAGCCAAGTAAAAAGCATATGGCAGATGCATACGCATACAAAACTATACCAAAAACTGGTGAAGATGGAAAGCCGATTGTAGAACCAGGAACTGCATCAAAAGATGGTGAAAAATTTAAGGTCATTGATCAAGCTACATACACCATCGACAAGCCTATCGATCAAATAAAAGATTTAAAACTTAAGTTTGAAATAAGCAGTACAGATGAAATAAAAAATATGTACAATGACGCATTAGAAAATGGTAATGATAGTACAGAAAAATTGAAAAAATTATTTGAAAAAGAAGCAAAACTAGGTATTTTGCATCTTCTTTATGGAACTGAAGTAAGTAAACTTACTGCTGAAAAAAAGAAAGAAAAGAGTGGGGCTCTAACTGAAGAAGAAAAAAAAGAAATAAATAGAACGGCGTACGACAAAGCCTATAAAGAACTTAAAAATAAAACAAATGAAGAAATCGAAAAAGAAATAAATAATGAGGCGGTTAAGAGAAGTAACCGTAATGGTGGTCTAGAAAATTATGGCTTTATTAAGGATGATAATAAATTGCACATTCTATATGACTATAAGCTAGATAGCTCTTGGAAAATGGATGAAAAAACATTTAATACACCTGAAAAGGTAAAGGATGTAGTATTAGGTTTGATTAACTATGGTAATTCAATTGATACAGTTACAGAGGAACTTTATGATAACGCAAAGGCAGATCAGAGCGCAGAAGATGTTACAGATTCTCTAGACAATGCACTTGAGTTCTCTATGGCTGATTCACATGGTACTGGTCAAGGTGGATGCTTTATAAGGTGTGGTCAAGTAATAAAAAGAGGCGACAAATACTTTCTAAAGGTGAAGGCAGATAAATACTTTACTGCTTCCGGTTTAAATGGTGCATTGAATTTTGTAGGGTCAGAGAGTAACATAAGTTCTGCCGATCTTCCTTATGTAGGGTGTCTGGCTTCTACAATAGCTAGAAAAAAATATGTAAATTCTAATAAAGTAAAGGAAGACATACTAAATGATGGCTATAGTGTCTATACTTGTTTTGAGGGGCTTGTCTACGATGAGATTGAGTTTGAACTACTACCTTTAAAGGATGGAGTAGTGTGCGAAAATCCTATCATATATGATAAGGATTGCAAGAGATGGGCAATAGCACTATCGGTATGCGTAGATGCAATGGGAGACTACACTCCTATGTGTCACATTTATATGTCAGATATGGATAATTTCGAGGGTTTTAACTATAGAAATTATATGATATATGACAATTTTAGAAGGAATTTGTACAAAAATTTCGATGTTCAACATGGAGATAAGCTAGATAAATTTAAAAAGAATACAGATATTTTTACAGGTGAAAGCATAAACAATATTTTAAAATTAGATGAGATGAAATTATATCGTCAAACATTTCCAGCTCAAAGCTATGAAGAAACAGAAAAATTGATGAAGGCTTGCAAGGAAAAAATAAAAGAAACCTTAAAAAGAAAAGATGGTAAGCCTGTTACTGATCAAGATATAGCATTTATGGACTACAATATGGATAAAGTAAAAGCATATCCAGAAGAATCGCCATTTGAACCAATTGATGCTAATATGTCAAATTCCACAACAGAGTTATCTGGCGAAGAACCACAAGAGGAAGAGGCAAGTGTAGATTCAGTAACAATCAAGGATAAAGACATTCAAATAGAAAAAGGAAAAAGCTACAGGCTTGAAGCAGATGTAGCAGGAAAGAACCTAAAAGTAGAAGATAAAAAGGTAGACTGGAATTTAGTAGGAAGTTATGATAAGGATACTACTATAGACAAAGATGGAAACCTTAAAGTATCAAAGAGTGAAGAGGCAGAAAAAATAAAGGTAAAGGCTACATCAAAGAAGGATTCTTCAAAATCAGATCAGGTAGATCTTGTTATCAAGAAATCTACTGTAATACCGACACCAAGTAAAGATTTGACAAAATATGACGAGAATAATAACAATGTAGCTGCAAAACCTATCTATGAAGAGATAGACTCCGCATATGAAATACCAGTAAGCCTAATAAATCATGTGGACAAAAATAGACCATCAATGGCAGAAGATGCTCTTATTAATGATAAGAAGATGATTGTTACAGAAAAGGGTGGTATCAAAAAGGCATATCTAGTTTTTGATAAGAGAACTGTACTTGGAGGAATAGAGGGAAGACTAACAAAACTATTCTCTCTTAAGGATAACAAGATTGAAAGTAAAAATAAAAACGACATTCTTTGTGATATACTATCATATAAAAAAGGTAAGCAACTAGGACAGGGCTCAGAAAAACTATTCCCTCATGTATTCAGTCTAGCATATACAGATTTTAAGGAGGGGGAAAATACCATCTATCTGAGAGTAAATGTGGATGCAATGGATACTGCTGGAGAAGGCTCAGGACAAAAAATTGTTGATTTAAAATTTAATACTAATAGCAAACAAGATTTAACTATAGATAGTTTAAAAAAGAAGTTTGAAAAATTCAACCATCCTAAGCATATGAAGATAGTATCAAAGGACAAGAAGACTTTTGTAAGCCTAGCCAATGTAGACGACAATGCCAAGTTAAATGTAGGCATATCTACTTCTAAGGATAATGAAAAACTAAAAGAGGTAAGTGAAAAAATTAAGAATCTTGCTGAATTAAAGGATAAGGAAATTTCAAAACTAATCCATACTTCTATACCAAAGGATACAAGTATAGGAAGTGAACCTATATTTACTTATCAAGTAGATTGCAAGGACTTAAAGAATCCTAAGCCATACTTTGTAGATGGAAACAAGTTAGAAAATATTCAGGGGGCTAGAATAGTTGGAAATACTCTTATATTTGGTCTTTCAAAGTTAGGTGATGCAATAATCACATCAGATGCAAAATCACCAAACCCACCAGAACCAAACCCACCAGCACCAGACCCTCAAAATCCTGCCAAAGTAAAATCAGTTAAGATTGAACAAGAAAACATTAAAGCAAAAGCAGGAAAAACATATAAGCTAACTGCCAAGGTGGAGGGTGAAAGTTTGTCTGATGAAGACAAGGCTGTAGACTGGAGTATATCTGGAAATGAACTTACAGCAACAAGTATCGACAAAAACGGAAATCTAAGTATATCAGCAAAAGAAAGCTCTACTAGGCTAAAGGTAAAGGCTACATCAAAGAAGGATCCTTCAAAATCAGACGAAGTTTCAGTTTCTATAGACAAGGTTGAGGAAGCTGACAAGGATTTAGCTTATTATGAAGTGCCGGTAAGATTAATGCATGTAGGTAAAACAGAATATGCTGACAATACACCATCTATGGGTGATAATGCCATAATAAAGACTGCTATTGTAAAGGTTGAAAAAGGCAAGCCAACGTATCAAATCAAATTCAAAGGCTTAGATTTTATGAATTTACACGGTCATGTGACAAAGTTGTTTGTATTTGATGAAAAAGTGACAAAGGGGTCAAATATGACGCCAGACTCAAATGGTAAAAAAACTGAAATGAAGGTATTAAAGCACATTGAAGATGAGTCTTTGATTAAAGGTTTAAGGAAAAAGTTCCCAGAAATATTTGAATTTTCGAGAGGTGAAAAAGAAGATGAAATATATGTAAGAGTAAATGTAGATGCTATGGATTCACTTTCATCAGTTGGTAAAAGTGGTAAGCTGGGTGACATTCATTCATATGATGAAATCAAGCAGGGAGCTGGTGCACAGTCTGCAATACTAAGATTCGATTGGAGCAAGGCAAGGAAGACTGATAAATCAAACTTTATTGGAAGCAAGGATGATAAAGATGAAAAAGTAGAAGTGAAGGGTAGATTATCTGGTTATGATAGATATGAAACATCTGTTGAAATATCTAAAGCGTACTTTAAAAAGGCTGATAAAGTTGTTTTGGCTAGTGGAATGAATGATGCAGATGCATTAGTAGCCGCTTCCTATGCTGATTTATCAAAGTCACCAATCTTACTAACTAAGATTAAAGACCTACCTAGTAAAACATTATCAGAAATTGAAAGATTAAATGCCAGTGAGGTTGTTATAGTAGGAGGAAAGGCTTCTGTTTCTTCTTCTGTTGAGAAAAAGCTAAAGGAGAAGGGATTGGCTGTAAGTAGAGTTTCTGGAAGTGATAGATATGCTACTTCTATAGATTTGGCGAAAAAAGTGGTAAAGAATAGTAGTTGTGGCAAGTTAGTGCTTATAAATGGACGTAAAAATGCAGATGCTCTTACTGTTTCATCTTTGGCTACAAGTGAATCACTACCGGTTGTCATGACAGATGGAAACAATGTTTCAAAATCTGTTAAGAAATTTGTGAAAGATAACGATATAAATGAAGTAATAATCGTTGGTGGTAATTCATCTATGAACGCTAGGATGATGAAACAGTTAGACGTAAAAACTAGGAGGATTGCAGGAAAAGATAGATTTGAAACTGCTATAAAGATAGCTGATGAAGTTTATCCGTATTTAGAAAAGGTAATACTAGCAAATGGATATAACTCAATAGATGCTCTTTCTGCAGGCGCAATAACTAACATTGCAAAAGCACCTATTATTCTTATAAATAAAAATAGTATACCATCAAGTGTGAAGTCTAGACTTAAAGATTTGGATGAGGATGGAATTATAGTAGTTGGTGGTAAAAATACTATTACTAATAGCGTGTACAACAAATTAATAAACTAAATCGAATGGAAGAGACTCAGGTGGTGCTATATGTACTGACTTGGGTCTTTTTTATATCAGTAGTGGTCATAGAATACTTTCCTATAAATAGATTAGTATTATGAAAAATTTATTTTGAATAGTTAAATCAATACCCAAAAATAATTAATATAATACTAATGATAATTAATATCGCATACTTGAAATAATGTTATACTAATCACAGTGAAAAGATATTGAGTATCAATGGTTGTTGTGAATGAAATTAAAAAAATTGAATGGTGCAATGACTATTAAATGTTTAAATTTAAGGGAGGTTAAAATGACTTATAGTAAAAAGCATAGAAAAGGTAAAAAAATAGTTGCTATAGCTATGTCTATGGCTATGTTAGGAACAAGTACTATACCTTACATAAATGAAGGGGGATTTTTAAGTGGAGTATCATACGCTGAGACATCAGAATCTGAAGAAAATATTTGGCAGCATATAACTGTAATGCCACCACAGTATAGCCCTGAGTATAAATTTAATTTTGATCAAGATTTTGATAAAAAAAAGGCTAATGAAATAATAAAAAAGATTAAATATGTATTTATAAATGGGGATAAATACTCAATTAAAGAATTTGAAACAATAGACAGTCCATACTATGGTATTACTTTACAAAGTAAGACTGATAAGGCAGATAAGCATAAGGAATCATATAAAAAAGTGAATGATGCTAATTCAGCTAAGTATGCATTTGAGTTAACCAATGGTAAAACACACAAACTTTCATATAAGGTTGTGAAGAATGCAGGTGGCGAGAGTGATGTAACACCAGAATATAGTATAACTAAATCGTCTACTGGTGTTGTGGATTCAGATACGGAAGAACCAACTTTACCAAAGCCAGATGTAGATGATAAGGTGATACCAGAGGATCATTTAGAAACTAAAACATATGTGTGGAAAAAGACATCTAAAAATGGTGGAGAGTATGAAGCTGTTACGTGTGGTTTTTCATATTATATAAAAAATAGAGAAGTTGTATTAAAAGACTATATGGAAAATTTAAGTTCAATAGTTATTAATGGAACAGAATTTCCTATTAGCGAGTTTATAACTGATAGATTTGGTGGTATATATAGTTCTGAGGAGTATGCAAGTAAGCATGTTGAAAAATGGGACAGGGATACAAATAGAAATACCATAATTATAAAGTTAAAGGATGGTAGATACGGTACGTGGAAATCTCCGGCTCAAAAGGCTTTTGAAAGTAGTAACGGAGAAAAGAAAGAAAATCCTGGGAATACAACAGATAAGGGTAATGAACAGACTGGTGAAGCAATAAATACAAATACAAGCAAGAATTTTAAGAACCTTAAGATAGAGAATATATCTGTTGATAAAGAAAAACAAGTCTATCAAATACATTTATCTGGATATTCCCAAATAGGAGAAGAATTTGGGGATGTTAAAGACACTAATACTTTTTGGTTATATCACATGCAGACACTTTTGAAGAGTGTGGAGATAGATGGATATACAATTCCATATTCATATAAGGAAAATAGAAGGGTTGCATACAGTGGTGAAAAGGCTTTATTGACTGTTCAAGATCCTCATTTGAGTGGTTTTACAAATAAAAATGCACATAGGGTTGTTTTGAAATTCCATTCTGCTAAGGTTGGCAATTACGTAACGGCAGATAAATCAAAAGAAGATGGTAAGATAGTATTCCAGCAGAAAGGCTACATAGCCCCTAAGGAAGGTGAAGCTGAAGAAGCTGCTAGAAACTACGGAAAGAATAAAAAAACTGAGGAAGAAAAGAGGGTGGCGAAATACACTACTTCAGAAAATATACCAGATGGGACATATACAATCGGATTTAATGCCCTGCTTGCAGATGGAAGAGAAGGAACTTCAATGTTGGAAGGTTTCTTTGACAAAAATGTGAAGCTGGTAGTAGAAAATGGAAAGATGAAGATAACTATGTTAAATACACTGTTTGCTGATGTATTATATGATTTTCAGATTCAAAGTGGTGGAAAGTGGCCAGGCAAATCCGAAAAGAAGTTCTGTGGAGAGGCAAATGCAAATAATGTGAAAGACCACGCAGAATTTACCATGAATATAAGTGATTTAAATAAGGAACATATAGGTGGAGTACTAGTTGGACCTATGGGTGGCCAGAAAAGTGATATAGGTCAGACAGATAAGTACACTAGGGTAAAGATAGTTTTTAAACCGGAAGTGTATGAAGGCTGGACTGGCTATGATGAACCTAAGGCTATTGCAAAAAAGAAGGAGTCAAGTAAAAAGGCTCTACAAGATAGGCTAAAGGCATCTGGAGTAATAGATACAAATGGGGATGGAACTATTGACGGAAATGAGATAAAAAGCTTCTCTGGAGAACTTAAATTATCTAGAGGTCTAGGTGAGGAAGTAGACAGGGGTGCTATATATGATATTAGTCTATTGGCAGGTAATATAGGACCTGGTGTTACAAGTATTGAACTTGGTGGAAACCATATCGAGTCTATACCAAAAGATTTATTGAAGGGTGCTACTGGACTTAAGAAATTTTATATAGGTGGAAATGCAGTTAAGTTTATTCCATCAGGGTTATTTGATGATTGTAAGGAATTAGAAGAAGTAAAATTAAATTCCAATGTAATAGGAAAACTTCCAAGCGGCATATTTGACAAGAATACAAAGTTGAAAACTTTAGAATTGAGTAAGATTTGGTTGACTGAACTTCCAAGAGGTGTTTTTGACAAGTTGGGCAACTTAGAATCAATAGATCTTAGTGAAAACAATATAAGAGAATTTGATAATGATGTGTTCAAAAATAATAGTAAAATTAAGTTCATGAATTTAAGTCAAAATAAGCTTGAAAAAATGCCAGATAGTATTTCAAAAGCGTCTTCGCTTGAAAATTTATCTGCTTACAATAATAAGTTGACTAAACTTCCTGACAATTTTGGTGAACTTAATAATGTTAAGACTCTAAGACTATCTAATAATATGATAGAAAGTATAGATAATAAGGTTTGGTCAAAGCTGGCTTCAAAGGATGATGCTATAATAGACCTACATAATAATATGCTTACTTCTATACCAGAGAGTATTCTTAGAAACAAGAAAAAGAGAAAGCTAGAGTTAGCATATAATATGATGGACGAAGATATAAAAATATCAAATCCAGAAGAATTAGGTATAAGCGCTAACCTAGAAAATGGTTACTTCCCACAGAAGAAGGCTTATTCAGTAAGGGCTAGGGCTAATAATAATAAGATATCTGTATCTGCGGGTGATATCAGTATGGTTGACATGGCATATTGGAAGAGACCTGTAAAGAATGGTGAACGCATTCCACAAACTAAGAGGGAATATATAGAAAAGAGAGACCTGTTAGCAGGAGCAGACCTTAAAGAGTACCTTGTCAATAAGGAAAATGGTCCAAGATGGAACTGGAAGGTTGTAACAAAAGTAGAGAAGATAAAGTTCAATATACCTACATTTATTGGTGAAGCTACTATGTCTAATGAATTGGATAAGAAAGTAGAAATCAAAGATCCAAGCATGAGGAATGGAGATAAGTATAGGGTTACAAAAACACTGTATCTTTCAAGATCATCCGCTGATAGAGATACCTATGAATTTGAGGTTTCATCTGATGTAGTTGCTAGTGTAGATAACAATAATGATAATGGAAATAGTACAGATGAAAATAGGGTGTTAGAATATAGCCTACCTGTTAAGCTTGTGAAGTATGGCCAGGAAGACCAAGCATCTATGGGTGCTGATGCCATGAAAAGCATGGCAAAGGTAGTGGAATCTAGGGATGGTGTTAAAATAAGTCTTAAATTCCAACCAAAAGAGATGTTATTTGGTGGTGTAAAGATGAGAGGACATCTATACAAATTTGCTACTTACAATAGCTTGGATGATATAAGAAACCATGGAAGGTATACAGAAGCTAATAGAGTGGAAACATCTGATTATACTGATGGTGGAAAAACATTCCCAGGAGAAGTAGAATTCGTAAGAGACTCTAGAGGAGAAGAAAAAATTGGTGTAAGAGTATGGGTTGATGCTATGGATGAAGTAGCCAAAAAGGCCAATCCTAATGCTGATGCATCACAGCCAGCAGTCTTATTAATAGATTGGTCAAAAGCACCTAAAGACAGTCCTATAGACAAGAATAAGTTAAGTGGTACACAGGGCAAGGAAGAAGGGATACTTTCTTCAAAGGCAGTACTAAAGAATAACATTGAGATAGGTGAAAAGCTTATAAAGGCTGGTGTGATTGAGGGTAGAAGTAGAGAAATGTTAGAAAAGGCTTTAGCGAGGGCCAAGGACTCTATTAATACAAATGACAGGGTGAAAATATCAATTGCTAATGAGGTTGTTCTATTTGCTATAGATAACATCAAAAAGGAATCAGGCTTATCTGAACTTAATGGCCCATCACAGCAGACAGATATAAATAAGATAGACAAGGATATAGCAAATAAGGAAATCAAGAATGGAGCTAAGTTATATTCAGTGCCAGTTAAAATGTGGCATGCTTTTGACAATAAGGCTTCAATGGGTAATGCTTCACTTGAAAAAACTGCTATTGTAAGTGAAAAAGATGGAAAATACACTTACTATGTTGATTTTAAGGGAATGGAATTCATGGGAATGCATGGACACCTTTGGGGACTAAGTGTATATGATTCTGATTCAAATTCATCGCTTAAAGAGGCAAAGGTTGAAAAGGAAACAGAAGACAAGGACTTAAACGGAAATATGAGAAAGTTTCCTTCAAGATATTCTTTTATAAGAGATAAAAAGGAAAAAGAAATATTTACTGAGGTGAATGTAGATGCCATGGACTCTATATCAAGTAATGCAAAATCATATGATGCTATTGTAAAGGGCAGTGGCAAGCAAAAAGCTAAGTTGATATTTGATTGGTCTCAGGCAAAGGAATATAAAAAACTTACAGGTAATGACGTAATAAAAAGATTAGCTGGAAATGACAGATATGAGACAGCTACAAAGATATCTCAGAAGTTCTTTAATAAGGCAGACACAGTAATCCTTGCTAGTGGAACTAAAAATGCAGATGCCCTAGTATCAGCTTCATTTGCTAGTACAAACGAGGCGCCTATACTACTTACAGAAAAGGCAAATGTACCAGCTAGTGTAAAGGCAGAGATAACAAGATTGGGTGCCAAGAAGGTAATCTTGTCTGGTGGACTAAGCTCTATGTCTGGAGCAGTTGAAAGCCAGCTTAGGTCTATGGGACTAAGTGTAGAAAGAGTTGCAGGCAAAAACAGGTTTGAAACAGCAGCAATGGTTGCTCAGAGGGTAAAGAACAAGTCCAACTCAAACAAGGTAATCCTAATAAACGGCGAAAAGGATGCAGATGCTCTAACAGTATCTTCACTAGCAACACAGGCTGGAGTACCAGTACTTATGACAAGAGCAAACTCATTAGATCCAAATGCAAAGGCTAAAATAAATGAATGGAAGCCAGAAGAAGTAATAGTAGTTGGAGGAAATTCTTCAATAAGTGAAGGCGTAATGAGACAGATAAATGCCAAGTCTAAGGTAAGGATATATGGAAGAACTAGGTTTGATACAGCACTTGCAATAGCAAATAAGGCATATCCAGATACAAAGACAATATTTGTATCTAATGGCTACAATGCTGTAGATTCATTATCTGCAGGAGCAGTAACAGGTCTAGCCAAGGCACCGATTATACTAGCAGAAAAGAATAAGGTACCTGCTAGTGTAGTAGAAAAGCTAAAAGGTAATAAGGATTTAATTATATTAGGTGGAAACAACACAATAGATGCTAATATAGAAAATAGTATTAAATAAGCAAGTAATAAAATCCCAATAAAAAATATTATACAGGCAGGGCAAGAGAAATATTTCTCTTGTCTTGTTTGTTATATACAAAAATAGGACTCTTATACCACTTTAAACAAATTTTAAATAAAAACCAAAAATAGCTAAAATATTGCCAACATATTTTAATTGATAATACCTATCTATTATGTTAAACTAATATTGGGAATGAAATGATACTGAGAATTTTAATCAATACAGAATCATGGATAATAGTGAGTACGTATATATAAATTATGGGGAAATAAGGGTGAAGATTATGTTTGTAAAAAGAGATATTAAAATTATTAATAGATTTATACTGGTTAGTCTATTGATAGTATCTGTATTATGGTCGAATTTATTTGTTTCAACAAGTAGGGCAGAGACTATGAAAGATGGGAATTATAAGGTGCCTATATCCCTTATACATAAATATGAAGACAGAAAATCAATGGGTAATCCAGCTATGACACAATATGGAATACTTTCTGTGAAAAATGGAAAAGCAACTATGAAACTAAGGTTTGTTGCTCTTGATTTTATGGGCTATAGAGGTTTTTTGGGTGAGTTTTATGTAAAGGGGCAAAAAGTTAAAGAATTAAGTCATTACGATGACATAGATGTATATAACAATCCTTCTACAGGTAAAGATAAGAGAATGAAGGGCAAGAAATATCCAAAAGATCTTGAGTTTGAAGTAAACGTAGGAGAACAAGATATACCTGTAGCCGTTTATGTTCCGGTTATGGAAGAGGTTTCGGGAGGCAATGGTGGCGGTCAACAGGAAGCCAAACTTAGGGTTGCTTGGGACAAGTCTGCAAAAGTTGGTTCTGACTCATATGATGGTTTAGATTCAAGCGCACCTAGTCCTCCAGTTAACAATGGTCCTTCAGAACAAGATGATACAGACAGTATATATTCACCAAAAGACAAAAGAAACCTTCCTCAACTTGAAAAAGGAGAAGACTTAAAGTTGGAGGATGGATTATATTCTCTTGTAGTAAATCTTCACCATGAAAGAGAAGATAAGCCTTCTATGGGTAACGGAGCTATGGTCCACACTGCCAATATAGTAGCCAAGAATGGTAAATATACAATGCTGATAGGTAGCGATAAGATGGAAGTACAGGGGATAATAGCATCATTGGTATCCTTACAAATACGAGATGATAATGCCTATTATAGGTTTGCTGAGCCCCATGCTTTTGACCTAGTGATACCAAACGAGCAGGATAAGAGACCTAGGGTGTTTAGCTTTGATATAAGTAGAAAAGACCCAATGATATATGTAAAGGTAGACCCAAAGGTAAAGCCTATGGGAGAGATACCTGTAGGAGCTAGGTTTAAGTTTGATTGGTCTAGTCTAAAGAAGATTGATCAAAAAGATGCCTTACTATACAATCTGATGAAGACGGGTACTCCTAGAAAGAAATTCAATCCAAATGAAACTATTATAAAGAAGACTGATATATTTGAGCTAGTAGCCAAGCCAGGTTGCTTCAAGGACAATATAAAGTTTAAGGTAGATACAGTAACTGGGGGCAACGACTATACAAAGGTCATGAAGACGTTTGGTAGATCTTCTAGTTTTGTAATATATAATTTTAAGGTTGAAAATGATTATGGGGTTCCTCAAAAGCCATCCAAGCCGATAGAAATAAAGCTTAAACTGCCATCTAACATCAAAAATCCAAAGGCTGTTTATGTGTCGGACATGTCTGATGTAAGTATAAAGACTAGCAATGGATATTCAAATCTTAATTTGAACAAGCTTGGTCAAGTGGCTATTGTGTCTTCTGATGGTGGTCCAAATAGGGCTAGTACTAGGGATAAATTTCCAGGTCTTAACAAGAAAAGTAGTGCAAGTACTGGCGCTAGATCTTCAAACAATAGAAGTGGTTCTTCTGATAGGAAGAATTCAAATAAAAGTCATTCATCTGGCAATAAAGCAAAAAGTAAAAAAAACAATAGTGAAACTAGTTCTGGTTCTAAATCATCCAATAGTGAATCAACATCAACTAGTGATCCAAGTAAAGGACTGATAAATGAATCGACTAATTTTGATCAATCTACAAGTGAGGATGAACCTAAAGAAGAGAATAGTACAGATATCAAAAAACAAAAATTTGAAGCCAAAGAAAATCCAAAGGTTATATTTTATTCCTTGTTAATAATTATAAGTATATTAGCTGGTTCTGCTTATTCATATATAAAAGTAGCCAAGAAGCTTATTTATGAAATAAAGTTAAGTAAAAAGTTAGACAGTGAGTTATCAAAAAATATATTTAAAAAAGACACGGTAATTGGCTCTTGGTTGGACAGTCTACAGGGAGGTAGAGATGAAAATAAATAGAAAATTTAATACTATACTACTTGCCCTTGTCATGGTATTTATTGCATTTACAACCAATGCCAAAGCTGGTGAAGTATATACTGCTGTTGCTAGAGGTTATTACGACCATCCAGTTACCCATGTAATTGAAGATCCAGGCAATAATCCAGGCATAGGTGAAGGTATGGTAAACAATGTTGTATATGGGGTCGCCTTGATAGAAAAAGATGATGACGGTAAGTTATATGCAACAGTCAGGTATAACCTTAGGGACAATATTAAAGATGTTGTCATGTGGGTTCAAAATAGGGGGGATAGTGGTTTTTCCCAAGTACCTGTAAAAGAAATATCAAATGGTGGTACTACAGGAGATTTCAGATTTGAGATTCCATCTGCTGATTGTGTTGTTAAATCAAGCTTTTTTGTAGAACCTATGGGAAGGGCAGTTATATTTTTTGTGGACTTTGATGACTTACAAGAAGGTGGCGGTAATGGATTCAAGGTAAGTGTAAAAACAGACAAGCCTGTAAAGAATGAAGATAGGGTAAACGAGCATACAAAGGAAGTGAGTGCTCCAACTAGTTCTAGCGTACAGGCTGCCACAAGGAATAGTGGTTCTAAGAGTAATACAAGCTCAACTAGTGCTAATTCTAAAGCCAGGTCAGAAAATAATAAGTCACACAAAAAGTCACATGACAATAATAAAAAAATAGGGGATAGATCTAATAAGACAGTCTCTGGTCTAAAATCATCAAACAAGAGTCTTGGTAAACCAGTTGGGCCTCCAAGCTCAGGAGACGAGAAAGAAAGGATAAATCAAGCAGACCTAGGTTATAAGCATGGTTTGCTTACCAACAAAGATTTCGATGATTCGCAGACACTTGTTGGTACATCTCAAAAGGATGAAAAAACACCATGGGGACCTTTTACAAGGGCATTATTTACAATTATTATAGTCATGATAGCTATATTGCTTACAATTGTTATGTTGGGGGCTATAGGAATAGCTGTCTTATATAAGTACAAGAAAAGAAAAAACATGGAATTAGAAGAGATTCTAGTGTCTAGTAATTCTGATATGATCGGTGGTGGTATAGATGACTAGACTAGGTAAAAAATTGGTCCTAGTAGGCCTTGTTTCACTACTTAGTATCGTATTTACTGCCTGTGTTGACCAGCATCCTGGTGGCAAGGATGGTCAGATAGAGTCTCTTAGCCAGATACCTCAGATAGATAATCCAAGGATAATAGCTACATCTCCTGCTACAGTGGAGATCATGGATGGGCTAGATGTTGATTTGGTTGGGGTGCCAGACAGTAAAATCTCCAAATTGCCCAAGAGATATGATTCAGCTACCAAAGTGGGTATGGCTATGTCACCGGACATGGAGATTGTAAAGGGATTAAATCCAGACTGGGTATTTAGCCCGGTCAGCCTCGTGAGTGACCTACAACCTAAATATAAGAATGCTGGACTTAGGTATGGTTTCTTAAACCTAAACAATATACCAGGTATGTACAAGTCCATATCTGACCTTGGTGTAGTTCTTAATAGGCAGTCAGAGGCTGAGAAGATGGTAAAAGAATACGAAGATTTTATGAAGGAATACAAGGAGCGTCACAAGGACAAGAAGAAATTAAAAGTTTTAGTTCTTATGGGATTGCCGGGATCCTATGTAGTTGCAACAAATCAATCATATGTAGGATCACTGGTAGAACTTGCAGGAGGTCAAAATGTATTTGAATCAGATACAGACCAGTTTATAAATATATCTACAGAGGATATGTTGAAGAAAAACCCTGACCTTATATTGAGAACCGCTCATGCCATGCCTCAAGAAGTCATGAAGATGTTTTTGGATGAATTTAAAACAAATGACATATGGTCGCACTTTGAGGCTGTCAAAAAAGATAGGGTATATGACTTAGACTACAAGAAGTTTGGTATGTCTGCCAAGTTTAACTACCCTGATGCCCTTGAAGACCTAGACAAAATTTTTTATGGGGGTGATAAATAGTGGAGTGGTCTAATTTTAAAAATGGATTACTTAGAAAGATATTAGACAAGGATACAAGAGGTTATGCTGTAAATACAAGGAAAAAGACAGTGGTGTTTTTAACAACTTCTGTTTTATTGATACTATTGTTTTTTATAGCTATTAGAACAGGTAGCATAGATATAAGTTTTTCTAAGCTGATGTCAGGTCTTTTTGTAAAGAGAAATCCTGATGTTGCTACAATTTGGGACCTAAGATTTCCTAGAGTAATAATAGCTATGTTAGCAGGGGCTGCTATATCAACATCTGGAGCCCTTTTGCAGTCAGTGATGAAAAATCCTCTGACAGACCCAGGTATAATCGGTATATCATCAGCAGCATCCTTTGTTGCAGTGATAATAAGTTCATTCTTCCCAGCTATGTATTTTTCAATACCTTTTTTTGCTGTTCTTGGAGGACTTGCTGCCTACTTGTTGATATACCTTCTAGCTTGGGATGGTGGAGCCAACCCAGTGAAATTGATACTTGTGGGTGTTGCCCTTAATATGACTTTTTCAGGCCTGTCTGAATTTTGTAAGGCTTCAGTTGGCAAGGGGGCGAGCCTGTCTAGAGTCCAATCTATAGTAGAGGGCAATATAGCCCAGAAAACATGGGCAGATGTAAATCTCCTATTCTGGTATGTCTTGATAGGACTTATAGTTGCATTTCTGCTTGCTAAAAAGTGCAATGTCCTATCTCTTGAAGATAAAACTGCAAGGGGTCTTGGTGTGAATGTCGATAGGGATAGATTTATAGTTGCGATTGTGGCAATAGTTATAGTAAGTATATCTACAGCCACAGTTGGTGTAATAGGCTTTTTGGGGCTTATTGTCCCTCATATAGCCAAGTTATTGGTTGGTAGTGACCACAAGGTTAAACTACCATATACAATGCTCTTGGGTGCAGTTATGCTCTTACTATCCGATACAGTAGGTAGGGCTATGTTTGCCCCATATGAAATACCTGCAGCAATTATATGTGCTGTAGTAGGTGGTCCATTCTTTATACTATTACTTAGAAGAGGGGGAGATAGTTTTGGAAGTTAAGAACTTAAGTTTTTCATATTCGAAAAATTCGCCCCTAATCCTAGATGATATATCATTTAAGATATCAGATGGCAAGATTACAACCATACTTGGACCAAATGGTTGTGGTAAGTCTACTTTATTTTATTTGATGACCAAAAACCTAGAGCCCAAGATAGGGGAAGTGACCCTTGGCTATAGAAGGATAGATTCTATGACCAATAGGGAGTTTGCAAAAAAGGTGGCTATAGTCCACCAGTACAACAAGGTTGCCAATGATATAACAGTAAGACAGTTGGTCAGTTACGGACGTACTCCATACCAGGTGATGATGAAGGCTAAGTCTGAAGATGATGAAAAAATGATAGATTGGGCAATGGATGTTACAGACCTTGGACCCGTTAAGGATAGGACAGTAAACTCGCTATCAGGTGGTCAAAAGCAGAGAGTTTGGATAGCTATGGCTCTGGCTCAGGGTACTAAGATATTATTTTTGGATGAACCTACAACATACCTTGATATCAAGTACCAGTTGGAGACCCTAAAGTTGATAAGAAACTTAAATAGGGACCTAGGTATTACCATTATAATGGTCCTACATGATATCAACCAAGCAATGTACTATTCAGATGAAATTATAGGTTTAAAAAATGGTAAGGTCCTTGTAAAGGGGGATGCCAAAGAGGTTATAACAGAAAAAGTAATAGAGGACTTGTATGGTGTACACCTGAAAATTATTGACCTTGATGGTGAAAAAGTAATAATGAATGTTTAGAAATTAATCTTGACAGATATCAAGCAATATTGAGGACAAAGATAATTGATTATAAATACAGTATGTATTTACATATAAAAGAATTTAAAATATTAATGTATAGTTAACAAAATTGGGAGGTAGAACTATGAATAAGAATTTTAAGACAATTATGTGTGCTACAATGGCAGTGGCTTCAGCTACTAGTGTGGCTGGTTTTGCAGGTAATATAAGCGCAGATGAAGTTGCAAATGCAGCTGTAGAATATAGCGTGCCTGTTTATCTAAAGCATGCAAATGAAGATAAGAAATCCATGGGTAACAAGGCTATTGTTGGAAATGCCAAGGTTATTGAAAAAGATGGAAAGTCTACTATATACATACAAGTAAAGGGTCTTAGCTTTATGGGAATGTTTGGTCACCTATGGGGCATGAACGTATATGAATCAGGTTTTGATAGTTCTACTAAGCCAGCTATAGTAGAAAAGATGGTAAAAGACAAGGGACTAGATGGTAAGGATAGAGACTTCCCAAGCATAATTAAGATAGAGAGAAATGCTCAGAAGGAAGATTCAATATACATAAATGTTGAAGTTGATGCTATGGATGCTATTGCATCAGATGGAGCAAGATCATATGACAAGATCAAAAAGGGAGCAGGAACTCAGAAGGCAATAATAAAACTTGACTACTCAAAGGCTAAAAAAGTAGGCGAAGAAAAGCCAAGTACAAATGCCCAGGTAAGTAGAATAGCTGGTAGCAATAGATTTGCTACTGCTGCAAAAATAAGCGAAAGTACTTATCAGTCAGCTGACACAGTTGTACTTGCAAATGGTAGAAAAGAAGCAGATGCCCTTGCAGCAGCACCACTAGCAGCACTTAACAAGGCTCCAATCCTACTTACAGAAGCTAATGTGTTAAAGACTGAGGCTGAAAATGAAATCAAGAGACTAGGCGCTAAGAATGTAATTATAGCAGGTGGAAATGGGTCTGTATCACCTCAGGTAGAAGCAAAGCTAGTAGCTATGGGTCTAAAGGTAGAGAGAATTGCAGGAAGCAACAGATATTCTACATCTTTAGCAATCGCCCAGAAAGTTAGGGAAAAGTCTACAAACAAAGACCAGGCAATTCTTGTAAATGGTAAGCAGTCAGCAGATGCCCTAGCAGTATCATCACTAGCTGTAAAGGATACTACTCCAATAGTTCTTGCTGAAGCCAACAATATACCAGCAGATACACTAAAGGCCCTAGATTCTTGGTCACTTGCAAGACTTACTGTAGTAGGCGGAACAAACTCTGTTAGTGATTCAGTGAAGTCATCTGTAAAGGCAAAAGAATCTGTAAGAATAGCAGGTAAGAGTAGATATGCTACATCAGTGGCAGTAGCTAAGGTTGCTTATCCAGAAGCCAAGTCACTTATGGTAGCAAATGGAAAGATAGCAGCAGATGCCCTAGCAGCTGGTGTTGCTACTTCAAATATGAATAGCCCAATTGTACTTGTAGATGGGGTAAATTCAAATCCTGAACTTAACGCATTTGTAAAGGCCAACCAGATAGAGAAATTAATATTAGTTGGTGGTCAGACTAGTGTTTCAGATTCAGTAGTTAAAAATATATATAAGTAAAAATTCTATATTTTGTAGGCTATGCACTATAGTGTTATTTATACAATAATTAATAGTATATAAATAGTCATATTAAAAGAATTTATGCTGTACAATAGTTCTTAAGTAGTCCCCTGTGTATTGATTTACAAGGGGATTATTTATTTGGTATACTATTTATGATTATTAGGATAAAATTGTATAACAAATTATTTGGTAAATGGGTTATAATGATAGAGGGCAGTCAGGGATATTAGGGAGGTAAAAATGATTTCAAATAAAATTCAACAAACACAAACATTGAAACTCAATATATCCAATAATTTGGTGCAATCACTTAAGATACTTAACATGGGTAGACAAGAGCTGGAAGAGGAATTAGAGAATTTTTCTCTTTCAAATCCTGTCTTAGATGTTGAAATAAAGAAAGATACAATCGACTGGGAGAAATACTTTAAAAACGAAAGAGGGACTATTAGTTACGATAGGAATGAATCTGCCTATCAAGATGACTCAGACTATGATTTTGAGAATATGACTACAGACTATGACAGTCTATATGATAGTTTGCATGGCCAAATAAATATTATTAAAATGGATGAGTCAAAGAGGAAAATATGCCACTATTTGGTAGATAGCCTAGATGATGATGGATACCTAAGAGAAAAAGAGGAGGATCTAGCTAACAAATTTGGTGTAGACAAGTCAATTGTACTGTCTGCTATAAAAATGATACACAGTTTAGAGCCAGCAGGTATAGGTGCTAGAAACCTTCAGGAGTGCATTATTCTTCAGTTGAGGGATAGGTATATATTCGACAAGCAGTTGGAGCAAATGGTCCTAAATGACCTAAACTTAATAGCTAACTCAAATATATCTTATCTGTCATCTCGTTACAAATTTACTAGGGATGAGGTCATGGAATATATCAATATTATTAGGTCTTTGGATCCTAGACCAGCTCAAAAATACGCTAGAACAAATATAGTGTATGCCTTTCCTGATGTAATTGTGGAGTACCAGGATGGAGAGCCTATGGTAAAGTCATTTAAAGAACGTAACATAAGTTTATCTATAAACCAGTATTACAAGGATCTTCTTTTGACAAGTGATGATGAGGAAGTAAAAAAATACATAAAAGAGAAGTTGAATTCAGCTAAGAGTATGATAAATGATATTGAAGAAAGAGGTAATACAATAGTATCTATTTCCAATGCTATAATAGAGTTCCAATATGATTATTTTAAGAATAATGGAAGGCTAAAGCCTATGACTCAGGCTGATATTGCAGACAAGCTTGATTTACACATATCTACAATCTCAAGAGGGGTAAACGACAAATATATGCTGACAAACAAGGGGCTGTTTGAACTAAAGAGGTTCTTTACAGGTGCTTACGAGTCTAGGGATGGTGAGGATATATCTACGGATACTGTAAAAGATGAGATAAAGACGATAATAGATGGTGAGGACAAGCGTAAACCTTTAAGTGATTCAAAGATAGAGGGTATGCTTAAGGAAAAGGGCTTTGATATAGCCAGAAGGACTGTATCAAAATACAGGGAAGAGCTAGGTTACCTAAGTTCTTCAAAAAGAAAAAATATATAGTTTATAAAATGGGACATAGCCATGCTTATGTCCCATTAATTTTTATACGAATACCAACTGAATATATTTACAATAAATTTTAATCGTGATATAATTAAAAAGGGTTAGTTATTTAAAAAACGAACGCTATAATAATTGTTTGGAGATAAAGCTTATGAAAAAAACAGGAGCTGTAATAGTAGCGGCTGGATTATCTTCCAGAATGAAGGCATTTAAACCTTCCCTGCCTTTTGGAGATTCTACAGTAGCCAACCACACAATAACTAAGTTGAAGAAAATGAATATTGACCCGATAACTGTGGTAGTTGGTCACAGGTCTGATGAACTCAAGAAAAGTATATTCTATGATGATATCAGATATGTTAAAAATGAAAAATACTCACAAACACAGATGTTTGATTCTGTGCTCCTAGGTGTTAACGATGTTATGAATTTGTGCGATAGAATTTTGATAATGCCTATGGATCTGCCTGCCATTTTAGAAGAGACATTGAAGAAGGTTTTGAGTATTGATTCTGAATTAGTGAGAACTACATTTAATGGTCAACCAGGCCATCCCATCATCGTATCTAATGAATTCGCCAAATCATTAGTTAATTACAGTGGTGTGGACGGCTTGAGAGGGGCCATGGAAAACTACGATTCACCTATAACAAATGTTGAAGTGGATGATGAGGCTGTGTATTTTGATATAGATACACCAGAAGAATACCACGAACTAATTGAATGGAATTATAGGAGGGGAAACGGTTATCCAGTTGGTCCGCAAGTTGAGGTCAAGCTTAAGGCTAGAGAGGTTTTCTTTGATGAAACTGCATGTAGCCTATTGATTAATATAGATTTACATAAATCAATACAACAAGCTTGTTCTAGTGTTGGTATTTCATATTCAAAGGGAAGTAAGATTATTAAGGATATTGAGAGAGAGCTAGGTTTTCCGGTTGTAGAAAAATGGACTGGGGGAACTGGCGGTGGTGGTTCTTCGCTTACTAGAGAAGGTATAAGACTAGTTGAAAATTACTCGAAGCTAATGAGTGAGATGCGTCAAGAAATGGAAAAGAAGTACAAAAAATATTTTGCGATGGGATTGAGAGTTTAGTAGCTTATGAGAAAATTATATCTTGTTAGACACGCATACCCAGACTTTAAAGATGATATCAAGCTCTGCATTGGTAGGACTGATATAGATATTGGAGAGCGTGGAATAGATGAAAGTAAAAAATTGAGGGATTTTTTTTCTAAAAAGGATATATCCTGTATATATTCAAGTCCCTTGACGAGGTGTATTAGCACTTCAAAAATAATTTCTGATGGAAATATAGAAATAAAAATAGATCCAGGACTCATGGAGATTGACATGGGAGAATGGGAAGGTATTCCCCTAAAGGACATAGTCAAAGAACTAGGAGATGAACCCTTAGGGGGAGAGAGACGTTTAGACGCCTTAGATAGAATGGAAAATACCCTTTTGAATATAATGAATAATTCTGAGGGAGATGTTATTTGCCTTGCACATGCAGGGGTTAATTGCGCCTTTGTTGCAAGGGCCACAGGTTCTGATATAAGAACTTCAAGAGCTATTAAGCAGCCATATGCATCATACAACTGTTTTGAGTTTGTTGATGGCGAATTTAAGTGTTTGGAAATTGGGGTCGTTCCCAAGGGAGATTAAGATAATATGAAGAAGTTTTTTGAGTTGTTAAATGATGAATTGATGGCCGGTAGAGATGTTACTATGGTCAGTGTTACTGCTAGTTCTGGCTCAACACCAAGGGGGGCAGGAGCCAGGATGATTGTAGGAGAAAAAGGGAGAATATATGGGACAATTGGTGGCGGTGCTGTCGAGTACCTATGCCAGCAAAAGGCCCAAGAAGTTCTAAAGACAAAGAAATCTTTTAATGAGAGCTATATGCTTAGACAAAATCAAGTACAGGACCTAGGTATGATTTGCGGTGGTGATGTAGCTTGTTTTTTCCAGTATATATCAGGTCAAGACGAAAAGATAAAAGAGATGGTAAAATTCGTTTTGGATGGATTTGAAAAAGATGAAGATATTTGGATGATAATGGATATAACTGATGGCGATAAACCCTCAATGGGAATTGTAAGGGGAGACGGCAAAAAATCAGGTGATGAATATCCAAAACAAGTACTAGAACACCTAGATAGAAAATCAAGAAAGTATAAGCTTGATTCAAGTGTGTATTTTATTGAAAAAATCAACCAAAATTCGAAGGTATATATATTTGGTGGAGGACACGTAGCCCAACAGCTAGTACCGACACTTCACAGAATTGGATTTAACTGTATAGTCCTTGAAGATAGGGTGGACTTTTCTAAAAAGGAATTATTCCAAGGAGTAGTATCTACCAGGATAGTCGATATGCAAGACCTGTCTGACCTATGTGAAGAGATAAGCGAGAACGACTATATATGTATAATGACTAGGGGCCACAAGGATGACTATATTATCCAGCGTCAAGTCCTAAAGACACCAGCCAGATATATTGGAGTTATAGGTTCTAGGAGGAAAACTGCGGGAGTAATGGAAAAGCTTAGAAATGACGGTTACAATGACGAGGACTTGGCAAGAATAACAGCACCTATAGGCATTCCTCTAGATGCTGAGACTCCAGCAGAGATAGCTATCAGTATTGCAGGACAATTAATAAATGAAAGGGCAAAAGATAGACATGAAGATAATTAAAACAGTAGACGCAGAGGGAGCAGTCCTTTGCCATGATATAACACAGATTATAAAGGGTGTAACAAAAGACACTGTCTTTAAAAAAGGGCATGTAGTAAGAAAAGAAGACATACCAGTCCTATTGAGCGTAGGAAAGGATAACTTGTATATTTGGGAAAATGACGATAATATGCTTCATGAAAATGAAGCAGCAGAAATTCTCTGTTCCCTATGTATAAACGATCATATGAATCGTACAGGCCCTAAGGAGGGTAAGATAAACTTATCTGCTGACTGTCATGGACTATTAAAGATAAACAGAGAAGCCCTAAAGACTGTCAATAGTTTCGGTCAAATGATGATAGCCAGCATACACGGCAATTTCCCTGTCCACAAGGGGGACAAGATAGCTGGAACAAGGATTATACCTCTAGTTATAGAAAAAGAAAAAATGGAAAGAGTGAGAGACCAGATAAATAGTATGACATCTGGCCAGCCTATATTTGAGATAAAGGAATTCAAGGGTAAAAAGGTCGGTGTAGTTACAACAGGAAATGAAGTTTTCTATGGAAGAATCAAGGACACATTTACTCCTGTTATAATAGACAAGATAGCTGAGTTCGGTGGAGAGATGTTTGAACATATTGTCCTTGAAGATGATGATAAGAAGGTTACAAAGGCCATATTAGAATTGATAGAAAAGAGAGCAGACATGGTCGTATGTACTGGTGGTATGAGTGTAGACCCAGATGATAAGACTCCTTTGGCCATTAAAAATACAGGTGCAGATATAATATCTTATGGAGCTCCAGTCCTTCCGGGTGCAATGTTCTTGCTTGCCTATTATGGAAAAAATGGTAGTGATAAGACTATTCCAATCCTTGGGCTTCCAGGATGCGTAATGTATGCCAAGAGAACTATATTTGACCTTATACTACCAAGGGTTATGGCAGATGATGAGGTTACAGCAGAAGATATAGCAGAGTTAGGTGAAGGTGGACTCTGTCTTGAATGCGATGTATGTGTATTCCCTAAGTGTACATTTGGTAGATAGTATTGTTGAGAATGGAGAAAATATGAGCGATTTTACACATTTTGATAAAAATGGCAATGCCATTATGGTAGATGTCAGCCACAAGGATGAAACCCTTAGAGAGGCTATTGCAGTTGGTAGCATAAAGATGTCAAGGGATTGTTTCCTAAAGGTTAAAGAGGGAGATATGAAAAAAGGAGATGTCCTTGGAGTTGCAAGGGTAGCTGGAATTATGGGAGCAAAGAAGACTTCAGACTTGATACCGCTTTGCCACATCCTAAACTTGAGCAAGGTGGAGATTGACTTTTCCCTTGATGAAGAGAACTATAAAATAACAAGCACTTGTTGCGTAAAAACTCTTGGTCAGACAGGTGTTGAAATGGAAGCCCTAACAGGGGTAAATATATGCCTTTTGACAATCTATGATATGTGCAAGGCCATAGACAAGGGCATGGAAATATCAGATATCAAACTCATGAAGAAAACCGGTGGTAAGAGTGGAGTTTGGGAAAGGTAGAGATTATCTTGATAGATTTATTTAATAGAAAGATAGATTACATGAGAATTTCTATTACTGATAGGTGCAATCTCCGTTGTAGGTACTGTATGCCAGATGGGATAGACCTATGTTCGCATGATGATATTTTGTCTTTTGATGAAATACTAATGGTCTGTAGGGAGGCTATCAAGCTTGGCATAGTGAATTTTAAAATTACAGGCGGTGAACCACTTGTCAGGAAAAATTGTCATGAATTGATTAGGAAGATATACGACCTAGATGGGGTTAATGAAGTAACACTGACAACAAATGGTGTCCTACTTGGCCAACAATTGGACAGGCTTGTTGAGGCAGGTGTTGGGTCTATAAATATAAGCCTTGATACCCTTGATAGGGAAAAATATAAGCAAATTACTGGTTTTGATGAAATCGATAAGGTATTTGAAGCTATAGAAAAGTCTATAGAAAAGGGTATAAGGGTCAAGATAAATTCTGTCCTACACGATGAGGACTATTCAAAAGATTTTATTAGCTTGATTGATTTTGCTAGGAGATACCCTATAGATGTTAGGTTCATTGAGATGATGCCAATAGGTCTTGGAGCTGAATCTATGTTAGTATCAAATGAAGATTTGAAAAAGATACTAATGGATACATTTGAAAATGTCACTAAAGACAACAAAAAGCATGGAAATGGACCGGCTGAATACTATAATATAGACGGATTTAAGGGGGCAATAGGCTTTATAAGTGCAATACATGGCAAGTTTTGTGATTCTTGCAATAGGATTAGGATGACATCAACGGGTGACATCAAGTCCTGCCTATGCTTTGACAAGAAGATAAGTTTGAAAGATGCCTTGAGGGAAAAAGATCCTAATAGAGTTTATGACATGCTTGTAAACAGCATATTAGAAAAACCTGAAATGCACTCTTTTGAGGACAAAAATAGCATAACAGAATTAAAGAAAATGACACAGATAGGTGGATAGAACTAGAATATATAAGTTCAATCTAGAATATAAAAGTTTGATTAGGAAGGAATAGCAGTATGGCTAAAATAATAGGGATATGTACAAGTGAAAAGAAGGGCACTCAAAAGACTGAGGTTGAAAGTGCGGTGCTTGTGGAAAACCACGGTATAGAAGGGGATGCCCATGCAGGCAAATGGCATAGGCAGGTGAGTCTTCTTTCGTATGACAAGATAGAGGACTTTAGAAAAAGAGGAGCCAATGTCGAGCTTGGTGCATTTGGAGAAAACATAATAATAGATGAGTACGATTTTAGGTCAATGCCAATAGGTACTAGGTTTAAAATAGGAGATGTAATACTAGAGTTGAGCCAGATAGGTAAGGAATGTCATTCACATTGTGCAATATTCCACGCAGTTGGTGACTGTATAATGCCTAGAGAGGGTGTATTTACAGAGGTAATAGTCGGTGGAGAGATAAGAGTTGGTGACAAGGTAGAACTTATACCGGCTGATCCTAATAGACCTCTTACAGCAGCTGTTATAACAGTGAGTGACAAGGGTTCAGTAGGCCTGAGAAAAGACGAGAGTGGTCCTATAATCACAGAAGGTCTAAGGGAAAATAACTTTATAGTAAAGGAAGAAATAATAGTCCCAGATGAACAACCTATTATAGAAAAACAGTTGATGAGGTTGGCTGACCAGAGACAGGTAAACCTGGTAATAACAACAGGTGGTACAGGTTTTGCCCTTAGGGATGTTACTCCAGAAGCTACAAATGCAGTATGTGATAGGATGGCAAATGGTATAGCAGAGGCTATAAGGGCATATTCAATGCAGTATACAAAGAGGGCTATGTTCTCTAGGGCTGTCAGCGGAATTAGAAAGCGTACTCTTATAGTAAACCTACCAGGAAGCCCAAAGGCTGTTACAGAGGCACTTGAATTTCTCCTACCAAACTTAGAGCATGGACTGGGTATACTAAAGGGAACAGCAACTGAATGTGCTAGGAAATAAGATAAATTTTCGTGTATAGGGCTTAAAACCAAGTTTTAATATTTATATGTATAAGGCTTAAAATCAAGTTTTAATGCTTATATGTAATCGGCTAAATATACATAATGAATAAGAACTAGTAATCAAATAAAGTGAATTAATAGTTGTAAAAGAATTGGAGGATCAAAATGAAAAAATTATTCAAAGGAAAATTAACAACAATCTGCTTTTTATTATCTATGGTTTTAATTTTAACTACGACAATGACAGCCTGTTCAAAAACTGAGACAAAAAAAGAAGAACCTAAAAATGTGAACTTGTTTATAGCTGCCAGCCTAACTGACGCAGTAGGAGAAATAGTAAAGGACTTTGAGGCTGAAAATGAAGGCGTAAAAGTAGTGGTGAATGCCGATAGTTCTGGCAAATTAAAGAGTCAAATTCTAGAGGGGTTTGACTGTGATATATTCTTGAGTGCCTCTACTAAGGAAGTTGAAGAACTAAAAGAGAAAGGTTTGATTGTAGAAAATTCTACTAAAGACCTTTTGGAAAATCAGTTGGCTATCATAGCATCTAAGGACTACGATGGTCAGGTAAAGGGGCTAGAAAATATCAAAGATGCCAAGAGTATAGCCCTACCATACGGAAGTGTTCCAGCTGGTTACTATGCTAGAAAGGCCCTAATAAGTGAAGGAATTATAAAGTCTGTAGCCAAGGATGCTGATAAGGCGACTATAAAGGCAATTGAAGGAAATGTAGTTTCACAAGCCTTAGGTGGACTTACAATCAGTGAAAAGGACAATGTAAGCTCAGCCCTAAGCGCTGTTGCAGAAAAGGCTACAGAAGTTGGATTTACTTATGTTAGTGATGCTAAGAGAAATGAAAATGTCAAGGTTATATCTAGAATAGACCTTGAAAAGACAGGAAAGATTAAGTATCCTATAGCAAAAATTAAATCTAAAAAAGATAACAAGGATAGAGAAGAAATAATAGAAAAATTATACCAGGCCCTAGCAAGTGATAAGGCAAAAAAGGTATATGTAAAATATGGATTTAAGGTTGATTAATTCAGAAATTGATGCTGTTGATATTGATCTTTAAATTGAGGAGCGATTGAACATTGGAAAATTTAGTTGAAATATTTACAAAATTGGATTGGAGTCCCTTGATTATATCTATAAAGACAGCAATCGTAGCTACGATAATTTCTTTTTTCATCGGAGTGTATCTCGCTAAAAAAGCCATGTCTTTTAGTAAAAAAAGAAAGGCTTTTTTAGATGGGGTCATGTCTTTGCCGATGGTATTGCCACCTACTGTAGCCGGCTTTATCTTGCTTATAGTATTTAGCAAGAGGAGATTTTTGGGGAGCTTCCTACTTGAAAACTTCAATATATCAGTTCTTCAGACATGGTTAGGATGTGTTATTGCTGCTACTGTGATTGCCCTACCTCTTATGTACCAAAATGCTAGGGCAGCTTTTGAACAAGTTGATAAAAATCTGGTATATGCAGCAAGAACCCTTGGGATAAGTGAAAAAAAGATTTTTTATAAGATTTTATTGCCTGTTTCAAAGCCGGGGCTAATGTCAGGTTCTATTTTGTGCTTTGCAAGGGCTATGGGAGAGTACGGTGCAACTTCTATGATTGCTGGAAATATACAGGGAAAAACAGGAACTATTTCACAGACAATAGCTATGGTGATAAATGACGGTAATTATCTGAAGGCCGGTATTTGGGTAGTAATAGTTTTGATAATATCTTTTGTCATAATTTATTCTGCCAATGTAACAATGAGTAAAAAGTAACCGTATTTGTTGCAGCTTAAGTATAATATTAAATTTATTGAGACTTAAGTGTAATATTAAATTTGTTGAGACTTAAGAATAATATTAAATTTGTTGTGGATAAAGTACAATATTAAAAATGGATGGTAGAAGGAAATGAAGAGTTTATCGATTGATATAAAGTCAGATTTAAATAATTTTGGTATGGATATTTCTTTGAAAACTAAGGCTAAGAGAATAGGCATATTGGGAGCATCTGGTGCTGGAAAGAGTATGCTACTCAAATACATATCGGGCATAATAAGTCCAGACCAAGGTCGAATAGAGATAAATGGAGAGACCATTTTTGATAGCTCTAGAAAAATCGATGTGATACCCCAAAAGAGAGATGTAGCCTACATGTTTCAGAATTATGCTTTGTTTCCTAATATGACTGTAAGGGAAAATATTGAAGTAGTTCTAAGCGGAAGCAAGGAGTATAAAAGGGACAAGGCAGATAGGTATATGAAAAAATTCTGTATAGATAATCTTGAAGATAAGATGCCAAGAAATCTTTCAGGTGGACAGCAGCAAAGAGTTGCTCTGGCAAGAATTATGGCATACGAGCCCAAGCTTATCCTTCTAGATGAACCTTTTTCGGCACTGGATAACGACCTAAAGGACAAGCTTCAAATAGAGCTTGAAGATATGCTATCTGATTATGAGGGAATGGTTATAATGGTTTCACACAGTAGGGACGAAATTTATAGGTTTAGTGATGAATTGATTATAATCCATAATGGTATGGTTGTGGAGCAAGGAAAAACAAAGGAAGTTTTTTCTAGACCTAAAACTTTCGAGGGAGCGAAGATGGTTGGTGTAACAAATATCTTACCTGTAGAAGTAGACCAGGATTCAAGTATAAAAATACCAGACCTCGATATTAGAATTACAAGAGATGACTATGAACGTTTGGATGTTAAAGATAGAATTATTGATTTTGTAGAGTTTAAAAATAAGATCAAGTATATAGGTGTTAGAGATAGGGATTTTAAGATAGTATATTCACAAAGTATAGATAAAAACAATAAAGATGTAGAGGAATCTAGTTTTATTTTGGATGCAAAAGTAGAGCGTATTTACGAGGGGCTGGATATGACCAGCGTCTATTTTTCTGTTCAAAATAGGTTTGATAAGTCTAAAATTGTAAAAAAGCCACAAAAAAATTATTGTATCAAAATAAATAGATTAGAAAATAAAAATAATTTATTTGTTAATGCACTAATAAGCATTTCCATTGATAAAGAAAAGCTTATTTTTATAGAAAATTAAATATTGACATAATTGTTTGCAAAATATAGGTGCATCGCGATAAAGAAAATTACTTTTTTAACGAAATACAATTGTAAAATTCATATTCTTATTATATAATTGAATTGAAATATACGCACAAATTCATTTTTATGAAAGAATATTTCATTCAAAAGGCGAAAGCGTAAATTTAAAAGGGAGGCGTAAAGAATGAATATTTTATGTAATTTTCAGTACCATGCACCTAAGACTAAGGCAGAAGTCTTAGATTTGCTGGCAACTATTGGCGACAAATCAAAAATGCTCGCTGGAGGTACAGATCTAATCATCATGCTTAAGGAAAAGATGATGGAAACGGAAAACATTATCAACATTGCTGATGTTGAGGAGTTGGCAGGCGTAAAATTTACTGATAATGGCGTTGAAATAGGGGCCTGTACTAAAATAGCTGACATTGAAAACTCTAAAGAGCTTGCAGTTGACTATGGCGTGTTAACGTATGCAGCAAGCCAGTTAGGTTCTTATCAGGTAAGAACAATGGCGACTATAGGGGGAAATATAGCACACTGCTCTCCATGTGGTGAGACAACTTCACCATTAGTGTCATTAGATGCTGATGTAGTTATTGAAAGCAAGAGAGGACAGAGAGTTTTAAAGATTGAAGAGTTCATCGTAGGTAATCGTGCGAACGTTTTAGAAAGCGATGAGATGATTACAAAATTCATAATACATGCTCCTGCAGCTAATTCTGCTGCAAGATATGGATGTATAGGTTTAAGAAATGCTATGGAAATAGATGCTGCTAATATGGCAGTAAACCTTGAGCTAGAAGAAGATAAGAAAACTATCAAGAATATCAAGCTAGTAATGGGTTCTGTGGCTCCAAAGCCTCTTGTATCTGAAGCTGTTCCAGCTCTACTTGTTGGAAAAGTATTGGATGATGAGTTGATTGAAAAGGTTGGTCAGGCTGCTATGGGCGAAGCTAAACCAATTACAGATGTTAGAGCAACTGCTGAGTACAGAAAAGAAGTAGTAGGAGCTTTAGCTAGAAGATTGACTAAAGAAGCATATAATAAGGCAATGGAGGCATAGAAATGAAACAATTAATCACTTTAAATATTAATAATCAGAACTATGATGTTGTTGTTACTCCAATGGAACTTTTAGTAGACGTAATTAGAAAAACTGTTGGATTAACTGGTACAAAAAAGGGTTGTGGTCAAGGAGACTGTGGCGCTTGTACAGTACTTATAGATGGAAAACCAGAATTATCATGTCTAAAGCTTGCAGTAGCAAGTGTTGGCAAGAAAATTACTACAATTGAAGGTATAGCTAACGAAGATGGTAGTCTACACCCAATTCAGGATGCCTTCCTAGATCATGGTGCAGTACAGTGTGGATTCTGTACACCAGGTATGATTTTATCAGCTAAGGCCTTGGTAGACAGAAATCCAAACCCTACACAGGAAGAAATAAAGACTGCTATTTCTGGTAACACATGCAGGTGTACTGGATATGTCAAAATCATTGATGCTATAGAGTCTTATGCAAATTTAGTTGCAGAAAAGGAGGCTAAGTAAGATGGGAAAGATGTATGAAGTATCAAACAGATACAACAACTACAGGGATTATACTAAAGAATATACTGAAGTAGGTAGAAGCATCCGTAGACCTGATGGTCCTGATAAGGTAAAGGGTAAGGTTCGTTATACAGATGACTTGACTCTTCCAAGAATGGTATATGGTAAATTACTTAGAAGTAAGCATGCACATGCTAATATAGTTAAAATAGATTATAGCAAGGCTATGGAACTTGAGGGTGTACTAGGGGTTATAACTGGAGAAGATTGTCCAATTCCTTATGGTATAGTTCCTCATAATGCCAATGAACACGCTCTTGCTGTAGGAAAAGTTAGAAACTGGGGAGAACCAGTAGCGGCAGTAGCAGCTGTAACTGAAGAAATAGCTGAAAAAGCCCTAGAATTAATCGAAGTAGAATACGATGTTTTAGAAGCTATCGTCGACCCTAGAGAGGCTGTAAAGAGAGATGACATTAGAATCCATGAAGATTCACCTTATAATATATCTTATGAAGGTGTTCAGGTATATGGTGATCCAGACAAGGCATTAGAAGAGGCTGATTATGTGTTAGAACAGGATTACTATTCTTCATATGTAAACCATGGATTTATAGAACCACAGTCTGCAATTGCAGATTATGATGTTGCTACAGGTAAATTACACCTATATGCAACTTGTCAGGTTCCTCACTATACTCACCAGCAGTTGGCTAAGGTTCTTGAAATGCCTCTAAACAAGATAAGAATAACAGTTCCACTAATAGGTGGTGGATTTGGTGGTAAGGGTGTTGCTTCTCAGGCGGACTTCTGTTCAGCCCTACTATCTAGAAAAGTTGGTAGACCAGTAAAGATAACTTACGAAAGAAGTGAAGTATTCGCTACCAACAATGGTAGACATCCATGCTATATGAAGATGAAGTTAGGATTTGATAAGACTGGTAAGATAACAGCTTGTGACTTTACTAACTTGATGGATGGTGGAGCATACGCAGGATGGGGTATAGTTGTTCTATTCTATACAGCATCAATGGTACACATTCCATATGTGATACCAAACGTGAGATTTGACGGTAAGAGAGTATATACTAACAAGCCTACTTGTGGTGCCTTCAGAGGACTAGGTGGAGTTCAGCCAAGATTTGCTATGGAACAGATGCTAGACCAGGCTGCTGCTCACTTTGGTATGGACCCATATGAAATAAGAATGCTAAATGCTGCAGAATCAGGCTACACTGCTAAGAGTAAAATGTATGTACCTCATACAGAATACAAGAAGTGCTTGACTGAATGTGTTGAAAGATCAGGCTACAAAGAAAAGCATGGTAAGTTACCATTTGGTAAGGGTATCGGTCTTTCTGGAGGATATTATATTTCAGGAACATCATACACATTGTACCTATCTTACAAGCCACATACAGTAGCAACTATAAAGGTTGATGAAGAGAATGACGTAACAGTATACTGTGGTGCAACTGATATAGGTCAGGGTGTAGATATGGTAATGGCTCAGATGGCAGCTGAAACTCTAGGTATTAAGACTGAAGACGTTACAGTAGTACCAAGAGATACAAAGATATCAACATTTGACCTTGGAACATTTGCCAGCCGTCTAACATTTGCAACAGGTTGGGCTATAAGACAGGCTGCTGAAAAGGTAAATGCTGAACTTAAGCCAGTTGCTGCAGGTATGTTAGGTATCCGTGGTGAAGAAGTTGAAGTACAGGGTGGAGAATTCTACAATATCTACAAGCCACACAAGAGAGTTCCTTGGAGAGATGTAGTATCTCAGTACATCCAGACAAACGGACCACTTTCAATGACAGGTCAGTTTACTCCTCCAAGAAGAAAGGGTATCCAGCAGGGTGGTAATATAGGACACTCTCCAACATTTGGATTCAGTGCTCAGATTGCAGAGGTAGACGTAGATCTTGAAACAGGTAAGGTAAATGTAGTTAAGATTACAGAGGCAGGAGACTGCGGTGTAGCTATCAACCCACAGAGTGTTGAAGGTCAGGTACATGGTTCAATAGGTATGGGTATGGGACAGGCCCTATATGAAGAGATGAAGGTCGCTCCAGACGGAAGATTCCTAAATCCATCACTACATGACTACAAGCTACCAACAGCTCTAGATATGCCAGAAATAGATGCAAACATAGTAGATGCCTATGACCCATCAGCACCATACGGAGCTAAGGAATCAGGTGAAGGTCCAATCCAGCCTACAATTCCAGCTATATTTAATGCTGTATACGATGCTATCGGTGTTAGGTTTACAGAAATGCCACTAACTCCTGAAAAGGTTCTAAATGCAATAAAAGAACAGAAGGCTAGAGGCGTATTTTAAATAAAATAAACTATTTAATAATTAATTTGTATCGGTGCCACTATTATAGTGGCACCGGTATGTGTTAGATGGGGGGATTAAGATGAGAGAAATAAAGTTTAGAGCATGGGATGATGAGAATAAGAAGATGTACTCTCCAGAAGAGCTTGAGCAAGAAGGCGCATCTGAGTTAGAAAAGACAATCTATGGTTATCTTTCATTTGGCGCAGTTTTGATATATGATTTTAAAAATCCTGAAGAACCAGTAGAATTATTACCACTTCAGTCTACTGGATGGTATGACAACGAACAAAAAGAAATTTACGAAGGTGATGTGGTAGAGAGTGACACTGGAACATATCAAATAATGTGGAGCGAAGAAGTTGCCGGATTTATCCTAATAGGAAACGATGGATCAATGGCAATGGGTGGTCCATACCTATCAGAAACATTTAAGTTAAAGGGAAATATCTATCAGAATCCTGAATTATTGGATTTTGGTCTTAGATAGTGGTAAGTTATGATGTTGGATATAAAAGATAAAGAATTTTTTATAAAGGCAGATGGAAAGTCTGTAGATTTTTACCTTGAAGATGATATGTTCGAGATTGAAGGCAAATTTTCAGTAGAGGGTGATGATGTATTTATTATTGTTATAGATGCAGTCAGCCATATGCTAAAAATTGCTGGAGATAAATTAAAAATTGGAAAGAAATATGGAAGGTTTACTGCTTCTAGGGTAGAAGACGGTAAGACTTTCGATTTAGAAATAAATAGGGTCTTTATACCATTGGTAAATCCAAGTGTAGAAGATTTTGAAAGAGAATTTGAGAAGGGTATAAGCCAGTTTTTTAATAAACCAGATGATACTCTTGTTTGGTATGATTTTGAAACTAAGAAATGGAATATTGAAGTAAATAAGATAAATATGTATTGTAGCGGAGATAGGTATGACTATGATTCAATATCTGAGATGTTTGAGGCTTCAAGAGAATACTTAGATGGTAAGTGGCAGTGTATATATTTTAGCGCTGAAGTTGAAGAAGATGAAGGAGAGTTTTAACATGGGTAAGCATATTGTAGAAAAAAACTATCACCGTTTAGACCCAGTAGGTCAAAGTGATATGTGTGCAACTTGCTCAACAGGATGTAAAACTAGCTGCAGCAGGAAGTTGGCAAAAAATATGGGTAGCGAAGTTTCTTATATTATAGATGATCCTGTTGAAAAAAATGTAACATTTGATAGACTTTATGATGTTATTATTAGAGATGTTGATAGTATACCTTGTGAATTAAAGAGCCAGAAATTAGTCTATGATGTTGATGGCAAGTTAATTGAAGGTCAGTTAAAAGTTCCATGGCCTATGGATTGGATTTATGAAGTCGTATCTGACTACCTATCAAAAGACAGTCACTTATCAGGGACAAAAAGTGTTAAATTTGCAAATCCAGAAGAAGTTGACCAATTGATAGTATGTGACGTTGTAAGCTACGTCCAAAGGCGTTAAGGAATGTTGATTGAATGAGTATGGAAAAAGGAACTTATTTTTCAAAAGAATATTGTCCTACAAAGGCAGAGTGTTTCGATATATTAAGGGTTTATGGGACGCCAATACACGTACAAGGCCACTGTAATGCTGTAGGTGAAGTAGGTTATGCTATTGCAAGGGCATTAAAGGAAAAAGGTTTGGATATAAATGAACGACTGGTCGCATCTGCAGGTTACTTGCACGATATAGCTAGGGTTCACAAAATTCACGAAAAGGTTGGAGCAAATTATCTTAAGTCCATTGGTCTTGAAGATGTATCAAGGGTTATTTCAGACCATACAAAACACAAGATAAATCAAGAAATCCTATCATTGGATGAGGAAGATATCTTGTGTATAGCTGATAGGCTAGTTATAGAAGCGAGTTTCGTTGGTCCAGAAAAGAGAATGGATTACATTAAGAGTAAGGCTATAAAAAAATATGGGAAAGAGAGCGAACCTCTACTAGATAAGATCAAGGACGATTTTATAAAATTTGTAGCTGAAATAGAAACCTTTATAGGTGATGAAATAATAAATATAATTCCAGATGATATAAGGCTCACATCATAAAATTGGTGTGGGTTCTTTTTTGTCCAAACAAGAGGTATAATTTGTCCAAATAAGTGGCCTAACTTGTCTAAACTAGAGGCCTTAATTTGTCCAAACAAGGGATATTAATCTGTCTAAAAAAGGGATATTAACGAGGTGGGGTCAATATATGTCCCTTTATTTTTTGTGATTTATTAGATAATATAAATCTTGAAAGTACTGATTAAACTGGATTTTTAAGTGTATTAAGTTAAATATAAGGAGATAGAAATAAAAAAATATATAAAAAATAAAATAAGTGTTGATTTTTGCGTCCCGCTATTATATAATAATGTTGTGGGACGTGATAAGTAAATGTGGGACGCAAATCAACCTGATCTTTAAGGTGATTACCGATTAAGATTTCCAAGTAGGAAATCCAAGGAGGCAATATGAAAAATATAATCGAAGTTCAAAAAAAGATTATACCCCAAGCGATTGAGTTGATGGAAAAAAGATATGCAGTTCTTAGACAGATAGCTATCAGTCAACCCATTGGTAGAAGAATGTTGGCAAATGTGCTTAACC
Source organism: Peptostreptococcus anaerobius VPI 4330 = DSM 2949 (assembly GCF_000381525.1). GTDB lineage: Bacteria > Bacillota > Clostridia > Peptostreptococcales > Peptostreptococcaceae > Peptostreptococcus > Peptostreptococcus anaerobius. Next base: position 66,171 of record NZ_KB906608.1, read on the forward strand.
TGAGTGAGAGGACAACTAGGACAGAGGTTGACTTCCTAAAATCTCAAAAAATGATTGACATATCAGTTTCAGGAATGACACTTACAGAAGAAGGTAAGGAAGTACTTGAAAGTCTAGAGCTAGTCATGGGTGAGGTAATGGGAATATCCGATCTGGAGATAAAGTTGAGAGACTTACTGGGAATCAAGCATGTAGCTATATCTAAAAATGTCAATGAAGACAGAAGTATCATAATAAAAGGCGTAGCTGAATTGGCAGCCAAGTACTTGATATCTACACTAGCAAGTGACGATATAGTAGCGATCTCAGGTGGTAGTACTATGAGGGAACTTGCAACGAGCATTAAGGAAGAATATTCATTTAAAGATGTGACAGTTCTTCCAACACGAGGAAGTGTGGGCTCCGACATAGATATTCAGGCTAACTCGGTAGCTGCAGTCCTAGCTAAGAAACTAAACTCAAAGGTGGAATTTCTATATGTTCCTGATGAGCTTGAAGGTGAGGCAAAAGACGTCATAATGTCTATTCCAGACATAATGGTTACTAGCCAGCATCTAAGGGAAGCCGACAAAATGGTATTTAGTTTTGGATGTGCAGACTTGATGGCAAGAAGAAGGGGTACAAGTGAAGATGACATCAATCAATTACTTAATAAGGGAGCGATTGGTGAAGCCTTTGGACATTATTTCGACAAGGACGGTAACATAGTGATGAAACTCAACACAGTCGGAATAGATATGAATATGTATAAGAATTCAAAATATCCTATAGCAGTATTTTCAGGTGTTGAAAAAGTGGATGCTTTCATGGCTTTATATAAGCTGAATAAGAATCTAACACTGATAACTGATGAAGACAGTGCAAAGGAAATTTTAAATAAAATAAACAATTAACTATATTGATAAAGAAAATTTTGGAGGTAATGAAATGGTTAAAGTTGCGATTAATGGATTTGGTAGAATAGGTAGATTAGCATTAAGAAAAATGATGGAACAGCCAGAAAAGTTCCAGATAGTTGCTATAAATGATTTAACAGACTCACATATGCTAGCTCACTTACTAAAGTATGACTCTTCACAGGGTAGATTCAATGGTGAAGTAGTTGAAGAAGAAGGTGCTTTCGTAGTTAATGGACAGGAGATACTTGTTATATCTGAAAGAAACCCAGAAAACCTACCTTGGGGAGAAATGGGTGTAGACATAGTTCTTGAATGTACTGGTCTATTCACTTCTAAGGAAAAGGCTGAGGCTCATATAAAGGCAGGTGCTAAGAAGGTTCTTATATCTGCTCCAGCAACTGGTGACGTTAAGACAATAGTTTACAATGTAAACTCTGATATAATAGACGGAAGCGAAACAGTAGTTTCAGGTGCTTCTTGTACTACAAACTGTCTTGCACCAATGGCTAAGGTACTTAACGACAAGTTCGGTATCGTTGAAGGTTTAATGACAACTATCCATGCGTATACAAATGACCAGAATACTCTAGATGGCCCTCATAAGAAGGGTGACTTAAGAAGAGCTAGAACAGCTGCTGCAAACATAATACCTAACACAACAGGTGCTGCAAAGGCTATAGGTCTAGTAATACCAGAACTTGCAGGTAAGCTTGACGGAGCTGCACAGAGAGTTCCAGTACCAACAGGTTCAATAACTGAATTAGTATGTGTACTTGAAAAGAACACATCAGTAGAAGAAATCAATGCTGCTATGAAGGCTGCTGCTAATGAATCATTTGGATACACTGAAGAAGAATTAGTATCAACTGATATAGTAGGTATCAGCTACGGTTCATTATTTGATGCTACACTTACTAAGGTAATGGATGTTGCAGGTAAGCAGTTAGTTAAGACTGTTGCTTGGTATGACAACGAAATGTCTTACACTTCTCAGTTAGTAAGAACATTAGGACTAGTAGGAAGCACAACTAAATAATAAAAGAATCTTGTTTAAATAAATATTTATTAGGCCACGAAGGCGAGAGATTTATCAATAGAGGCTTATATTATATAAGCCTCTTTTTTGAAAATAAGTATAAAAAAAATCGATATAATACACAAGATGGTCTGAAAACATCCCACTTATGATATAATAGTAATAGCGGAAATATTCAGATTAGAGACTTAAATATAATATTAATTTAAAAGGAGATTTGTTATGACAATGCTAAACAAAAAATCAATTGAAGACATTCAGGTAAAGGGCAGAAAGTGCCTAGTGAGATGTGACTTTAATGTTCCTCTTAAAGATGGAAAGATAACTGATGAAAATAGACTTGTTGGTGCCCTACCAACTATAAAGTATCTTGTAGATAACGGAGCTAAGGTAATACTTTGCTCACACCTTGGTAAGCCAAAGGGAGAGGCCAAGCCAGAACTTTCATTAGCACCAGTAGCTAAGAGATTATCAGAAATGTTAGGCAAGATAGTAGTATTTGCTGCTGATGATAATGTAGTTGGTAACAATGCTAAGGCTGCAGTAGCTGCTATGGAAGACTCTGATATAGTACTATTACAGAACACTAGATACAGGGCTGAGGAGACTAAGAACGAAGAAAACTTCTCAAGAGAACTAGCTTCACTTGCTGATGTATTTGTTAATGATGCATTTGGTACAGCCCATAGAGCCCACTGCTCAACAGTAGGTGTTGGTGAATTCCTAGAAGAAAGAGTATGCGGTTACCTAATCCAGAAGGAATTAGACTTCTTAGGATCAGCAGTAGAAAATCCTGAAAGACCATTCCTAGCTATCCTTGGTGGTGCTAAGGTTTCTTCAAAGCTTGGTGTAATCAACAACCTATTAGAAAAGGTTGATACACTAATAATAGGCGGTGGTATGTCATACACATTCTTCAAGGCTATGGGTCACGAAATAGGTACATCACTAGTAGAAGATGACAAGATTGAATATGCACTTGACATGATCAAGAAGGCAGAAGAAAAGGGTGTAAAGCTACTTCTTCCAATAGATGTAGTATATGCTGACAAGTTTGCAGAAGATGCTAAGCCAAAGTTTACTGAAGGCAGAGATATACCAGCAGACTCAATGGGTCTAGATATAGGACTAAAGACTAGAGAATTATTTGTAGATGCTGTAAAATCTGCAAAGACTATAGTATGGAATGGACCAATGGGTGTATTCGAATTCGAAAACTTTGCAAATGGTACAAAGGCAATAGCAGAGGCTATGGCTGAAATAGATGCTACTACAATAATAGGTGGTGGAGATTCAGCAGCTGCTGTAAACCAGATGGGATTTGGAGATAAGATGAGCCATATATCAACAGGTGGTGGAGCATCTCTAGAATTCCTAGAAGGTAAGGAACTACCTGGTATAGCAGCACTTGACAACAAGTAATAGATAGTATTTAGTAAATTCAGCAATATAACTATAGATATAATATTATAGGGATAATGCTATATACATAATCTTGTAGAGATAATATCATAGAACAATAAGTGTATAAAGGTGGGCTAGCCTGTCTAGCCTGCCACATATAAAAAGGAGATAAAAATGAGAAAGCCAATAATAGCTGGAAACTGGAAGATGAACAAGACTATAAAGGAAGGTCTTGAATTTATAGAAGCAGTAAAGGGTAAGACTGAAGGTGATGCAGAAGTATTGATATGTGCACCATTTACATTACTAAAGGACCTAAAAGAAGCAACTAAGGGAACTAATATAAAGATAGGTGCTCAGAATATGCATTTTGAAGAATCTGGTGCATTCACAGGTGAAGTGGCTCCTGCCAACCTTGTAGAACTTGGAATAGATTATGTAATAATCGGACATTCAGAGAGAAGAGAGTACTACAATGAAACTGATGAAACTTGCAACAAAAAGGTTCTAAAAGCTATAGAAGTGGGTATAAATCCAATACTTTGTTGTGGAGAGACTCTTGAAGAAAGAGAATCAAACTCTACAATGGACAAGGTAAAGGGACAGATAGTAAAGGGTCTAAAGGATGTAAAAGCTGAAGACCTTGAAAAGGTAGTAATAGCTTATGAACCAATCTGGGCAATAGGTACAGGTAAGACTGCAACAGCTGAGCAGGCAAACGAAGTAATCGCCTACATAAGAAATGTTGTAAGGGACCTATATGCTGATCTTGCTGACAAGGTGAGAATCCAGTATGGTGGATCTGTAAAGCCAGCCAATGTAGCTGAAATAATGGGACAGACTGATATAGACGGCGCCCTAGTAGGTGGAGCTTCATTGAAGGCTGATGACTATCTAGGACTATTAAAGTTCTAATACTACTATAGTTTCTAACGTTTAGTGAAAATATGCTCGGATATTGAAACGAGTAGTGTAAAGGAAGTGTATTATGAAAAAACCAGTAGTTTTAACAATAATGGATGGATTTGGATATACTCCAAATGAAATAGGAAATGCTATATCACTGGCTGGTACTCCAAGACTAGATGAAATAGCTAAAAAATACAAGCATACCCTAATTCAGGCCAGTGGTTTAGATGTTGGTCTACCAAATGGTCAGATGGGTAATTCAGAAGTTGGTCATACAAATATAGGTGCAGGTAGGATAGTATACCAGGACCTTACAAGAATTACAAAGTCTATAGAAGACGGTGACTTCTTTACAAATGAGGCCCTAGTAGCAGCCATGGAAAATGCAAAAGACAAGAGTCTGCATATCATGGGACTACTATCAGATGGTGGTGTACATTCGCATATAGACCACCTAAAGGCCTTAATTGATATGGCTAAAAGGTTTGGACTAGAGAGAGTATTTGTTCATGCCTTCACAGATGGTAGGGATACAGATCCTCAGAGTGCCATTACATATGTAATGGAAATCCAGGAATATATGACATCTTTAGGAACTGGCCAGTTTGCCTCAGTATCGGGTAGGTACTATGCTATGGACAGGGACAAGAGATGGGAAAGAGTGGAAACTGCCTACAATGCTATTGTAAAGGGCGAGGGTCCAAAATCAGAGTCAGCTATTGAATGTGTTCAGGCATCTTATGATTCTGGTGTAAACGATGAATTTATCATACCTACAGTGATGACAAAAAACTTAGAGCCTGTAGGAAAGATTGAAAAGGACGACTCAGTTGTATTCTTCAACTTTAGACCTGACAGGGCTAGAGAAATAACAAGATCTATAGTAGATGTAGACTTTGAAGGATTTAAGAGGGACCTAGTTCCAACAAGATTCGTGTGTATGACAACATACGATGTGACTATAGAAGGTGTGGATGTAGCATTTGGACCTGAGAAAATAGTAAATACCCTAGGTGAATACCTAGCAAAGAATGGTAAGAAGCAGTTGAGGGCAGCTGAAACTGAAAAGTATGCCCATGTTACTTTCTTCTTCAACGGCGGCATAGAAGAACCAAACGAAGGGGAGGATAGGCTACTTATACCATCTCCAAAGGTTGCTACATACGATTTACAGCCTGAGATGTCAGCCTATGAGCTACTAGACAAGCTACTAGCTGCAATTGATGAAGACAAGTACGACTTTATAGCTGTCAACTTTGCCAACCCTGATATGGTAGGTCATACAGGTAGTATGGAGGCAACAGCAAAGGCTATAAAGACAGTTGATGAATGTGTAGGAAGGCTATTTGACAAGGTCCTAGGTCTTGGTGGAAGTGGTATCATCACAGCAGACCACGGTAATGCAGAACTTATGATAGACCTTGAGACAGGTAGACCTATCACATCACACTCTACTAACCCAGTTCCTTTTATAGTAGCTGGAGAAGAGTTTAAAAACCGTGACCTGCTTACAGATGGTAGATTATGCGATATAGCACCGACTGTACTTGATATGTTGGGCATGGACAAGCCAAAGGAAATGACAGGTCATTCATTGATTAAATAAGAAATTCATTGATCAAACAGGATAATTAATAAAATTGATTATATAAATAAATACAAGCAAGTTAATAATGAAGTTTTGAGTGCAATAAGCGAAAATAAAATTTTAAAATATAAATTAAACTTTACAAATTTACCCATCAATTTATTTGTAATAAAGAATCGTCTATTGGTACAAAAATTAAATTTCAATATAGCGGTTTGTGTTATAATAAGTAAGGACAGTGTCCAAGATTTTTTAGAGTTGAGAGGAGATATATAATGTCAGCTATTGAATTAGTATACGCAAGAGAAGTTTTAGATTCAAGAGGTAATCCAACAGTAGAAGTTGAAGTAGTTCTAGAAAGTGGTGCTCTAGGTAGAGCCATAGTTCCTTCAGGTGCATCTACAGGTGCTTTTGAAGCAGTTGAACTTAGAGACGGAGATAAGGAAAGATACATTGGTAAGGGTGTTTTAAAGGCAGTTGACAATGTAAACGAAATAATAGCTCCTGAAGTAGAAGGTCTAGACGCTTTTGACCAGCCAGGTATAGACGGTCTTATGATAGAACTAGATGGTACTCCAAACAAGGGTAAGCTAGGTGCTAATGCTATACTAGGTGTTTCTCTAGCAGTTGCAAGAGCTGCTGCAGATGAACTTGGTCTTCCACTATTCCAGTATATAGGTGGAGTAAATGCTAAGCAGTTACCAGTCCCAATGATGAACATCTTAAACGGTGGAGAACACGCAGACAACAACGTAGACGTTCAGGAATTCATGATCCTACCAGTAGGAGCTGAGTCTTTCGCTGAAGGCTTAAGAATGGGTGCAGAAGTATTCCATTCATTAAAGAAGGTTCTTGCAGCTAAGGGACTAGCTTGTGGTGTAGGTGATGAAGGTGGTTTCGCTCCAAACCTTGGATCAAACAGAGAAGCTCTAGAGCTAATCGTTGAAGCTATAAAGGGTGCAGGTCTTGAACCAGGTAAAGACGTTATGCTAGGTATGGACGTTGCAGCATCAGAAATGTACAATGACGGAAAGTACGAACTAAAGGGAGAAGGCAAAGTCCTTACTTCAGAAGAAATGATAAACCTATATGAAGGTTGGGTAAATGAGTTCCCAATAATCACTATAGAAGACGGTCTTAACGAAGAAGACTGGGATGGTTGGAAGCTACTTACTGAAAGACTTGGTAAGAAGATCCAGCTAGTAGGTGACGATTTATTCGTTACAAACACTGAAAGACTTGAAAGAGGTATTGAAGCTGGTGTTGCTAACTCAATCCTAATCAAGGTAAACCAGATAGGTACACTTACTGAAACTCTTGACGCTATAGAAATGGCTAAGAGAGCAGGATATACAGCAGTTATATCTCATAGATCAGGTGAAACAGAAGATACTACTATAGCTGATATAGCTGTTGCAGTAAACGCTGGACAGATCAAGACTGGTGCTCCATCAAGAACTGATAGAGTTGCTAAGTACAACCAGTTACTAAGAATCGAAGAAATAGTTGGAGAATCAGCTAGATACGAACAGTTAAAGTCATTCTACAACCTTTCTAGATAGTTTTATTTAGTTTTGTACATGGATATGCAATATTATACTAGAGTCTAATATTGATATATAAATTAATGTTAAGATAATTTCTAAATATTGAAAATATTAGCCGTAGATTGACACACTAGTGTTGATTTACGGCTTTATTTTTTCGTGTTAAAATAAAATAAGAATTAGACATAATACTAGGTAAATCCTTGTAATATTAATGGTTTTATGATATAATACACTACAGGCTGAGATAAAACTAATTTTGAAATGGAGGATCAAATGAACGTTAGATACATACTAATGGGTATTCAGGTATTCCTAAGTATCCTTATGATTATAACTGTACTACCGCAAGAGAGTAAGCAGAACCAGCCCCAGGTATTTTTAGAAGACAATGCTTCACAGGCATACTTCAAGCCAAAGGGTAAGGAAGCTTTTTTAAATAAGATGACAAAGATAATATCTGTCTTATTTTTCATCAATGCAATAGCATTAGTTATTGTGATGAAATAGTCTTGCACAAGGCCAGTGTGGGATTTAATTAAAGAATTAAATTTAGTTTTTTAAAAAGATGTCCTCAGGGCATCTTTTCTTGCTAATAAGCGTAACTATAAATTACAAAAGGAGAGATATGCAAAAAGAAGAATTAAAAGAAAGAATATCGGGATTGTTAAACGATGAAAATTATAAACCGCTCAATATCACTGACCTTGTAATGATATTTTCAGACACTAAAAAGGGTGGAGTAATGATATCAGAAGTGATAAGAGAAATGGAAGAAGATGGAGACCTATTTATCAATAAAAAAGGAAAAATTGGGTCTCTTGCCTACTATGGTATGGCCAAGGGTAAGTTTATGGCCAAGACAAAGGGATTTGGCTTTATAAGTCTAGGTGACCAGGATGTATATATTGGTGCTGATGATACCAACCATGCCTTCAATGATGATACTGTCATAGTCAAGATTACAAAAGATGCCACTGGTGACAAAAAAGCAGAGGGTGTGATTATAAGGATAGTAGAGAGGGCCAATGATGAGTTTGTAGGTAGGCTTGAAGTGAGTAAAAACTTTGGCTTTGTGGTTCCAGATAGGAACAAGATGAGTACGGACATATTTGTTGCCAAGAGGGACTTCAATGGTGCCAAGGAAAATGATATGGTCGTATGCAAGATTACAAAATGGCCAGATAGTGATAAGGGAGCCAAGGGCGTGATTGTAGATGTTATAGGCCAGAGAGGTGAAAGGTATGTTGAGATAGATTCAATCATAAGAAGCCACAAGCTGCCAGATGCCTTCCCTAAAAAAGTAGAGATTGAACTAAAAAATATACCTGACTCGATAAGCAAGTCCGAGATGGAAGGAAGATTAGATCTTAGAGATAGGCTTACATATACAATCGACGGGTCTGATTCCAAGGACTTTGACGATGCTATAGATATAGTCAAGGAGGGTAATATCTACAAGTTGGGTGTCCATATTGCTGATGTAACCCACTATGTTAGAGAAAACTCCAACCTAGACAAGGAGGCCTTGAAGAGGGCTACTTCTGTGTATATGGTAGATAAGGTTGTTCCTATGCTACCTGAGAAACTATCCAATGGCCTGTGTTCATTAAATCCAGGCGTAGATAGGTTGACCCTATCTTGTCTTATGGATGTAGATTCTAAGACTGGAAAGGTAGTAAATTACAATATTGAAAAGACTATTATCAATTCAAAGGCTAGGATGACATACACACAGGTGTCTGACATACTTGAAAATGAAGATAGAGACATTATTGATAGGTACTCAGACTTTGTAGAGTCATTTAAAAATGCTAGGGACTTGGCTGACATCTTGAGGAAGAAGAGAGAAAAGAGAGGGGCAATCGATTTTGATTTCCCAGAGGCTAAGATTAAATTAGATTCACAGGGTATGCCTGTAGATATAGCCCCATATGAAAGAAGAGTATCCAACAAGATGATAGAGGAGTTTATGCTTCTTGTCAATGAAACTGTTGCAGAGCATTACTTCTGGTTGAAGGTACCATTTGTCTACAGGGTCCACGAAGAACCAGATGAGGACAAGATAGTCACCCTAAAGAACTTTATAGCAGGCTTAAACTACAAGATGCCTATGTCAAAGGGAGGATTAAAATCAAAGGATATGCAAAAGCTCCTAGGCTCCATAGACCACAAGGAAGAAAAAAGAGCCATAGGTTCAGTGATGCTTAGGTCATTGAGGCAGGCTAGGTATTCACCTGAATGCTTGGGTCACTTTGGACTAGCTGCCAAGTATTACAGCCACTTTACATCACCAATCAGGAGGTATCCTGACTTACAGATACACAGGATTATAAAGGAAGATATAGAGGGTAGGCTATCTGACAAGAGAAAGGCCCACTATGCTTCAATTTTAGAGGACGTATCTAGCCAGTCTTCTACTCAGGAGAGAAAGGCTGAAATGGCAGAGCGTGAAGTAGATGACTACTACAAGTCAGTATATATGTCTACAAAGATTGGGGAGGTATTTGAAGGGGCTATTTCTGGAGTGACTTCATTTGGTATATTTGTAGAACTTGACAATGGTGTAGAAGGCTTGATAAGATTAAGAGAGTTACCAGATATGTATATATACAATGATATGTCACACACACTTGTAGGAGAGAGGACTGGTAACGTATTTAGGTTAGGTCAGGTGGTTCAAGTAGAACTTATCAATGTTAATGTTGAAGCCAGGGAGATAGACTTCGACCTGGTATAGGAGGAGAATATTATGGTTGGAATAAAGGTTCTGGCTACAAACAAAAAGGCCAGACATGATTATTTTATAGATGAGGTGTACGAATGTGGTATTGAACTCAAGGGTACAGAGGTCAAGTCCATAAGACAGGGGCGTATAAATCTTAAGGAGGGATATGCATCTGTAGAAAACTCAGAAGTATTTTTAAAGCAAGTCCATATTAGTCCATACGAGCAAGGTAATAGGTTTAATGTAGATCCATTGAGGGTTAGGAAATTGCTCTTACATAAGTCTGAGATAAGAAAGCTAATAGGAGCTACAACTATAAAGGGTTATTCCTTGGTACCTATGAGGATGTACCTTAAGAATGGAAAAGTAAAGCTTGAGCTTGGTCTTGCCAAGGGTAAAAAGCTATATGATAAGAGGCAGGATCTTGCAAAGAAGGATGCAATGAGACGAATAGAAAGAGAGTCCAAAGATAGGTACTAAAAAGACTTACATGGTGTTATAAGATAATAAATACATAGAGGTGTATAGTATACACATTGTGATTTAATCTTATATGTATCAGTAATTTCAAGGGTTGCAACCAGCAGTTGACAAATTTCCAAGTCGACTTTCTTGTATGCAACCCCTATTTATACTATCCTTAAACCATAAAATATATGAGGAGGACTTAAAATGATTATGTCTGAAAAAATTATGAGCCTGAGAAAAAAGATGGGCTGGTCACAAGAGGAACTGGCTAATGAATTAAACGTATCTAGGCAGTCTGTATCTAAATGGGAAACTGGAGTATCTATTCCTGATATGGCAAAAATAGTTATGATGAGTGAGGTATTCGGTGTTACAACTGATTACTTGTTAAAAGAAGGAGCTAATGATGAAATACTAGAGTTAAATTCTAGTAGTCAAGAAATTACGAGTTCTGATATCAAAAAGGACTATAAAAAAGAAGGCAAGACATTTGTAACAATTGAAGAAGCAGACGCCTATTTAGACCTAGAAAAGAAAAACAGCCTAGAGGTAGGATTTGGTGTTGCCCTATGTATATGGTCATCAATAATACTGATAATTTTGGAATCTATATCAGAATCTAAACCTAATGTCTTAAGAGAGAGCCTAGCCAGTGCAATAGGTGTTTCTATAATGTTTATTATGATAGCTATCGCAGTATATATATTTTTCACTAGGGCGTCTAGGGCTGAAAAATTTTCCTATATAGAAAAGGAAGTCTTAGAGTTAGCTTATGGAGTAGAGGCCAGTATTAAAAGAAAAAAAGAAGCATATGCCCATATTGGCGATATGAATATAGCCCTAGGAGTAGTAGCTATAATTCTAGGAGTTATACCAGTAGTAGTTGCTAGTAGTATGGATCTTGAAGAAACATATATGGGTGCGAGTGTCGGCCTAATGTTATTTATGATTGGCATAGGTGTTATGACAATAATAAAGGCCAGTAGTATAAAATCGTCATTTAAAAAAATACTAGAGGATGAAGAAAGCAGAGTTTATAGGAAATTGGTGAAAAAAGAGATAGGATGGCTGCCTGGAGTGTTTTTCTCAACTGTCACAGCCATATATCTAGGCTATAGTTTTATAACTGAAGACTGGTCTAGGTCTTGGATTATATGGCCTGTAGCCTCTGTAGGATTTGCAGCTTTATATGGTTATGTGGAAAGGAAAGTAAAGCACAAATTAGAATATGAGAAATAAATTATATATAAATTACAAAATGAATTAGAGGTGGTTTGATGTATAGAAAAAATATGTGGGAAGTTTATGACGAAAAACAATTAGGTCAAGTAGAAAGGCTAGCTGAACAATATAAAAAAGATTTAGATCTTGGTAAGACAGAGAGAGAATGTGTCGACATAATTGAAAAAAAGGCTATAGATAAGGGTTATAAGAACCTAGAGGATCTTATTAAGGGTAAGTACACTGTAAAAGCAGGTGATAAAGTCTACGCTAAGTGCATGGGTAAAACAATAGTTTTGTTTAACATAGGTAGGGAACCTATTGAAGATGGGATGAATATATTAGGGGCCCATCTTGATTCTCCTAGGATAGATGTAAAACAAAATCCCATGTATGAAAATACGGGCCTTGCCTACCTTGACACTCACTATTATGGTGGTATTAAGAAGTACCAATGGGTTACAATACCACTGGCAATCCACGGTGTGGTAGTCAAAAAAGATGGGAGTAAAATTGATATAGTAATAGGTGAAGATGATAATGATCCTGTATTTGTTATAACCGACCTCTTGATTCACCTAGCTCAAGACCAGATGCAGAAGAAGGCTAACGTAGTTATAGAAGGGGAGGGTTTGGACCTCTTATTGGGTTCAAGAGGTTTGAAGGATTCAGAAGAAAAAGAACTGGTTAAGTCCAATATATTAAAAATTCTAAAAGATAAGTATGGCTTTGAAGAAGAAGACTTCTTATCTGCAGAGCTTGAAATAGTACCTGCTGGCAAGGCAAGGGATTGTGGTCTTGATAGGTCAATGGTAATAGGTTATGGCCAGGATGATAGGGTATGTGCCTTTACATCATTATATGCCATGCTAGAAGTCGAAAATCCAGCTAGGACGTCTTGTTGTATATTGGTTGACAAAGAGGAAATAGGGTCAACTGGAGCTACTGGTATGCAGTCTAGGTTCTTTGAAGATAGTCTTATGGAACTTGTAAATCTTATGGATATAGGGGATTCAATGACCGTCAGGAGGGCAATGAGAAATTCAACTATGCTTTCCTCTGATGTTAGTGCTGCCTATGATCCATTATATTCCAATGTATATGAAAAGCAAAATTCTGCTCATTTTGGTATGGGCTTGGTGTTTAATAAGTATACTGGTGCTAGAGGTAAGTCAGGTTCTAATGATGCAAATGCGGAATATATTGCTGCACTTAGGTCTATAATGGATGACAATGAAGTTGGCTACCATACAGCAGAGCTTGGAAGGGTAGACCAAGGTGGTGGTGGAACCATAGCCTATATACTAGCAGGACAAGGTATGAATGTAATAGATTCAGGGGTCGCAGTTTTATCAATGCATGCACCTATGGAAGTTACTTCAAAGGCAGATATATATGAAGCATACAAGGGCTATAAGGCGTTTTTAAATGATATGAAAAAGATTGATTAGTAAGTTTGAATAAATATATTATTGGAATTATTTTTAAAATAAAAAATGATTATAATAAGTATAGAAAAAATCTTGAGATGCTATTCAAAATTAAAATAGGTAAAATATGGCTTTTACTATTCAAATTTTAAAATCATGTTATAATTAAAGGAAAGAAAAATACGCCTAGGAGGTATGGTATTATGAAATTAAGTAGAAAAATTATGGCAGGACTACTTTGTCTATCATTAGTTGGTATGGTTGGATGTAGTTCTAAAAAGAATGAGGAATCCAAGAAGGAAGCAACAAAGACAGAGGAAAAGATGAAAATTGAGGTATCTGAAAAGAACCCAATCATCGTAGACAAGAAGGCAAAGACTGTGACAGTTCTTTCTCAGGTGAATGGTAAGTATTTTACTGAGCCTACTAGACATGCTTCAGTTGAAAAATCAGGAAGTAACGGTACTAAGTCAATATTTACGGCCTATGCAACACCAGAACAGTTCTATAATGGTTTAGTTGAAATCGGTGCAAAGGCAGGAGAGAATATGAACCCAGATAATGCAACAACTACTCATGTTGAAGGATCTAAATTAACTGCAACAGTAACTTGGGATGGTGCTGATAAGGCATATGATATCAATGATGTAGTAAAAGATTCAAATGGAAAGAAGATAGATTTTAGATTTGGTGGTAATCTTGAAAGAGCTAAGACTAAGAAGACTGGTTGCCTTTCTTGTCTAGATTCTTGTCCAGTAGGTATAATATCTAATACTACATATACTTACGGTGCAGTAGAAAAAAGAAATGAAGTAGCATTTACAGGTAATGCGGATGTATTGCCAGAAGATGGTACATTTGTAGCAGTAACTTATAAGTTAGCTGAGTAGTAAATTAAGGAGTAATAAGTGAAGAGATTAAGAGCGTTGTTTTATCATTTAACGACGGGTATTGCCATTGGACTTTTGGTATGCCTACTTTTATTCTTTAGTGTGAACTATGAGATGATGGTAGGTCATCCTCTTGTTATGTATATATTTACAGGTTTTGGCTTGTTATTGGGGCTTGCATATTCAACTATAAACAAGAGATATACATTTTTCATTCTAGAGGCTATTATACTTGTAGTGGGTGCAGTGTCTGGCAAGTTAGTCAGCCTACAGTACGTAGTCAAGGAAACTATAATGTACAATGGGCCTGTTAGAGAGATACTTGTTCCAACAATTGTTATTATAGCTATAGTTAACTTTATAAACCTGTATATAGTACTTACACAAGACAAGTACCAAAAGTACTATACTAGGGCAGAAAAAAAGGCTATGAAGCAAGAACAAGTTAGGCTGAGTGACCTTAGGGAGGAAAAATCTGAGGAAGAAGTAGCCCATTTAAAGAGAAAAAGAAAAAAAGAAAGAATAATAGCCTTGCTATTTATAGCGATTTTATTAGGTGTGTATTATTTTGTCCCTACAGTGCGCTATAAGACTAATGAGGCTTTTGCAACTATATCTAAGCTGGATACGAAGGTAGTAATTGCATATTTGAGGTCATATGGAAAGATGGCAGCTGTAGTGTCATTTATTCTTATGGTTTTACAGTCTATAGCTGCACCGATACCAGCATTCTTGATAACATTATCTAATGCAGCTATATTTGGTTGGGTGAAGGGAGCTATGCTTTCTTGGTCATCAGCAATGGCTGGTGCAGCCCTTTGCTTCTTCCTAGCGAGAGCCCTTGGTAGAGACTTTGTTGAAAGACTTACAAGCAAGGGTGCTATGGAGAGCGTTGATGTATTTTTTGAAAGATACGGTAAGTATGCGATATTGATTTGTAGACTACTTCCATTCGTATCTTTTGACTTTGTAAGCTATGGAGCAGGACTTACAAATATGAGTTTCTGGTCATTCTTTATTGCAACGGGTGTTGGTCAGTTGCCAGCGACAATAGTTTATTCATACGTCGGAGGAACCCTAACTGGTGGTGCTCAGAAGTTATTCGTGGGTCTATTGACATTGTTCGCATTATCTATAATGATAGGTATTGCTAAAAAGATCTACAATGACAAGCAGAAGAAGAAGGCTGGAGAAGAAGTATAGGATATATAAATTATTTGAACAAGGATGGATTTAAATGACAAAAAAGATAAACAAAAAAACAATATCTATAGTATTGGGTTTGGTTTTATTATTTTTGTTTTATAAGTTCTTTTTGAGGGGAATCACAGCTCAAAGTATTCGTGATTGGGTCAATGGATTTGGTGTATTGGCCCCAATCGCCTATATATTTGTATGGGCCGTGCTTCCCGTTTTCTTTTTTCCGGTACCAATATTGGCACTTGCAGGAGGGTTATCGTTTGGTCTGATAGATGGGTCTATATATACAATTGTAGGTGCTGTTGTAAACTCATCAATCATGTTTTGGATGGCCAAGCTCCTAGCCAAGGATTTGGTTGCATCTTATCTAGAGAGGAAGATGCCCGAAAAGTGGTGGAATAGGTTTATGAAGTTAGGTAAAAGAGATGGATTTTTTGTTTTATTTATTTGCAGGTTAATTCCTGTAATGCCATATAACGTTATAAATTATGCATCTGGACTTACTGAAATTTCCTTTGTTTCTTATTCACTAGCTACTATTTTGGGTATATTACCAGGTACAGTGATATTTTTAAATGTAGGAGATAAAATATTGGATATTAGGTCACCTGAATTTATTTGGTCAATAGTATTTGTAGTACTATTGACTATTATATCGATAATGCTCGGTAAATATGTATCCAAAAAGGCAGATGAAAAGGAAAAAAGATTAAAGAAGAGTTAGTTACAGGATAATTGGCTTTATAAAACAATGATAATTGAAGGAGGCAGATATGTCTTACTACGATATTGAACTTGCAAAAGATTGTATACATTGTGGAGCCTGTACCAGGAATTGTACATTCCTAACAAAATACAATATGGATTTAAAAAACTTTGAAGAACACAGTGAGCTTGCCTATTCTTGTTTTTTATGTAATAAGTGTAAGATTGTATGTCCAGTTGATATAGATGGGGCTGCAATAGGTATCAAGCACAGAAGAAATGAAGTCAAAAACAATGGCGGCAAGCTGGATAAGAAAGGATATTCTGGTATAGTACTAGAAAAATACAATTACAAGTTTAAAAACTATAAGAATGCCAGGGGAGTCAAGTCTGCTATATTTACAGGTTGCAACTTCCTTTCTTATACACCTAATACTGCCAATACACTTATAGACATGATGAAAGAATTCGATATAGGGGTTATATTTGATTGTTGTGGCAAGCCTATATCCGAACTAGGCCTAAAAGATAAGGAATTAGACATCATCGAAAAAATACAGAAGAAGCTTGATGACATGGGTATAGAAGAACTTATTATGGTCTGTCCCAACTGCTATTATTATCTAGCTGGTAGGTTAAATGTCAAGATGGTCGACATATATACCAAGTTAAAAGAATTGGGTCTAGGTCAGAATTTTGATGAAGAAAAAATCAATATGTTTAGACCTTGTCCTGATAGGGAATCAAACTACTTAGAAGAAAAGGTGGCTCAGTTTATGCCAAATACAGAGATTATAAACCTCAACGAACAATGCTGTGGAGCAGGTGGTTGTGCAGGTGTTAGAGAACCTGACTTGTCATCTGGCTTCAAGGAAGATATTAAGGCCCAGGCGAATGGTGAGAAGGTCTACACATACTGTGCTACGTGTACAGGTATGATGAGACCAAAAGATATAGATATTAGCCATGTTCTTACTAGGATTCTAGGCGTTGAAGAAGGTGAAAAGATGAGGAACTCTCTGATCAATAGGATGAAATTCAAATTTAAGTAGAATAGATATCTTATATGTGGTATAGTATACTTGAGATATTAAGTAAAAAACAAAAGAGATAAATAAGGAGCGTGGTTTTATTGGAATCTGGCAGTTTGTGGATTCAAGTAGTAGTATTGGTGATATTGGTGATTTTGTCAGGTTTTTTCTCAGCATCAGAAACAGCCTTGATGTCGATAAGCAAGATGAAGATTAGGCATTTGAAAGAAGAAGGCGTAAGGGGAGCTAATGTAGTTGAAAAGATTACTAGTGAACCCAAAAAACTCTTAAGTACGATTTTAGTCGGTAACAATGTGGTAAACATTGCTGCCACTTCTATATCTACATCTCTTTTACTGTCCTTGTTTGGCAGTCAGGGTGTGGCTATGTCTACTGCGATAATGACAATTATAATACTGGTATTTGGAGAAGTTACACCAAAGACTCTAGGTTCTAATAACAAGGAGAGAGTTTGTCTATCGGTTGCTAAGATCATAAACATTTTGATTATAGTTATGACGCCAATAGTCTTTGTAATGAACCTTATCACAACCATAATATTCAAGATTTTTGGTATTAAGGATGATGATCCCAAGTCTCTTGTTACAGAAGAAGAGTTAAAGCTTATGGTAAATGTAGGTCATGAAGAAGGTGTGTTAGAGCAGGAAGAAAGAGAGATAATAAACAATGTCTTTGAGTTTGGTGATATGAAGGCAGAGGATGCTATGATCCAGAGAAAGGACATGATAACGATAGAGGCAGATGCTAGTTATGATGAGGCACTAGAGATATTTAAGAACGAAAAAATGTCTAGGATGCCTGTGTTTGAAGATTCTGTTGACGATATAATAGGTATACTGAATTTCAAGGATATAGTATTTTTAACTGATGACCAGGAAGAAAATTTCAAGGTCAGGGACTATATGAGAGAGCCATTTTTCACATATGAGTTTAAGAAGATATCACATCTTTTAGAAGATATGAAGATGGCTAAGGCCCAGATAGCTATAGTATTAGACGAGTACGGAGGAACATCTGGCCTATTGACTGTAGAGGATATAATAGAAGTTCTTGTCGGTGATATTGACGATGAGTATGATGAAGAGGACGATGATATAGTTATGGTCAAGCAGGATGAATATATAGTAGATGGGTCTACCAAGATAGCTGATGTAAATGAGTTTTTGTATGAAGAACTAGAGTCAGAGGAATTTGATTCAATAGGTGGTTACATAATGGGATACATCAACGGGCTACCTGAAGAAGGACAAGAAATTGAACTTTCAGAGTCAACCAAGATAAAGATTTTATCTTTGGATAAAAACAGGATAGGTAGGATAAAGATCAATGTAGTAAAAGTTGAAAAAGATGATGACGAGATCAGTTTTAAGGAGTACATTGAAAAGGAAAGCGGCAAGGACCAAGATTAGTTACAAGGGTCAGAGCCAAAGATAAGTTTTTACAAAAAAGCAAAAATAAAAATGCTAAATTTCAACCATTTATTTAGTTGAATTTAGCATTTTTTTATTCTCTGAGACTTATGAGTCAGTCCCTTTAATATTATAAACAAGAGCCTATATAGCTTATCTTCTCCTAAGTTCGTCGGCCTTATAATCGTATGTCTTTAAAAACTTCATATAGACCCTATCCCAGAACTCATAGTCAGAAAGTCTAAGAAGCTTGACCTGTTTTTTAGATTGTCTAGTCTTGATTGATCTTACATTAGATAGTTTTGTTTCTTCACCGTCGATCACCAAAATTATAGTGGCCTCGTTTTTGTATTCAGGAATTATAGAGATTTCGCTATCTTCAGATGGAAGGATGATACTAGATGTAAAGCTCCTAAATGCATTGGTGCTTATTGGAGATATTGGTGTTATCTGCATAATTTTAAGCCTGTTATCAACTATGCTACCACCAGCTGAGTAATTGTAGGCAGTAGATCCAGTGGATGTTGATATGATAAGTCCATCTCCACTGAATGTCTCCATATAATTGCCGTTTACATGTAGGATGAGGTGGGCAGTTCTTGACCTATTGCCCCTTACTACCAATTCATTAATAGCCTGTTTTATTGTTTTACCTTCATTGTCAAGTATTTCTATTTCTAGTAGGTCTATTTCATTGACCTCAAAATACATTCTCTGGTAGCAATCTATAAAATAATCTATTTCAGCTTCATCTGGCAGTATTTCAGCAAAAAATCCAAGGTGTCCAGTGTTTACACATATAAAGGGAAGATCGGGAAAGTCTAGGTCCCTGGCAGCCTTTAGAAAAGAGCCATCACCACCGACTGATATCACAAGCTCTGTATCAGATTCTAGTTTATCACTAGTTGCAAAGCCATTTTTTTTGAATTTATCCTCCATTATATCTTTAACTTTTTTAGATATTTCAAGTTCATTTGACCTGAATGTTATTGTCCTTGCCATAATATCATCCTCGCAATTTTGAAAATTAATTAACATAGTAATTATATCATATTGGTAGCCACTTGTGTTATAATATATAAGCATATTGAAGAGACTGTACAAAATAAGTAAAGAGGAGAGAGGTATTTTGTTTATAAAAGATGAGCAAAGTTGGGATAAGTTTGTTATCAGTGTGGATAAAGAGATAAAGATTCAAGACCTACTAAGAGATGAACTTGGATTTTCAGCTAGGTCTATATCAAGACTAAAAAGAGAAAAAAATATATATGTCAATGGTAAATATACAAAGCCTACACTCCATGTAGATAAAGGGGATATAATAGAAATACCGATAATAGAGGAAGGGTCTGATTTTGAGGGTCAAGACCTAAATGTAAGGGTATTGTATGAGGATTTTGACCTTGTAGTTGTGGATAAACCTCCATTTATGGTTGTACATCCTACCAAGAGCCACTATCAAAATACCCTAGCCAACCACCTAAGCTACCATTTGGACCAAGAAGGACAAGATGTGAGGGTTAGGTTTGTCAACAGGTTGGATATGAACACATCAGGCCTAGTTATAGTTGCCAAAAATGCCTATGCCCACCACAAGTTGTCTTCGGATATGTCAGACAAGTTGGTTGAAAAGGAGTACTATGCAATAGTAAATGGTGTACCTGACCATAAAGAAGCCACAATAGACCAACCGATCTATAGGGAGACAGAGGATTCCATAAAAAGAATTGTAGACCCAAGGGGGCAGAGGTCTATTACCCACTATAGTCTTATAGGCTCCTATAAGGACTGTGAGGGACATTTGATAAGCTTACTAAGGATTAGCTTAGAGACAGGTAGGACCCACCAAATTAGGGTTCACATGGATTATATTGGCCATCCAATAGTCTCTGATGAGCTGTATGGTCAACTACAGGATAACTTGATTGGTAGACAGGCCCTTCATGCTAGGAAGTTGGTTTTTAATCAACCTAGGATGAAAAATGAAATTGAGCTAGTGGCAGACCTTCCAGATGATATGGTAAGGCTTTTGGATAAGTGTGAAAAAATATAAGAATATACGCTACTATAGTATTTATGGTTAGTGTTTAAATCTAGGATAGAATAGGTAGACAGGAGATTAAAATGATAATTAATAAGTTTATAATACACGTATTGGACAAGAATTCGGAATTTCCAATACTAAATGATGTTGAGAATACAATAACACCAGAGACAGATGCCTTTTACCAGAAGGTTATAAGAAGGATATTGAGAGATGATGATTTAAGAAAGGCTAAGTTTGACTCATACCAGGACAATGAAATAAGAATCTGCGCTGACCATATTTTAAATGAGGAGCCATCCTTTGTAGTGAGTTCACAGGGAATAGCTAGGTTTTTATTTGATTCAATGAAGATAAATGCAGAGTTGGAGTCTTGTGATTTGGCAGTAGTCCTATATACCCACAAGGACCAAAAGGGGGTAGCTATAATCAAACTGGATTACAAAAAGCTATACACTCATGATATTGGATATGACGATGACAAGCAGGCAGTATCTATAAAGATGGTCACAAATGACATAGGTATCCAAGACTCCCAGAAGATAGTACATGCAGCCCTAATAGGAGTAAATGGTATAAATGATGAGTGGCAGCTTGAAATCTTAGACAAGTTGGCTGAAAAACAGGAGACGGACTCAAGCTTTGTAACTGATTTTATAAAGGCCCACAAGGTAAAGGACGAAAAATTCCTTACTAAATCATTTAGAAATACAACTGAAAATTGGATTACAAATGCCTATGGTAATAATGTCAAAGAGGCAGAGGGAATCAGAAGCATACTCAACCATACCCTTAAAGAGGGCAATGATGTATCAATATCAAAGTTTATTAAAGAATCTATAAGCGATCCTGAAAGACAAGAGAGTTACAAGGAATTGCTTGAAGAAAAAGAAATAAATGAGGACTTTCCAATTGACAAGACATGGGTAGAAAAGAAATTGAAGAGAAGGTCTATTAAAACTAATACAGGCTTTGATATAAAGGGACTATTAGAAGACTTTGAAGATCCCATGAAGTATACAATAACTCAGAATCCGGATGGTACTGTAGATATAAGAATCAAGAACATAGAGTTTTACGAGGAAAAATAGAGCAGGTAAAATTTGAGCAAGTAAAAATAGAGTCTAGCTACTGTGTAAACAGATAGGAGACTCTATTTTGTATTAGTAGATATTGGAAATTAAGCCCTAGCTTCGATATAGGAAATAATATCATTGATAGTTCTAACCTGGTCTATATCTTCGTCAGGTATCTTCATATCAAATTCTTCTTCGATATTCATAATAATTTCTACAGCGTCAAGTGAATCTGCATTAAGATCTTCTAGAAGATTTGTTTCAGGTGTTATTGAATCAATATCATCGACACTTAGCTGTTCTGCTATGATTTCTCTTACTTTTTCAAACATAATATCCTCCTCTAAATTTAACCATAATATATAAGTCTTTTCATATACGAGTATAATAATATATTTTGAGGCATTTTTCAATAAAAAAAAAGTAAATCTATGTATTTATTAGTAAATATGTTATATAATAGATTGTGAGAAAACATTTTTGTGAAGTAATTTTGATTAAATAATAAAAAAGATTAATGGTAATGTAAATAATATGGGTAATACTTTATTAATGAAATTTATAGCGTGATAAGTATAAATGGGGAGGAGAACACAAGATGGTTATTAAAAAGCCGACAACAATTAAAGATGTAGCCAGAGAAGCAGGTGTGTCGATATCTACTGTTTCTAGAGTAATAAATGATTCTAAGCCTGTAACTAACGAGGTCAAGCAACGTGTTTTGGATGTGATAAAAGAGACTGGTTATGTACCAAACCCCCTAGCTAGGAGTCTTGTTACTAAGAAGAGCCAGCTAATAGGTGTGATAGTACCTGAGGTTACAGATCCTTTCGCAGCGGAGATACTAAATGGTATAGAAGAAATATCTAAGATGTACAACTATGATATCTTGCTTGCCAATACATACTCTGAAAAGGAACTTGAAAAGAAGAGCATAAACCTACTTAGGGCAAAGCAAGTAGAGGGCATAGTTATGATATGTTGGGATCTTGACCAGGAATTGGTAGATCAGCTAGACAACAGTGGTATACCGGCAGTTTATATCAGTAAGACTAATAGAAACTTTGATATATACAATGTATCAGCTCAGAATAGGCCAGCTGCTAGGGATATGACTGAATTTTTGATAGAAAAAGGACATAAGGATATAGCCTTGATGGTTACTAACTATCACATATCAGACCTAGCCAATGAGAGACTAGAGGGTTACAAAGAAGCCCTAGAAAAAGCTAAAATAGATTATAGGGAAGAACTAGTTGTTTCATCTGGTACAAATTATAGTGATGGATATGCAGCTGCAAAAGAACTTCTAGGCAAGGGAGAAAAGTTAGATGCAATATTTGCTACAAGTGATGAGGCAGCTGTTGGAGCAATCAATGCTTGTTTTGACATGGGCTATAAGGTTCCGGAAGACATATCAGTGGCTGGATTTAATGATGTGAAATTAGCCAAGATTTATAGACCTAAGTTGACATCTGTGTATCAACCTTTATTTGATATGGGAGCAGTCGCAATAAGAATTATAATCAAGCTAATAGGTGGCCTTGAAATAACCGAAAAGAGCGTGGCTCTACCATATAGGATAATGGATAGAGAGAGTGTTTTGGACAGAAATAACAAATAAGTCAAGACATTGGGACCACAAAAAGAAATATTTTTTATAGGTCAAGCACTTTAAAAAAAGCATAAAATAGTATATAATATACTTAACTGAAGCATACGTGATGGCTATATATAAGTTCAACCTACATATTGAATACGGGAGACCGAGTTCTACTATTAGTATGGACGGCCTAGCTTATTATAACCTAGGAAACCAGAAATTGTATGACAGGTCACCCACCTGGGTGAATCTCGGGTGTGAATTTAAATGGTCTACGGTGTTTTGGATATATAGGTGTTGTCTTGTATTAGGCAACACCTTTTTATATGTATGAACTTGTGATGGTGGTGATTATATGGATTTAAATAAGTACTATCTAGAATTTGGGGAAGATGAGAGTAAGTATCTACAGCTGGTAGCAAAAATAAAGGATATGATTATATCTGGTAAATTGGAGTATGATGAAAAGTTACCTGCAATTAGGTCCCTATCTAATAAGTTGAATATCAGTAATGCTACTGTTGTAAGGGTTTACAATATATTGGAGCAGGCAGGTTATATAAGTAAGAGAGAGGGTAGTGGTACCTACGTATCCTATCGTCGCAAGATAACAAAAAATATAGATCTTGACAACAAGGATATGTATAGACTTGATGGTGGACGTTCGCCTGTAGATATTTTCCCAGTTGAAGATTTTAAGAGGGCTATAAATACTGCTGTGGAAGAAGATTTTAGCATGATACTTGCATATGATGATGGCGATGGCCTAAAGGAACTTAAAAAGTCTTTTTCTAAGTACCTGTCAAAGTTCAAGATTATGAGCAGGGAAGAAAACATAATGGTTATATCTGGGGGCCAGCAGGGTATAGACATAGTCTGTAAGAGTCTTATAAATTATTCGGACCCTGTTTTTATAGAGTCTCCTAGCTACTCTGGTGCAATAGAGGTCCTAAAATCCAGGGGAGCCAAGATAATATCTATACCAATGCTAAGTGATGGACTAGACATAGGCATCCTAAAGCTAAAGCTTGAAAAGATAAGGCCAAAACTACTATATGTAATGCCAAATTTTCAAAATCCTACAGGAATATCATATTCTACTTACAAGAAGAAAAAGCTGATTGAATTAGCTCAAGAATATGATTTTTATATACTAGAGGATGACTTTATAAGCGATTTTAGATTTATGTCAGAAGACAATATGCCTATGAAGACTTATGATACTTACAATAGGGTCATATATATAAAGAGTTTTTCTAAGATTCTGATGCCAGGTCTGAGGTTGGGCCTAATGAATTTGCCACTGGAGCTTTCAAGTCGTATGCATATATCTAAATATTCTACAGATATATCTACATCTCCTCTTATTCAAAAAGCAATGTACTATTATATGGAGATGCCTGCTTGGAAAGAAAACCTCATGGTTATGGAGAAAAATTACTGTGAAAAGTATAAACTAGCCAATAAATATATAAGGTCTAGGTTAGATGGCTTGGTGTCAATTGTTGAAAATGATGGAGGCCTAAACTTTTTTATAGAGTTAAGAAGAGGTTATTACTCAAGAGACTTTGTTGATTTTATATACAAAAAGGGTGTAGTTGTCCAGTCTGGGGCAAAATATTTTGATAATGATATAGATGATAGGTATTTTAGGGTGAATATTGTAAGCGAAAATATAAGTAGGATTAGGGAAGCTATAAATATTATTAGACAAGGCTTAATTGAGTTTTATGATGCTGGAAAATAGATATTAAAGTCCTAGTTTTATTTGTTATGATTGAATTAATTAGACTTGTATAGTATAATTAGAAGCTGTAGTTTGTATATTGAATTACTATAATAGTAAGGAGGAAAGTATGGATTTAGTAAATGAATTTGATTCAAAAAAATTAGCTAGAATAAATGAACTTGCAAAAATTGCAAAAGAAAGAGCCTTAACATCTAAGGAAGAGTCAGAGAGAGCTCAGTTAAGAAAAGAATTTTTGGATAATTTCAGGGCTGGATTTAAGCAGCAAATGGACAATATAAAGGTTGTACATCCTGAAGATTTAAATTAGAAAAAGCCAGTGTATACTGGCTTTTTTGTTGGATTAATAACTATTCGTGTATAATATCTAGATTGTATTGGTCTGAGAAATATTCTAGGAATTTCTTTTCAGTTGGAGTAAAGATTTTCTTTTTTGAGAATAGGAAATAGAAATCCCTATTCAGATTAAGTCCTTTAATTTTATAGTGTTTAATTTCTCCTCTTGCTATACTGCCTTCTACTGACATCTTTGAAACAAGTGAAGAACCAAGACCGTTTATTACCATTTCAATAATTGCTTCGTTGGATTCGACTACGGCTCTAACGTTTAAGTTATTAATTGAGATTCCAGCCTCAGAAAGTGACTTTGAAAGGGCATTTCTTGTACCAGACCCATCTTTTCTCATAATTAATACAAGGTCTTTAAAGGTGTTTATGTCTACAACCCCATCCTTGTTTGGTATTTCTAGGTCAGTAGGGCATATCAGACAAAGATCATCTTCGAGAATCTTATGGTACTCAACATGCGGATGCTTTGTTTTTGATCCTACTATACCGAATGTCGCCCTTTCACTAAGAATCTCAGGTACTACAAGGTTAGAATCGCAGTGGCTGATATAGAAATTTATATTTGGATATTCTTTGCAAAATTTAGACAAGAAACCAGGGAATATGTAGGTCTCGGGTATAGAACTACAGACTATATGTATAGAACCTTCAATCTTACCTGAATACTCTTTGATGTCGTATACTGCCTTTTTACAGTTGTTTATTATGACGATAGCATGTTTGTAAAGAAGTTGTCCAGAGTCTGTCAGTGTTATAGTCTTATTGGACCTGTTTAATAGGACTGTTTGTAACTCGTTTTCGAGGTTTTGTATATGTGAACTTACAGTAGGTTGTGTTAGAAAAAGTTCCCTAGCTGCCTTGGAAAAACTCTTGTACTTTGAGACAGCTACGAAAACTTCCAGTTGTTTTATATCCATTTAATCCTCCTTTAGAAAAATAGAATACTATTATTATATTTTCATTATACTACAATAGACAAAAAAAAGATAGATTTTAGCAATAATAGTGATAGGAATATATAATATATCGATTAGTAAGGATTGATTATTGCATATTTATCCTACACTTTCATGATATTAGTAGATATTCACTATATAAGATGATTTTTATAAAGACTAATTAGGAATTGTTTCTAATTTTTATTATAATACACCGATAAAAGTATAAAAATTATCTGAAAACATTAAAAAAGTAGTAAATTTTCGGATATGAATAAAAATATTAGAAAAAACTAAATATTCATATTAAATTCATATTAAAATTACTTATAATTCATATAGACCTGTTATCATAACAGTGTAAAGACGATGTGGTCGTTTTTATAAAATATAATTACCCTATAAACTGGTGACGAACTCCCTCACATCCTCGATAATCGTCATCAGGGCTATTTTTTTCCTATAGGCGGGATTCTCGTCTATAGGTTTTTTGCTGTTTAGATGTACTAGTAGAGGGCTGGTTATTGAGCAGTAAAAAATAGTGTGAAGTAAATACTATCACACTATTATTAGTTCTATATGATTTTTATTAATTATATCTATCCACTCTTGACTGATTCCTGAATCGGTTATTATCTTATCTACCTTGTCTAGATTACACACAAAAGATGGTCTTACCTCTCCAAACTTACTTGAATCTACTAATAAAATAACTTCAAGAGAATTTTCTATGCTGAATTTTTTGATTGCAACTTCATAGGAGTTTGCACATGTCAGACCTAATTTTTCATGTACACCTGCAGCTGACAGGAATAGCTTTGTTGTCCTGGTATTGCTTACAATTCTGAGTGCATCTGGTGATTCAAACATACCTGTGTCTCTATGAAAGCTTCCACCTGAAAAAAGTATTTTAACATTGGGTTTTGATAGCATATGTATTAGGTTGTTTGCACTGAAAATTAGACTTGTAAATGTTAGATCGGGGTCTATATATTGTGATAGCCTCTCTGTAGTCGTTCCTAAGTCTATACATACAATATCATCTTCGTTAATTAGTTCAGCTGCTTTTTTTCCTATGGCTAATTTCTCATCTTCCATTTTTCTGGAGTTTTCATTTAAGTTATATGTAAAAACAATGTCATTTGTTTGTTTAAGAGGATTGCTCTGTCTAGGATTAAAAACAGCAGATCCATAGAAGTTATCTATTATTTTTTTTTCTTCTAAGTATTTTAAATCTCTTCTAATAGTCATCTCTGATACATCCAACATAAGGGCTAGTTCTTTAACTGAAGCACCATTATGTTCTTCGAGTATCTTTACTATATTATTCAGTCTATCTTCTTTTTTACTCAAATATACCGCCTCCATTCTCATTTATTATAACAAAAAAATATTGAGATTGGTAGAAAATGTGAAAAAATAATAAAAAATATTAATTTTAGAAAAAACGTTATCAAAAAGTGATAAAATACAAACAAAATTATTGACATATGTTCGAGTATGCAATATTATAATAGTGTAATCAAAATTAAGTTTTAAGTAAGTTTTTTAAATAGCATAATTTATTGGAGGTATATAAAATGAAAAAAGAAGAAATACTTAGTTGTATCGACCATACTTTGTTAAAAGCATTTGCAAAATGGGAAGATATAGATACTTTATGTGAGGAAGCTGTAAAGGCAAAGACTGCATCAGTATGTGTTCCTCAGTCATATATCAAGAGGATAAGTGAAAAATATCCTGACCTAAATATATGTACAGTAGTAGGTTTTCCTCTTGGTTACAATAGCACAGGATCAAAAGTACAGGAAATAAAGGATGCCTTGGAAAACGGTGCAAATGAAATAGATATGGTAGTAAACATATCAGATGTTAAAAACGGAGACTATGACAAGGTCGAAGAAGAGATAAGAACTCTAAAGGAAACTTGTAAGGGCAAGGTCCTAAAGGTAATAATAGAGACTTGTTACTTAAATGAAGAAGAGAAGATAGCGATGTGTAAGGCTGTTACAAACGCAAAGGCAGATTATATAAAGACATCTACTGGATTCGGAACAGCAGGAGCTACTATGGAAGATATTTTATTATTTAAGAAACATATAGGACCAGATGTAAAGATGAAAGCTGCAGGTGGAATTAAATCAGTTGCTGACTTAGAGGCATTTATTGAAGCAGGATGCGATAGAATAGGCACTAGCTCAGCACTAAAGATGTTAGAGGGGGCTTCAAATGGTGGAGAATATTAATAAGATAAAAAGAGTTTTTTTGATAGTATTAGATAGCTTTGGAATTGGTGAGCTAGAGGATGCGGCTGATTATGGTGATGAGGGTAGCAATACCCTAGCAGCCATAGTAAAGTCAGACAAGTTCAAGGCTCCCAACTTGCAGAAGCTAGGACTTTTCAATATAGAGGGTGTAGACCACTCAATGGCAGTTGAAAAACCTCTTGCAAGTTTTGCAAGACTAAAAGAAATGTCAAAGGGCAAGGATACTACAATAGGCCACTGGGAAATAGCTGGTATAGTTTCAAATAAACCACATCCAACATTTCCAAATGGATTCCCAAAAGACTTCTTAGAAGAGTTTTCAAAGAGAACTGGAAGAGGTTACTTGTGCAATATGCCATACTCTGGTACAGCTGTTATTGAAAGATATGGACAAGAGCATATGAAGACAGGTGATTTAATAGTCTACACTTCAGCTGACTCAGTATTCCAAATAGCTGCTCATGAAGAAGTTGTGAGTCTAGATGAACTATATAGATACTGTGAAATAGCTAGAGAATTACTAAAGGGAGACGACTTAGGAGTAGGTAGGGTAATAGCAAGGCCTTTTGTAGGAGAGCCAGGTAACTTTACAAGGACTCCTAACAGGCATGACTACTCATTAGTTCCTCCTAAAAAGACAGTGATGGACGAACTTTTAGAAGAGGGTAAGGATTCTATAGGTGTCGGCAAGATATACGATATATTCGCAGGCAAGGGAATAGCTCAGACCCACAAAATGAAAAACAACGAAGACGGAATGAATATAACAATTGACCTTATGGACAAGGACTTTGAAGGTATGTGCTTTACAAACCTAGTTGACTTTGATATGAAGTTTGGGCATAGAAATGATATAGATGGTTATGCAAATGCTACGACTGAGTTTGATCTTCAACTTGGACAGATGATGGATAAGATGAGAGACGATGATCTATTGATACTAACAGCTGATCATGGTTGTGACCCGTCTACACCAAGTACTGACCATTCAAGAGAACACGTTCCAATGCTAGCATATGGAAAGATGATTAAAGAAGGTATTGATTTAGGAACTAGGACTTCTTTCTCTGATATAGCTAAGACAATATCAGAAGCCTTCTCTACAAAGGGAGAAATCGAAGGAAATAGTTTTTATAAAAATATAGTAAAGTAAAAAAATACATCTAATTCGGGAGGAAATATGAAATTTTTATTTAATTTATTGGGAATCGTTCTTGTTCTAGCTCTTATGGTTTTGGTTTCTTATAACAGAAAAGCTATAGACAAGAAACAGGTTTTAAAGGCATTATTGGCGCAGGTTGTTATGGCAGCGATTATAATCAAGGTTCCAGCTGGTAGGGCAGTTATATCAACAGTAAGTGATGCTATAGCTAAGGTACTAAATTATGGTAGTGAAGGTATACAGTTTGTATTCGGATCTTTGGGGTTGGCTTCATCACCAACAGGATTTATATTTGCATTTCAGACTCTAGGTAACATAGTATTTATCTCTGGTTTGGTATCTGTACTATACTACTGTGGTATATTAGGATTCGTTGTTTCAAAGTTAGGCTGGGTACTTGGTAAGGCGTTTAAGACATCTGAGGTTGAGAGTTTTGTAGCTGTTGCCAATATGTTTTTAGGACAGACAGATTCACCAATACTTGTAAGTAAATACCTAGGTATGATGACAGACAGTGAAATAATGTTAGTTTTAGTATCAGGTATGGGTAGTATGTCAGTTAGTATAATTGCGGGTTATGTGGCTCTTGGTATACCAATGGAATCATTACTTATAGCATCAACTATGGTACCGATCGGGTCAGTTATAATATCTAAGATAATTTGTCCACAGACTGAAGAAATCAAC
The DNA here is from genome assembly GCF_000381525.1 of Peptostreptococcus anaerobius VPI 4330 = DSM 2949. Taxonomy (GTDB): domain Bacteria; phylum Bacillota; class Clostridia; order Peptostreptococcales; family Peptostreptococcaceae; genus Peptostreptococcus; species Peptostreptococcus anaerobius. The sequence goes on from NZ_KB906608.1 coordinate 96,529, forward strand.
GAGGTTGGAGAAGTTAAGATGGATAGAAAGGGTAACCACGAAAATGTTATCGACGCTATGTCAACAGGAGCTATAGACGGTATGAACATGGCGCTTGCAATAGGAGCAGCACTAATAGCTATAATATCTATAGTTGCCCTATTAAACGGAATACTAGGTAATTTTGGACTTTCACTAGAAGGAATATTATCTTACCTATTTGCACCTCTTGGTTATCTAATGGGTCTTGAAGGTGGTAATGTATTAAAGGCAGGAGAACTACTAGGTTCTAAGCTTATATTAAACGAGTTTGTTGCATTTGGTAAATTAGGACCAATGCTAAAGGCTATGGATCCTAGAACATCACTTATGTTATGTGTATCACTTGCAGGGTTTGCTAATGTAGGTAGTATAGGTATGTGTGTATCTGGTATATCAATACTTTGCCCAGAAAAGAGAGCTACTCTAGCTAGACTTGGAGTAAGAGGTATGATAGGTGGATTCTCAGTGAGTTTATTATCAGCTATGATAGTAGGTTTATTGATGTTAATATAGAAATTATTCAGTAAGATTGATGAATTAGTAGAATAGATATAGAAGATATATTTTTAGGTGAGAATTAGATATATACTTTTTGAAGTTTATTTTGGAGGTGGATATCATGAGAATGATAGATATAATAGAAAAGAAGAAAATAAAAGAAGAATTAACAGACAAGGAAATACAGTTCTGGGTTAGTGGAGTTACTGATGGTTCTATACCAGACTACCAGACTAGTGCCCTATTAATGGCTATACTTCTAAATGGTATGTCAGAAAGAGAAACAGCTACTCTTGCAGAAGCTATGATGCATAGTGGAGACGTTATAGACTTATCTTGCATAGAAGGTATAAAGTCTGACAAGCACTCCACTGGAGGTGTGGGTGATAAGACATCAATAGCCCTAGGATCAATAGTTGCAGCTTGTGGTTTAAAGGTTGCCAAGATGTCAGGTAGGGGTCTTGGACACACAGGTGGAACACTTGACAAGCTAGAATCTATAGATGGATTAAATATATTCCTTACAGAAGACGAATTTAAAAAGCAGGTAAGTGAAGTCGGTCTAGCTATTATCGGTCAGACTGGTGAGTTAGTCCCAGCTGACAAGAAGCTATATGCCCTAAGAGATGTTACAGCAACAGTTAACTCTATACCTCTTATAGCATCATCAATCATGTCAAAGAAGTTGGCTTCAGGTTCTAATGCTATACTACTTGATGTTAAGTATGGTGAAGGAGCATTTATGCCTACAGTTGAAGATGCAAAAGAACTTGCTACAGCCATGATATCTATAGGTAACAGACTAGGTAGAAACACAATGGCTATGATAACTGATATGAACCAGCCTCTAGGAAATACAATCGGTAATGCCTTAGAAGTTGAAGAAGCAGTTGAAACAGTAAAGGGAAATGGTCCAAAAGACTTCACTGAATTGTGTATGTGCGCTGGTGAGATAATGTTGATGCAGGGTGAACTAGCATCAAACAAGGAAGAAGCAAGAAAGATGCTTGAAGAAGCTATATCTAGTGGAAAGGCATATGAAAAGCTAATTCAGATGGTCAAAGCCCAGGGTGGTAACATAGAACAGATAAAGGATACAAAATTATTACCACAGTCTAAGTTCGTAACAGAAATGAAGTCAAAGGAAGCTGGCTTTGTTCATAATATACATTCACAGCAGCTTGGAATATTGGCTATGCACCTAGGAGCTGGCAGAGCTACTAAGGACGATCCAATCAACTATGCTGTAGGTCTTAAGATGAACTCAAAGAAGGGTGATAGGGTTGAAGTAGGAGACCTACTTTGCACAGTATACCATGATGAACCTCTTAAAGATGAATGGATAGAAATGTTCTACAACACATTTAGCTTTGGTGATGAAAAAGTTGACCCAATACCAATTGTTGAAGCTATACTAGACTAATTCAATTGAAAAAAGAGACAGAAATAAATCTGTCTCTTTTTTGCGTATGACGGGCATGCCGTCAGTCTGTGGTGAAAGTCCACGTAGGGCGTAGTTGCCGACGAACCTCATAGCAACTTGCAAGGTTATCACCGTGAGGTGATGGCGAGAAGAAGCAATAGCAAAATCGTAGCCTGACGTACAGAAACCTAATATAAAGGCTTACATAAAGGATGAGTGGGC